>CANSTH010000015.1 GCA_947649875.1 uncultured Parvibacter sp. | reverse complement strand
AGTAGGGCCGAGATCCACTCGGGCGCAGCCCGAGTTAGCTCGGCCCGTACGGAGCATCGAGCGCAGGCCTGTCGAACCGGCCCACCTCCGGGAGAGCCACAAACCAAAAACCCATAGGTTCATGCCCTTAGAGGCTTATAAGGGTGGAGAGATGCGGGATGGTGGATATAACTGAAAGTATTGCTATGAGTTTCATCTGACGGGCTGGGTTCCTGTTTATAATTGCATCATTACTCAACTGACGTGCGAAGGGGTTTCTGGTGAAAATCAGCATTAACAAAGGAGAGCTTCAAAACGCCTTGGCAGTTGTTATGAAAGGGGTTTCGACCCGTTCTACGCTGCCCTCTTTATCGGGCGTGTTTCTCAAAGCTCAGGGAAGCCAGCTAACATTAGAAACCACTAATCTCGATTTGTCCATTCGCCATACGGTAATGGCCCTCGTGGAGGAGGAGGGCACCGCGCTGCTGCCGGGGAAATTATTCTCCGACATTGTAAAAAGCCTGCCGGATGCCTCTGTAACTTTAAGTGCAACTTACGAAGAGGCGTATATCACATGCGATAAGGCTTCTTTTGCCTTGCGTGCGCTCAATCCTGAAGATTTTCCCGGGTTCCCCCAGGTTCAGACGTCCCAAGAAATATCCGTCGATTTTTCGCTGTTTTCCTCAATGGTCAAAAAAGTAGCTCGGAATGTTTCTCGCGATGAGAGTCGCCCCATATTGACTGGTGTTTTAGTTAACTATGAGGGTGGAAGGCTGCGCATGGTTGCCACGGATTCTTATCGCTTGGCCATGACGGATGTGACATTAGAAGAATCCCAGGCTGATGATTTTGAATGCGTGATTTCCGGATCTTTCATGCTTGATCTGGCTGCACTTCCCAAAGTGCAAGATGACATTACTTTGGCTCTTGCGGATAATCAGATATTGGTACGCTGTGGTGAGACCGTATTTGTCAACCGTCGCATTGAAGGGCAGTATCCGCCCTATCAGAAATTGCTTCCCGAGGGATTTAACACCCGTGCTCGCGTTTCTGTGAATGATCTGGCGGCAAGTGTGAAGAGGGCTTCCCTTATGGGGAATTCTTCTTCCCCGGTTCGCCTCGATTTGAACATTCCTTCGCAAACGCTGCAGGTTTCTGCCGCTACTCAAGATGTTGGATCGGCAAAAGAAGTGGTGCCCGCCAATATAGAAGGCGAGGACATGGAGATTGCTTTCAATTTCTCCTACACCCTCGAAGGTTTAGCGGGTGTTGAGGGTGAAGAGGTGTATCTCGAGCTGCAATCGCCAACAAAGCCGGGTATTTTGAGGGCTATTGAACCTGAAAACTACCTGTTTTTGATAATGCCTGTTCGCATTCCCTAAATTGGAAGAACGCCCACATATATGTTGAGCCTCACGGCCCTTGAGTTGCACAATTTCCGAAGCTATTCCCATTTTAAACATGATGGGTTAGGGTCTCTTACCATTTTTATAGGTAACAACGCGGTGGGGAAAACAAATCTAATAGAAGCTATACAGCTGCTGACTGCTGCTACGTCTTTTAGGCATCCCTTGATATCCCAAATGGTAAAACAGGGGGAAGCACGCGCCAACGTGCGGGGAGTTATTGAAGGTGACGGCAGGAGGCTAGATGTAGAGCTTGCGATGGAAGGTCACAGCAAGCGATTTTCCCTTAATGGAAATCGGAAAAAGGCAGTCGACTTTATGGGGACATTGCCTTCGGTGGTGTTTACCCCCGATGATTTGCAACTTGTGAAGGGCCCTTCTGCTTTGCGTCGCCGTAGTCTGGATGCTTTGGGGTGTCAACTCTCCCGTAATCACTATCTTATTAGCAAAGATTGCGAGAAAGTTATCCAGCACAAAAACAAACTACTGAAAGAAGAAGCCGACCCGCTCTTGTTGGAAAGCGTCAACGAAATGCTGGTGATCTGTGGAAGCCAGCTTATTGCCTATCGTGCGGCTCTTGCTCGGCGTTTTCTTCCGCTGATTGAGCAAAGATACTGTGAGATTGCGGAAGGGGAGCCGGCACAGGTGGAATATCTGCCTCTAGGGGAGGTGGATGCTGAGGGAAATTCGCCGTTTGGGGATATGACCCGCGATCAATGGAGGGAACTGCTGGGAGAAAAACTATCCGCTGCATTGCCCCGGGAGATTGCACGGGGAAGAAGTTTGATTGGACCGCAAAGCGACAAAATTGCGTTTAAGATTAAAGGAATGCCCGCTGCCGAGTTTGGCAGCCAGGGACAACAGCGCTCCTTGGTGCTGGCTTATAAGCTAGCAGAAGTTGCGATGGTGGAAGATGTGTTGCACGTGAAACCAGTGCTGTTGCTTGATGATGTCATGAGTGAATTAGATGGTGATCGGCGCCGCGCCATTGTCAACTATATAAATCAGGATGTACAAACCTTCATAACCACTACCCATTTGGAATATTTCGAGCCGGCCCTTTTGGAATCCGCTGACCTCATTCGACTGTAGGGAAAATTCTGCTTGGAGCTCTTTCGGAGGTGGGCCGGTTCGGCAGGCCTGCGCTCGACGCTTCGCTAGTCGTAGCCGAACTCGGGCTCCGCCCGAGTGGGTCTCCTCCGCGCTCCGCTTGGCCGGACCTCGCTCCGACCTGCCGAACCGGCCCATCCACGATGTCTTGCAGGTTGGATCCGAACATTTTTGTTTCCTGACATGTCAACACCATCTCCTATAGAGCGCCTAAAAACGGGTTTCTCTGAAAAAGTGATAAAAAATTCAGAATAATCGTTAAAACCGCCTCTACGGGGCTTAAATGACGCCATAAGAGGCGGACGTTTCAAATAGGATGAACATTATGTTAGAATAATTCAACGATGCACCGGTACTTTTGGTGCATTTATCTATGTTTCTAGGGGAATCATAAACCCCTGTATCTGGGAAAAGGAGCGTAACTGTGGCCGAAAAACCAGGTAGTCACTACGATGGATCTGATATTCAGGTTTTGGAAGGGCTGGAGGCAGTTCGCAAGCGTCCGGGCATGTATATCGGTTCAACGGGCCCTCGTGGACTGCACCATTTGGTATACGAAGTGGTGGACAACTCAGTAGATGAGGCGCTAGCAGGGTTTTGCGACAATATTGTGGTAACCATACACAAAGATAACTCCATTACCTGTGAGGACAATGGCCGTGGCATCCCTGTGGACAAACATCCAAAAGAGAAGATCCCTACAGTTGAGGTGGTGCTCACCATCCTGCATGCTGGAGGCAAGTTTGGTGGTGAGGGCTACAAAGTGTCCGGCGGTCTGCACGGCGTAGGTGTTTCTGTTGTGAACGCCCTCTCTTCCAAAGTGGTGGTGCAAGTGCGCCGCGATGGAATTGAGTATGAAATTGACTTCGCCTATGGCAAAACCGTTACGAAGTTGCACAAGATTGGGTCGGCTAAGCGTTCGGGCACTACGGTGACCTTTTGGCCTGATCCGATGATTTTCACTGAGACCACGGTATACGATTTCGATACCCTTGCCACTCGTTTCCGCGAAATGGCCTTTCTGAATAAGGGGCTGAAGATAACCCTTTGCGACGAACGCGTTACCGATGCTGAAGGGCAGCCGCGCACAGAGGTGTTCCAGGCAGCTGGCGGCATTGTCGACTTCGTGAAATATCTGAACGAGGGAAAGGAAACTCTCAACAGACCTGTGTACTTCGAGGCGGAAAACTCTGATGGTACGGTTGAGGTGGCGTTGCAGTGGTCCACCTCGTATTCGACGAACTCGGTGCTTGCCTTTGCCAACAATATCAACACCCATGAGGGTGGCACTCACATGGACGGCTTCAAGCAGGCCATTACTCGCACCATCAATGAGTATGCCCGCGCGAAGGGCATTTTGAAGGAAAAGGATGCGAATCTTTCCGGTGACGATGCCCGTGAAGGCCTAGCGGCCATTATCTCGGTGAAGCTGCACGATCCGCAGTTCGAGGGTCAAACGAAAACCAAGCTAGGCAACACCGAAATTCGTCCCTTGGTGCAAAATGCAGTGATGCGTGGTTTGGCTGAGTATCTTGAAGAGAACCCCGCTCCCGCAAAGCGCATTGTGCAGAAGGCCGCCCAAGCGTTGAAGGCTCGAGAGGCTGCCCGCAAGGCACGCGAGATGACGCGTCGCAAAAACGTGATGGATTCATTCGCTCTGCCGGGCAAGTTGGCAGACTGCTCTTCTAAAGACCCGGCCCTTTCCGAAATTTTCATCGTAGAGGGTGATTCCGCTGGTGGTTCTGCCAAGCAGGCGCGCGACCGCAAGTATCAAGCCATCATGCCCCTGCGCGGCAAGATTCTGAATGTGGAGAAGGCGGGCTTGCACCGTTCGCTGTCTTCCGACACTATTAGCTCGCTGATTACCGCCATTGGCACTTCCATCGGTGACGACTTCAACGCCGACAAAGCTCGCTACCACCGCATCATCATCATGACCGATGCCGATGTAGACGGCGCCCACATCCGATGCCTGCTGCTGACATTCTTCTACCGGTACATGCCCGAGCTCATCAATCGCGGTTACATTTATATTGCCCAACCGCCAATTTTCGGCTTGAAGAAGAAAAACTCCCGCAACCCGAAGATTGAGCGCTACATCTATGATGAGAAGGCTCTGTCTTCCACTCTTGCCGAATACGATGACCCCTCGAAATTCGATGTGCAGCGTTACAAGGGTTTGGGTGAAATGGATCCGGAGCAGTTGTGGGAAACCACCATGGAGCCGGCTACTCGCACTCTGCTGCAGGTGAGCATCGATGACGCCGTGGAGGCAGAGCGTGTGGTAACCGAGCTGATGGGCGACCAAGTGGAACCTCGCAAAGAGTTCATCCAAAAGCACGCCCGCGATGTGCGCTTCTTGGACATTTAGTAGGAGAAAGAAAGGGCAGTAGCCGGAATTCGATGGGCAGACATTCTATGTCTGTCTAGCGGACATCCGGCTTGGGCTTGCAACACAGGCAGAGATAGAATCTCTGCCCTATGAAATATAGGTAACTTGAAGCCATGGAGATGTGAAGGACGGTATTTAAGGGGTGTAGTGAGGTCTAAGCCAAAGGAGGGAGGAGATCCACTCGGTCGCAAAGCGACCGAGTTAGCTCCGACCGACGACGCGTCGAACGTAACCCCTTAAATACCGTCCCCCTGCGATGATTTCCAACAAGAATTGAGAAAGGGAACCAATGGCAGATAACGAAGATCGCTTTGACGAGGATGCCGACCGCGAAAACGTGGACGACCTCGAGCGTCTACTGGCCCGCGCCGAGGAAGATGATGATGAGGGCGACGAAGAGGCCGAGTTGGCAAGCTCCTCTTCCACGATTGATGAGGAGGAAGATGTAGAGCGCGTCCAACGTCATGCCATTTCTGAAGAGGAAATGGCCCGTAGCATGATGGTGGACATGCCCAACCCCCATGGCTCCATTATCGAAGGGGCCAATGGCGGCGAGGGCACTACGGTGCGGGCGGCTTACCTGGGCAAGGAGATGCAAACTTCCTTCCTGGAATATTCCATGTCGGTTATCGTGTCTCGCGCGTTGCCGGATGTGCGCGACGGCCTGAAGCCAGTGCACCGCCGCATTCTGTACGCTATGAACGAAAGTGGCTACACTCCCAACAAACCTCATATGAAGTCGGCCCGTACCGTGGGCGATGTGATTGGCAAGTACCATCCCCATGGCGATTCAGCTGTGTATGACACTATGGTGCGCCTTGCCCAGCCTTTCAGCATGCGCCTGCCTTTGATTGACGGCCATGGCAACTTCGGCTCCATCGACGGTGACTCCGCGGCGGCCATGCGTTACACCGAAGCGCGCCTGGACAAAGCGGCAATGGAATTGCTGCGCGATCTGGAAAAAGAAACGGTTGACTTCCAACCAAACTACGACGAGAGCCTGCAAGAGCCCAAGGTGCTGCCCGCCCGCTTCCCCAACCTGTTGGTGAACGGCTCTAACGGCATTGCGGTAGGCATGGCCACCAATATTCCGCCGCATAATTTGGGCGAGTCCATCGAAGCCACGTGCCTTATGTTGGACAATCCTGATGTGACCACCGAAGAGCTGCTGAAGGTAATGCCCGGCCCCGATTTCCCCACCGGCGGCATTATCACCGGCAAGCAAGGTATTCTTGATGCATACGAAACTGGCCACGGCAACCTTACCGTGCGCGCCAAGTGCACCATCGAGGAAAAGAAGAACGGCCGCTATTCCATTGTGGTGAAGGAAATTCCCTACATGGTGAACCGCAAGCGCCTGTTGGAAAAACTGGGCGAGTTGGTGCGCGACAAGAAGCTGCCGGAAATTTCCAACATCCACGACGCCGCCGACCGTCATGGCATCGACATCATTATCGACTTGAAGTCCAATGCCGTGCCGCAGGTGGTGCTGAACAAGCTGTACAAGCACACCCAGCTGCAAACCGGTTTCGGCATGAATATGCTGGCCTTGGTGGACAATACTCCGCGGGTGCTTACCCTGAAGGAAATCCTTTACTACTATATTGAGCACCAAAAAGACGTGGTAACCCGTCGTACCCGCTACGAGCTGGCTCGCGCCGAAGAGCGCGCCCATATTTTGGAAGGTTACATCGTTGCGCTGGACAACATCGACGAAGTAATCACTATCATTCGTTCTTCTCAAACCGATAAGGAAGCCGCCAAGCGCCTTACCGCCCGCTTTGGTTTGTCGAAGAAGCAAACGGACGCCATTCTGGAGATGCGCCTGCGCCGCCTCACCGGACTAGAGCGTGAGAAAATTGAAGAAGAGCTGGCCGAGCTACGCGAGAAGATTGAGTACTATAAGCGCGTGCTGGCTGATGAGCGCGAGGTGCGTCTGATCATCAAAGAGGAGCTGCAGGAGGTGAAGAAGCGTTTCGGCACCCCGCGCCGTACCCGCATCACCGCCGAGGCGAAGGAAATAGACGTCGAGGATCTTATTGCCGACGAGAACATGGTAATCACCATGACCAATGCCGGCTACATCAAGCGTCTGCCGGTTACTACTTATCGCCAGCAGAAACGCGGTGGCAAAGGCATGCAAGGGGTCAACCTCAAAGAGAGCGACTTCGTAGAGCACCTGTTTGTGGCTTCCAACCATTCCTACATGCTGTTCTTCTCCACTGCCGGCAAAGTATACCGCCTGAAGGCCTACGAGATTCCCGAGGCTAGCCGCCACGCCCGCGGTACCGCCATCGTGAATCTGCTGCCGTTGGCGAAGGGCGAAACCATTTCAGCTGTTATCGCTACCAAGGAGTTCCCCGAGAACGAATTCCTCATGTTCGCCACCGAACAGGGTATGGTGAAGAAAACCGCTATGAAGCAGTTTGCCAACATCCGCAAGGACGGGCTTATCGCCATCAATCTGCGCGATGAGGACCATCTGATTGCCGTGCGCCGTGTGGCGAAGGGCCAGAAGGTGATGATGGTTTCCAGCGCCGGCAAGGCCATCATGTGGGATGAGGACGAAGCGCGTGCCATGGGCCGCGATACCATGGGCGTGCGCGGCATGATGGTGCCTGCTGATGCCCATGTGCTGGGCATGGAGATTGCGCGCCCCGGTACTGACCTGTTCGTGATCACCGAGAAAGGCTTCGGTAAGCGCACGCCCGTTAGCGAATACCCCGAGCATCATCGCGGCGGCCAGGGCGTGTACACTATCACCATGACCCAGAAGAAGGGCCTGCTCTCCGTGATGAAGATTGTCGGCCCCGAGGATGAGATCATGATCATCTCCGAAGAGGGCGTTGTGGTGCGCACACCCGTCAGCGGCATTTCCGAGCTGGGCCGTTCTACCCAGGGCGTGTGCGTGATGAAGGTGGCCGACAAGGATCGCGTGGTGGCGGTGGCCATTTCTTCTACTGGGAAGAAGCGCAAGCCGAAGAGTGCGGCCGAAAGCGCCGACATTGACAAGGAAGAGATGGAAGCGCTCGAAGCCGAATCGGAAACCGGGTTCCTGGGAGAGGATGATCTGGACTAGATTACGTGGCGAGCGTATCGCGTATCTAAAGGCCAGTGTGATGACACCGGAGTTGTAGTCGGAACAGCCTACAGGTAAACAATAGAGGGCGGCATCCAATTGGTGCCGCCCTCTTGGCTTTATGGGATAGGATTTGTGCGGTTCTGTGTTAAACCACCATTGATATGCATTCTGCTTCACGGTGCAACCTGGTTTTCGTAGGGCAGAGATTCTATCTCTGCCTGGGCTGCAAGCACGTGCAGACTGTCGGTTAGGCAGAGACATAATCTCCGCCCTACGATCTTGGCATCATGCGATGGCATCCGCTTGGGCCGGGAGACACCTTTGATGTCAAAGCTACAAAAACGACCGGCTGAAAAGCCGGCCGTACAATTGATGGTGGAGCATAGGGGGATCGAACCCCTGACCTCAGGCTTGCAAAGCCCGCGCTCTCCCAGCTGAGCTAATGCCCCGTATGGGTTCTGCACAATTTCCCGTAGCAATAATAAACGCTCCACCGGCTAACTCGGCTCACGGTGGAGCGTTTATCGCAAAAAATGGTGGGCCCGAATGGACTTGAACCAGCGACCTCACGCTTATCAGGCGTGCGCTCTAACCAACTGAGCTACGGGCCCTTGAAAAAGTGCTTAGATATATTAACCCCCTGAATGATGCGGGTCAAGAACTATTTTCTCCGATTCAGAAATACCGGCAAAAGGCCACTGCGGGGTTGATTGGATTCAGGGTATGTCAGACGGGCATGTCAGGGGACGGGGATGATGGCACGTGACCCGATATGTTCTCCTGGCCAATTACGCAACAGCGCTCGCTTGTATCACGACACTGCAACATCCAGAGAATGCGGCCGGGACTCGGGCTCTCTGTTGTGGGACAATGGAGGGCCAGAATGTCTTTTGATGGGAGTTGCTATGGTTCCTCTGCGCGTGCTCACCTTGGTGGTTCCAGGGCAGAACCAGCCCTCGATTCTGGTTTTAGAGCCTTCGGAAGAAAAAGGGTTGTCTCAAGCTCGCATTGTGCCCATTTGGATTGGCACCCACGAAGCGGCGGCGCTTGGAATTGCTCTTGAGCAAGTGAAGCTGCCGCGACCGGCTACCCATGACCTGCTGATAGACGCGCTTACTAATCTGGATGCCACTATTGACCACGCGGTAATTACCGACATGCGGGGGCAAACGTTTTTCGCGAATCTGGTGTTAAAGCAAGGTGACCGTACCATAGTGCTTGATGCGCGTCCTACGGATGCCTTGTCCTTGGCGATTCGTCAGGGGGCGCCATTCTACATTGTCGATGACTTGCTTGAACGGGCTTCATATCCGTACGTGTTCAAGGAGGCGCGGGATGAAGAGGCGGAGTTCGAAGAATTCCGGCATTTCCTTGATGACATTGCGCCCGATGATTTTGCGTGATTGAAGGCAATGGGAAACACGGTGAGTTGCAGCGCAAGAACGGCAATGCTGTGCAGAGGGGTGCATGACGGGATTTGCATATGTTCCTCGAGCAAGTAGCGGCCAAGTGAAAGCAGCCGGCGAAGGGTTCATTAGGTGAAGGCCAATAGCTTAACGAGCCAAATGGCAAGCAAATGAGCCGGATAGTAGGCGTAAAAGAACCACTTCATCGACCGTCCGCGGCAACCGTTGTAGCAAGTAAGCAGAAAAGAGGCCAGGGTGAAGCCTGCGAAGGCATAGCCGCAGGTGCCCCATACCTCAACAGAAAAGCCGGCATCAGCAAGGGTGTTTTGCCCAAAGCTGGCAGCTTGTGTGCTCATTACAGCGTTCGGCAAGTTGAGCAACGCTGGCAACCCAACGCTTGCGTAAGGCACAAGCATGGCCAGCCAGATTCCGTTGGGTGCCTCTCGTTCGCGCATAACCTGAAACAGGAAAACCAACAGCACCCCAATACCACCCCAGTCGAAGCTGATGGTGAGTACCGTTGCGGCGCAAAGCACAGCAATAGAAAGGGGCCCATCGCCCAGCTTTTCGCGGGTCCACAGAACTGCCAACCCTGCGAGCAGCGTGAACAGCACATTGGGCACAGCTCCCCACAGGAGCGAATAAGGAACTTGTGCAACAAGGGCAAACAGAAACAGGCGCAGGGCATATTTGCTCAGGCTTGATGTGTGGCGAAACCCCTCAACCAGGAGAAACGCCATGATGGGAAACGTGAGGCCTCCAAGCGAGTAGAGCGCCAGCAGCAACGGCGTTGGCAGTTGAACGGCGAAAACGTTGGCCACATGATTGCAGGTCATCCCCACAATAGCTGCTACCTTCAAAGCAAAGCCATCAATGCCACCGAATGTTTCGGTGCGCCCTCCCTGTGACGCGGTGTTCCTCAAGGTACCTCCCAGGTGCCCGCTTGGCCGTTCGTTCTCCTGCTTCATGCGATTCCCATTTTAATGAATTCGTCCCGCACGGTGCGAAAGGCTATACTTCCCAGAATGAAAACACAGCAATGGCTTCATAGATATCCGCTTATTACCATGGTGGCGGCCTACATACTGGTTACTCTGCTGGCTGGCCCCAAGCTGGCCGAATCTCTTGGCGCCGATGTAATGTGGACGTGTCTTGCAGCAGCGGCCACTTTGATTCTTGTTCTGTTGTTGGCGCCTGATAGTTTGCGATGGCGGGGGTTGGGGGAAAGCCTCAAAGAACCGTGGGTGCGCAAGGCCTTATGCTGGGTGGGCATTGCCGCGCTGCTGGGCTTGGTGACAAATGCGGCTATATTGCTGTTGGGATCTGGAGCAGCGGGCGATGTCACAGCGCTGATTGGCGCGACACCTGAGGTGACATCTGGGGGAATATTTGGCGAAGGGGCGGCAGCTGGAAGCCAGTCTGCGGTTGCAGGGGCCGGTGCGCAAGCGGCGGCCACGGTTGGGGGAGGCTCTGCGGTTGCGGGGCCTGAGGCGCAAGTAGTAGCAAGCGGTGCAACGGATGACCTGCCGCTATATGCGCGGGCGCTGCTGCTGGTAGCATGTTGCTTTTCAACAGCAGTGTTCGAAGAGGGATTCTTCCGCGGAATCGTAGTGCCGTGCGCTGCGCGACGCACCCAGATGGAGATACAGGCGCTACAGCAAGGGAACGTAGGCCTTGTTGCACGGGAAACGTACAGCCAAATGACTCCCGAAGAGCGCCGCGAAGCCTCCAATGTGCCCTATTCCGCTGCCGTGTTCAGCGGTCTGTTATTTGGCGTAGTGCATATCATGTCCGGCATGCCCAACTTCGCTGGTGCCGATATGTTCGCGGTGGCCCTCATGGTGGCCGAAGGGCTGGGTAAGGCGGTTCAGGCGGGCATGTTCGGTTACGTGATGGCCGCGCTCATGTTGCGCAGCGGATCGGTATTCGGGCCGATGGTGGCACATTTTCTGTTCGACATGCTGTATTTCGCCCCTGTCGTGTTGGCAACGGGGGCACTGCCGGCTGCATACATGACCGGCGCACCCTCTGATGTGCTGCTGCTGGCCATTACTATTGCCGCGCTTGTGCCCGCAATGCGCGCTGCCTCAAGCTGGTTGAAGGATGCCGGGCCGAGCGCAGAGTAGTCTGTGCTCGCGCTCACGTTATTTTGGTTGTGTGGGTTTGGGCGCTGGGATGCGCAAGTTCCGATATACTTCCCATCCATGAATAGGAACGAAGCGCTACATATTTTGGGCCTTAATGAAGGAGCTACCCAGCAGGAAATCAAAGAGGCCTATCGCGAAGCGGTGCAAATCATGCACCCCGACAAGTTTGCGGGCAACAAAAAGCTGCAAGCCCGCGCCACCGAGCAATTCAAGTACCTGCAGGAAGCCTACGATGTGTTGAAGGCGCCAGCAGGCCGCACTAATGGCGGGCGGAACTCATCCAGCCGGGGCCGCGGCGGCTCTTCCTCGTCCCCTTCAGGCAGCACCCGCGGGACCGCCCGTTCCTACACCGTGGAAGAGGACGGCACTCAGGTTGAGTATCTCACCGTGGAGGAGATTAAGGCGCGCCTTGCCGGCATCGCCGCAGCCCGCGCGCAGCTGGTGGCCCAAAAAGACGCACTGGAAGACGAACGCCGAAACGGCATAATCATGGCCGCCATCGGCGGAGTGGCAACGCTGCTGACCATTCGCCGTCCCTTCGGTATTTTCGGTGCCATTGCGGCTGTGGCCTCTGCCGCAACCGTGTGGGGGGTCATCAAAGTCTGGTCCAGCCAGCAGAGCATCAATACGCTGGACAAGCACCTTGCCGAGCTCAAGCGCGAACGCCAAGAGTACGAAGCTCTCCTGGATGACTAGCCGATGCATGTCGGGGGGGCGGGGATGATGGCATGGCTTGCCATCAATCCCCCTCCCCCCGGCATGCGCGTAACCGCCCCCCCAAGCGATTGCAACCGTTGGGGACCAATTTCTTGCGCCAGCGGCGCAGAAGCCCGAAACTCCTAACGTGCATATATAAAAGTAAGGAGAACGCATCCTAATGAAGCAAGAGAATATCCGCAACGTAGCAATTATTGCCCACGTCGACCACGGCAAAACCACGCTGGTGGACCGCCTGCTGTGGTCGTCCCACGTGTTTCGCGAAAACCAGCAGGTGGAAGAGCGCGTGCTGGACTCCAACGACCAAGAGCGCGAGCGCGGCATCACCATTCTGTCGAAGAACATCTCCATCACCTACAAAGGCGTGAAAATCAACGTCATCGACACTCCCGGCCATGCCGATTTTGGCGGCGAAGTAGAGCGCGTGCTGAATATGGCCGATGGCGCCCTGCTCATTGTGGATGCCTATGAAGGCCCCAAGCCCCAAACCCGCTTCGTGCTGTCCCACGCGCTGGAGCGACACCTGCGCATCGTGGTGGTGGTGAACAAGATCGACCGCCCCAACGCCGACCCCGAGGGTGCCGTTGACAAGGTGTTCGACCTCATGGTGGAGCTGGGCGCCTCTGACGAGCAGCTTGACTTCCCCATTGTATACGCCTCGGCCGTCAACGGTTATGCGCGCATGGATCCCGAAGACGGCAACATGGACATGATTCCGCTGCTGGACACCATCCTTTCCGAAATCCCCGCCCCCGATGTGGACATCGACGGCCCGGTGGCGCTGCAGGTGTGCACGGTAGACCACAGCAGTTACGAGGGCCGCATTGGAGTGGGGCGCCTGGCCAGCGGCACTCTGCACGAGAAGGAACAGGTGCTGGTGGTGAAGCCCGACGGCACCGAGCGCCGCGCGCAAATCCGCAAGGTGTACACCTTCGAAAACTTGGGGAAGGCGGAAGTGACTGCCGCCGACGCCGGCGATATCGTGGCGGTGATCGGCATCGAGGACGCCGACATCGGCGACATCATCACCAGCCCCGAAAACCCCGTTTCCATGGAGCCCATCGCGGTGGAAGAGCCCACCATGGCGGTGGTGTTCGAGGCGTCCACCAGTCCGTTGGTGGGGCGTGAAGGCGAAATCGTGGGCGGTCGCCAGCTGAAAGAGCGGCTCATGCGCGAGAAGGAGAGCAACATCTCCATGCGCATCAACGAGCTGGAGGACAAATCCGGCATCGAGGTGGCGGGCCGCGGCGTGCTGCATCTGTCGGTGCTGATGGAAACCATGCGCCGCGAGGGCTTCGAATTCCAGGTGGGCCGTCCCCGCGTGGTGTACAAAACCGCCGAAGACGGCAGCAAGCTAGAGCCCATCGAGGAAGCCACGGTGGACGTGCCCAACGAGTACGCTGGCAAGGCCATCGAGGTAATGGGCATGGCCGGTGGCATCATGGAGGATATGGCTCAGGACGAAACCATGACCCACGTCACCTTCCGCATCCCCTCCCGCGGCACCATGGGACTGAAAACCCGCATCCTGAATGCCACCCACGGCGAAGCGGTGTTGTTCCATCACTTCAAGGAGTACGGTCCCTACACCGGTGAGATGGCCGGCCGCAAAAACGGCGGCATGATTGCCATGTCCACCGGCAAGGCGGTGGCCTACGCGCTGGACACCCTGCAAGAGCGCGGGCGGCTGTTCGTGGGCCCCGGCGATGAGTGCTACGAAGGCATGATTGTGGGCGAGTCCGCCAAAGAGGGCGACATGGTGGTGAACGTGGAGAAGACGAAGAATCTGGGCAACCAGCGCTCATCCACCGCCGACAAGGCCATCCAGTTAACGCCGCCCATTACCTTCACGCTGGAAGAGGCGCTGGAGTATATCGAAGACGACGAGCTGGTGGAGGTAACCCCGCAGTCCATCCGTCTGCGCAAGCGCCTCCTCTCCGCCACCGACCGCAAAAAAGCCGCAAAGAAGTAAGACGCTTCGCCCCATGTCGGGGGATGGGGATGATAACAGCCCCGTCCCATGACGTGCCGTATTCGTAGGGCAGAGATTCTATCTCTGCCTAAGCGGCACCTGTGGCTTGCTTATCGGCTAGTTCGATGGCCACACCTAGGCACATTCCCCACCTTACGGGAAGTTTACGTGCTTGCATCAACCAGGAAACATCTATAAACTTTGAAGATCTTGTGAGCTAACTCACAAGAGCGCAAAGGAGCCTTTTGTTTAGGTGGTTCGAGGGTTGCCGGAAGCGCCGCTTCAAGCACTGCGTTTCCTTGACCGTCGGGCATCAGCCGCATGGGTCGAATGGTTACGCGGTTAAACAGGGGGCTTCGCACCTGGGTTCGAGAGGAACAAACATGAACGCGAAGCACGCAAAAACGGCCGTATGGCGCTCGCTTTTAGCATTTGTGCTGGTGGCAGGGTTGTGTTTCCCGAACCTTCGCCCGTTGGCCTATGCGACTACGGGGGGGGGTTCCTCAACACTAACCACCAGTAACGCCGCAAACGAGGAGCCGGCATCCGACGAAATTTTTGGCGAAGTGAACGACATTTCGCCGGCGCCGGAGGGTGGTGAAGGGACGGATGGCCCCGATGGCCAAAAGCCCGCAGCCGGCGATACTGGCGAAAACGGGAACCAGCAGCCCGCCAACGATGGCGCTAGCGCCCTCGAAACCCAGCAACCTTCCAACCCCGAAAATCAGCCGCAGGCAGATTCGGGTTCTGATGGCCTTCCGATTGACGGGGCTGCCAACGGCACCACAGCTGTCGTGACCGCTCCGCAGTTCGCTGCAGCGGCGGCTCCTACTGCAACGGACGCCGCTACTGCCGACGAGGGCATCAGCGCCCTGGCTGACAGCGTGGCGGGCGACTTCACCATAACCGGTGGCACTGCGGGCGTTGATTACAACTTCTCTTCCAACGTGCTGCACATCCTAACCAGCACGCCGCTCACCATCGCGAATACCACTCCCGCTACTGCCACTCCCCACAGCATCCAAGTGGACGCAGGTGTGTACGCCAATCTCACGTTCAATAATGTGAACATATCGGCGAAGATTCCCCTTGAGATTCAAACAGGGGGTACTGCGAATATCGTTCTGCTCGACGGATCAAAGAATCGGCTTGTGTGCAACAAAGCAGGTAGCGACTACAAGGTCCCCGGCATCCATTGTGGCACGGGGTCTAATCTCATAATCGATGACCAAGTAATCAATAAGGACATCTCAGGCAACCCCATTACTCCGGAAAACGGAAAAATCCCTGCTGGCGTGACGTACGTTGCCAATGATGGGACAACCCGCACTTCCACGGGGGACTATCTAACGCTTCTCGATAGTAAGAACCCCGGTTACTTGTACGTGTATGGGGCAGGGCAAGGTGCGGCCATCGGCGGATCTTATGGCGAAGACGGCGGCAACATGACTTTTAATGGCGGAACCATTGAGGTGCTAAATGGTCTCGGGCCCACAACTGGATCGGGAGACGGTGGCGTCCACGGAGCTGGCATTGGCGGCGGTGGTCGTGCGGCGGGAACCTCCCCCAGCGAGTGGATAACGTTCAATGGCGGAACTGTATACACCCAGGCAGCCTATCATGGTGCCGGTGTTGGCGGCGGCTGGAATAACACCCCATCGGGTTATACCTATACATCGGCACACCCTGCTGGCACTGGCAATATCCGCATTAACGGTGGCTACATCCGCTCTATTGGTGGAATGGACGGAAACGGGTTCGGACGCGGTTGCTATGGTGAAAGGAATTACTGCGACAATCGAGACTATGCAATCGTCATCACTGGCGGAACTATGATTCCCAGCGGTGGCACGAACCTGAAAGACTGGGGCAACGATATTGGCGGTGGAGGTACCGACCCCAATAACTCAAGTTATGTTGTGGCCAGCCTTGCTGCCACTGTTGTCATAACAGGTGGTTCGGTATTCGTTAGCACTACCGATTCGGGCCGCTTCCGTTTCGACGGCACGGCCTATGGTGCCTTCACCGAAGGCGAGAACGGCAAGATTATCCCCGATACCACCAAGCCGCTCTCCATGATCACCATCAATCTTACGGGTGACCTGAAAGAAGCTGCGGGGGATCCGGACAAAGTAAATCTTAACTGCGCCATTACCAATTGGCGACTATTAGTGAAGGGTGTGGAGACTTCCTACGGCGCGCCGTCTGTGTTCGACAATGGAAATCTTTATCTGTGGCTCCCATCTGACGATGCAAAAAAAATGGTTACCGTTGATCTTAGCTTTTTAGGACCTGATGGAAGCATCATTCCGGTTGAGCCCCTATACCGCGAGCCCGGTTCTAACGAGAAACTGAAGCGCTACGTCTACTTCGAGCTTCCTGTTGGCACTGAAGAGGAAGGCGCCTTCTTTACCGATGCGAAGGGGCACTATTCGACCGTCACGGTGCCATACGACCAGCTTGATGCTGAAGAGCAAAAGAAAACCTCAAAGGACGAAAACGGCAACGCCGAGGTGAAGTCAATCACCAAACCCTATGATGGGCTGCCCTATTCGGTAAGAAAGCTCACAGAGGATAATCCCCTTAATACAGGTGGCAATGACAATCGAAAGCTGTTCGGGGATGTAGAGTACATCTGCCAAACGTTTGATCCTGAAACTAAGAAGCTGGGTGAGCAGGTCACGCTTGCGAATATGCCGGAGGATGCGGGTCTTTCGCGCTTTATTCTCGAATCCAAACAGTACGCAAACGCCGACAAGTACCCAGACTTTGCGGACAGCTACTGGGGCCATCGCGCTTACGGATGGTGCGAGATTACTCCGGTGGATCCGGCCATCGTGTCGCTGGAGGCCAGCTGGCTGGATGAACATGGCAATCTGATCGATCCGGATGAGAAGAATACTGTGGCCAATACGCTGAAACTGGTGGCCGACATCACCAGCTCCGAGGGTACTGCCAACACGTGCAAGGCCCCCACTGGTTGGGTTCAGCTGGTGGTAGACGGCGAAAAGGTGGGCGATCCCATCCTGTTGAACTACGATGGGTCTAATGCCAATACGGTGAAGACCACCACGAAGGCAGCCTCCCGTGCGGCCCAGTCGGCCCCGGCGCGTCAGATGATGCGCGCCGCAGCCGCCAGCGCCCCCGCCTTCGCCGCAGCCGCCACGCCTGTGGCCACTGCCGAAGCCGGCATCAGCGCCCAAGCGGACGACTGGAACAACGGTTACGACGGTACTCGCGAGCACGGCATCTTCACCGTCAGTCTCAACGCAACCGATCCCGGGTGTGATTGGCTGCTGCCCAACGCCACTGCAGACAACAAGCACACAGTTTCGCTGGAGTACATCCCCGCGAAGAACTACAACCCCACTGAAGGCATGGCACAGGACAAGAAGCCAAAGGTTGACATTGAGGCCGAGCCGGTCGATCCGAAGCCGGGCGCCGATGTGGAAGGCGGCGCGGTTGATGAGAAACAGCCCGAGCAACCGGGCGACAAGGATAAGCACATCGAACGCCATAAGCTTACCTATGACTATAAGGATCCCAAGAAGGACACCGGCGCCACGCCTGACCCCAACTGGAACGTCCTAACCGTAAAGGTGGACAGCCCCAGCTCTGGTGACTTCGTGGTGAAAACCTCCAATGGCGCGGTGGCCACGGCCGAGGTGCAGCGCGACGCTGACGGCAATCCCGTGAAGGACGCCGATGGCAAATACATCCTGCGCATCAAAGTGGACAGCGCCGGTGAAACCACCATCACCATCGACCAAAAGCCCAACGGCGTGTACTACGGCTCCACCTTCATCTATGACCTCACGGTAGAGCCCGACGTCACCATTCCGCCCGAGACTTCCATTGTCAAAACGGCGAAGAACCTCACCCACGACGGCGACTACATCCGTCCCGGCGACATCATCGAGTACACTATCACCGCCGCCAATGCGGCCAAGGGCTCGGTGTGGCAGTTCCCCTACATGCAAGACCAGCTGCCCCAAACAGTGGAGCTGGTGCCCGGCAGCCTGAAACTCACCAACACCTCGCTGAACATCATGGAGCCCAAGGTGCTCAGCGAAAGCGACTACACGTTCGAGAACGGCAAGATAACCGTGCCGCTCACCCGCATCTACGGTGGCCAGAGCGCCCAGCTTACCTTCCAGGCGAAGGTGAAGGATGGCTTGGCCAATCGTGATGCGCCGGACGAGTTGAAGACCGTGGCCAATGAGGCGCAGGCGCAGGGCTATACCGGTATGGAGAACAAGCCGCTTCCCGGTGGCGGCTACGAGCGCCCCACCGACCCCGGCAATCCCTTCGATGACCCCACCGATCCAGACGACCCGGACAACCCCGGCACCACGCCCGATCCGGATGCTCCCAAGAAGACCCCAGTGGTAGAAACCGAAGAGCCCGGCCGTCCCAACGTGGACCTCATCATCCCCAAGGACGTGCAGAAGGGCGACATCAAGGTGGTGAAAGCTGCCAGCAACCTCACCCGTCAAAGCGGCTCCACTCAGGTGGGCGACAAGATTACCTACTCAATTACCGTATCGAATGTGAAGCCCGACTCGGTGTGGTGCGACACAGTGATCAAAGACCAACTGCCCGTGGGCATCGAGCCCGTGGCCGGCAGCTTCAAACTGAAGACCGCTACTGGCCAAGAGGTAGCTGTTGCCGATGCGGTGTACAACAAAGCTGCGCGCACCATTGCCCTCACGGCCGGCACTCTCTACGGCGGCGAAAGTGCCACGCTCACCTTCCAGGCGGAAGTGACGAAGGACGCCATCGGCAAGGACATTGGCAACATTGCCGAGGTGTACGGTTCGCAGCCGAAGCAAAAGCTGCCCGACCCCAAGGACGTGGATCCGGACGACCCGAACCTGCCTGCCAACAAGCCCGGCAACGGCGGCGATGACCCGGATGATCCGGACAACCCCGACAATCCGGGAACCGACCCCGATGATCCCGATAACCCCGGCACCGATCCTGACGATCCGGACAACCCCGATAACCCAGATAACCCGGGCCCCAAGGACCCCTTCGATCTGAACGATGGTCCCGAGCCCGGCACTCCCTTCTGGCCGGATAACACCTGGGAAGAGTTCGAGGAAACCCACTCGCTGCCCATCGATGCCGAGAACCCTGCAGGCGGAACGGTGAAGGCAGTCAACGAAGAGCCGGCCTATCCGCTGCCGCAGGACGCCATCGACAAAGCCATCGCCGATCCCAACATGAGCAAGAAGCTGCCCAAGACCGGCGATGAAACCTCGGCCCCCGCTGGTGCTGCGGCCTTTGGCATGCTGGCCGCCCTGGCAGTAGCCCTCTACGCCCGCCGCCGCAAAAACGAGACGGTACGCATGTAGCAAGCAAAATAACCTCACCAGCCGGCTTAACGCCCCAACAACCAGATACCCGATGCTGAAGCGGCCCCACCCTGGGGCCGCTGCCGTTTGCGAAGATATATCCAATGGAAGGCAGCCAGGGAACGGAGATGACGGCATACGCTCGAAAATCGTAGGGCAGAGACTCTATCTCTGCCTGGGCCATAAATATGCGCATGCCGTCGGCTTGGCCGAAGCAGCATCACCGTTCAAACCCCATTCTCGTCTCCACAGCCGCCAAATCTTAACCCTTACTCCAAAGGTAACGGTTTCCAGCGATTCACTAATTCGTAAATAATGAAGCCTAAATGTAGAGGAATTGTGATATTCTTCTAAATTGTAGATTTTCGCAATTAATGCGTTACCTGGTTATTCATCAGGCGAAACGTGGAATTGCAGAAAATTTGCAGGTTGGAAAGTTGTGAATGACCCATGGAGTTTGGTTGAAGCCTTCTCCATACGGCACCAAAAAATGCCGCATACACGGGGCATTTGTAACCTACCAATCAGCTGGGTAAGCAAAAGGCGGCGCCAAAGCCCTACGGCAAGGCTCCTCCGGCAAGCCTAGTGAGAAGCACTACATATATATGTAAGAAGACAAAGGGAAGCTTGCACCTAAGGCAACCGGCGTCACGGGACTGGCGATGTGGGAGCATCGCCAAAGACAAAATGAAGGGGTTGAACATTTTGTTAAAGGACATGTGGCAATTCAAAGACACCGCGGCAGGTAAGTTCCTAGCCATCGCGATGTCCGTCATCCTGGTTATCGGGATGACCAACAGCAATGCGTTTGCGTATGCTGCCGGTACCGATGAGTCCGACACCATGGAGGTGTCCGACATCATCGACACCACCAAGGTAACGTTCGACGTTGCCGAAGGTGCAACCGTTGAAGTTGCCGCCCCGGGCGAGCAGCCCGCGGCCGTTGAGGACGAAGACGTGGTGGAGGCCCTCTCCCACGAGGTGCTCAAGTTTACTGTGGAAGCCCAGGAGGGCTTTGAGGTGAGCGCCATCGCCGTGAACGACAAGGCAGTGGAAATTGCCGAAGACGGCGAATACGAGATTGCCGCCGAAGACATGTCCGGCGAAGACGTCACCGTTAAGGTGGAAACCGAAGCCACCCCGGTCGAGGAAGAAACCTCCGAGCCCGAGACAACCCCCGAGGAATCTCCCACCCCGGCGGACACTCCTGCTGCGGACGCCAACGGCACCCCCGATGCTACTCAGCCTTCAGCTCCCGTTGACCCCGCAACCCCCGGGGCCATCCAGCCGGAGACCAACGTCCCCCTGTATAGCAACAACACCCTCGCCCTCGACTACGGTGCTAGCCCGTTGGCCGATGACGCCGATCACACCATTCAGGTTGGGGGGTCCTACACAATTAAAGGGGACGGCAAGGACTACTATCATGAATGGAAAGTCAGTGATTCTAGTATTGCTGCGATTGATAAAAGCGCCAACTATAGTGACCAGAAAGGTAGTAGCTATCGATCTGCAAAGGTGACAGGCAAATCAGCTGGCCTTGTTACTGTAACCCATACTTGGTATGAGCGGTCTGGTCGGCGGCCTAACTACACGTTTACTGTCAAGGGTACAACAGAGTATTCGGTCAGAGTGGTTCCTGCAACCAGCAAGATAACCTTTAGCCTTAACGGTGGTTTGGGAACGACGCCTTCCGACATCATTGATGAGGCTGGTGCATTGGTGTCCCTTCCCACCCAAGGCGATATTACTCGCGATGGGTACATTTTCTTGGGCTGGAGTGTAAGCACCAACGCAATTGGGATTGCAACCTCTACCAATGGAAGTACGTTGCCTACCTCATATAGTGCTGGTGAGGTAATGTCGATGCCTGAAAAGGACCTCACTTTATACGCAGCGTGGGCCCCAACAAAAGAGCTTTACTCCGGCCTCAAAATTACAATTATTTATGGCAGAAATGGAGCACCGGTCATACCGGCTGAGCCAGGTGTGTTTGATTCCAATAACAATTTTAACTGGGCTCAAATTTATCAGAACAACCGAGTAAATATCGTTGACTATATCAATCCGGCGAAGACCACTGCTAACGTGCAAGAAATAAATGAGATGCTAACGGATGCGTTCTGGGCTCTCGTTGACGAGAACATTCACCTGTACGATCGCAACGGCGGTTTCGACCCAGATACTCAAAAAATTGTTTGGCATGTTATTAAGTGGCAGCTAGCTGATTCTAACGGCAGCAATCAAGGCTTTTGGCACGTTGATGGGACTATCCAAGATAAGGGATCCTGCTCGCTCTACTATGACGCAAACTGTACGGGCTTTACCGGCAACACCCCTCAAGGTGCTAACGTCTTAGAAGGCGAAAGCATAAAGGTATCTGGAAACACCCAGAGCCTTGGTCGTCCTGACTACACTTTTGAGGGTTGGAATACTAAGGCCGATGGAAGTGGTGTTTGGTACCAGGGCGGTGAGTCCATTACGATGGATAGCGATGTCACCCTTTATGCCCAATGGACCATGAAGAACACTGTGACAATTAGCTATAAACCTATTGGGAATGGTTCTGTCGATAGAAACTCCGAAACAGTAAGGCCGAACACGGGTGAGCTTCTTGGATCGACGGCGACTCCTGGCCAAGGCTACAAGTTTGAGGGCTGGTACGCTGATCAGCAGTGCACGAGTCTATTGAGCCAAGATGCGAAGTACGTGCCTGCTAAGCCTGCCAGTGGAGAATGGGAAACCGTAACTTATTATGCGAAATTCGCTGGAGAGGACGCAAAGATTGCCTTCGAGGAAAACGGTGGCGTTGAGGTGTCCGACATTGAAGGCGTAACCGGACAAGACCTTAAGGGCATGGCGCTTCCTTCGACAACCCGCGAAGGTTACACCTTCAAGGGCTGGTACGACAGCGCCAACCTCGCCGGCAACGCTATCAGCTCCCTCCCCGAAACGATGCCCGCCGGCACCACCACCTACTACGCCAAATGGGAAGCCGAGCCTGCCTACATCATCTTTGACGAAGATGGTGGCGAGGAGGTTAAGGACCTGGTTGGAGTAACGGGTGAAGAGATTACGTCTCAGCTGCCAACAACTACAAAAGATAAGTTCGTTTTCGGCGGCTGGTATACCGAGAAGGATGGTAAGGGCACCAAGATAACAGCGCTTCCCAGCGCCTTCCCTGCAGGAACCACCACCTACTACGCCAATTGGATTCCGCTTCCTTCGGTGAAAATCGAGGTTAAAGATTGGACCTATGACACCAAAGCTGCAGGATCGCTAGCTCATCCTGTCATAACGACTCCGGACATTGAAGACAGCTTTGGTACTGCAGAGTATGTTTACTCCAAGAAAGTCGGTGACGGCTGGATTCCTACGCCTGGGAATACTGCTCCTGTAGATGCGGGTGAGTACAGGGTTGTAGCAACATGGCCCGCCGGCGTTAACGGAACATACACCGCCTTCTCGGCAGAGGACACCTTTGTAATCACCCCGGCCACCCTGACCGTCGTGACCCAGGGCGCCTCCCGCCAGTACAACGGCGAGAAGCTCACCGCCCCCGGCAAGATCTCCGGGTTCGTGGGCGGCGAGACCGCCGGCTTCTCCGTGACCGGCGAGGTCGGCCCGGGCGTGGGCGGCCCCGTGGACAACACCTACTCCATCGACTGGGCCGGCGCCACCGCCAAGGAGTCCAACTACGCCGTCTCCGAAACCCTCGGCAAGCTCCAGATCACCCCGGCGACCGACCGCCCCGAGGGCAGCCTGATCTCCGTCGAGGGCTACAACGAGGCCTACGACGCGGGCGCCCACGGCGTGACCGTCACCGGCAACAACCTGCCCGGCGACTCCACCTGGTACAAGTGGGGCGAGGGCGCGTGGACGCAGGAGGCCCCCGCCTGGACTGACGTCCTCGGCTCCGGCCAGACCGTCTCCGTCGAGGTGCGCAACGACTACTACGCCACCGCGACCGGCTACGCCGACGTGACCATCACCCCGGCCACCCTGACCGTCGTGACCCAGGGCGCCTCCCGCCAGTACAACGGCGAGAAGCTCACCGCCCCCGGCAAGATCTCCGGGTTCGTGGGCGGCGAGACCGCCGGCTTCTCCGTGACCGGCGAGGTCGGCCCGGGCGTGGGCGGCCCCGTGGACAACACCTACTCCATCGACTGGGCCGGCGCCACCGCCAAGGAGTCCAACTACGCCGTCTCCGAAACCCTCGGCAAGCTCCAGATCACCCCGGCGACCATCACCGCCGTTGGCGGAAAGCTTCAAAAGTGGTTTGGTACAGATGACCCCACCAATCTTGGATACGGAGTTAATCCTGGTCCGGTTGCTGGCGAAGTTCCAATGGTTGTGGGCAACCCCGTGCGTGATGAGGGCGAAGAGCTCAAGTCCAATCCCGGATATGTTATCCATCAAGGAACTCTGCATCTAGAAGATAATGGCGCGTTTAAGGCCTCCAACTACACCCTCAAATTCGAAGAAGGCGATTTTGCGATTGTCGAGAATCAGAATTTGGTCCTGAATGCAGAGGGCTATGAGGGCGTCTACGATGGCAACAGTCATACCGGAATTGTGAACAGTTACACTACGGTTCCTGAAACCATCAACCAGGCGACCATTGAATACAGGCCGGTTGGTGCATTGGATGATGCTTGGACCACCGAAGTGCCTACTATCAAAAATGTTGGCGAAGCTACGTATGAGGTTCGCGCTACTCAGCATGGGTACGTTACCCGGACTGCAACCATAACTCTCAAGGTCACCAAGAAGCAAATTCGGCTCACCTCTGGTTCGTTTAGCAGGCCTTATGATTCGACTGCGATAACCAATGGGAATTCCGCTTTGGCTGCTCAAGAGGTATGGGTTGCTGATGATACGCTAGATGATGGCGGATCTTGGGTGCTTGTGGACAATGCCTGGGCAGAAGGCGATGCGGCTTCGTATGTCTTCACTAACAATAGCGTTGTGAATGTTGCTGATTCTGGTGGGGGGAACAACTCCTTCTATGCAACCAAGTTGGGCGAAACTGATTTTGATAATTATGACATTACGTACGCCTATGGTGATTTGACCATCAACCCCCGTCCGGTGGTTGTGCGTGCCAACGATGCCGGCAAGACGTTTGGCGATCCTGAGCCTACGCTGACTGCTACTCCTGGTGGGGTTGAGGGCAATGCCGATTCTGGCCTTATCGGTAACGAGACGGTCAGCTATACGGTTAACCGCGTGGCTGGCGAGAACGCTGGTAGCTATGTGATTACTGCTTCCGGCGCTGAGAGCCAGGGCAACTATCGCGTGACCTACGAGCCTGCTACCTTCACCATTGCCAACTCCGACGAGAACATCGTTACTGGTGTGAACCTGGCTGATGCGGCTGGTACTACTAAGGTGTACAACGGTGTGGCTTCTAGCGTTACCGCTACGGCTACGGTGGCTGGTTCTACATTCGAGTATTCGCTTGATGGTACTAACTGGTCTGCTACGGCGCCGTCCTTCGTGAACGCTGGTACTTACTCGGTGTGGGTGCGCGCCAACGCCGCTAACTACAACACTACTGCTCCGGTGCGAGCTACTGTCAGCATCACCCCGGCGCCGGTGACCATTACGGCTACGGCTGCTACTAAGGTGGCGGGCACGGCTGATCCTGGCTTCACCGGTACCGTCACTGGTCTGGTGGGCACCGACACCCTGGGCGTGCAGTTCATCCGCACCAACGCTGCTGAGGGCGCGGGCATTTACCCGAACGTCATCAGTGCTACCTACCTGGCCAACCCCAACTACACGGTCACGGTGGTTCCGGCTGCCTTCACCATTACCGCAGCTCCGGTTGTGCCCACGCCTCCGACTCCTGGTCCTGGCCCGGCCGCTCCGGTAACTCCGGCCCCGGCTGCCGCTCCTGCTCCTGAGCCGCCGGCTGCAGCTGCCGCCGTTGCCATCGATGATGAGCCCACGCCGCTCACCACATTGCCGGAGACCAACCCGCAGCGTACTGCTGCCATCATCGAGGATGAGGAGACGCCGCTGACCGCCTTCGACGATGAGGACCCCGACTGCTGGGTGCACCTGCTGATGATTCTGGGCATCTTGCTCACCATCCTCTATGCCGGTGCCGTGGTGGCCCGCCGCACGAACTTCAGCCGTGGCCTTAAGAGCCGCGAGGAGGACTTCGCCGGCCAAACAGAAGAACAACCGCAAACTACTCCGGCCGGTGCCGTGGCCGCAGTGCAGGAATAACGGGAAGAGAGGGATAGAGCCATGAAAAAGAGCAATATCATCGTGCTTGCCGTAGCCGCTGCTGTTTCGGTGTTCCTGCTGGCACTGTGGTTCATACTTGGCTTCAACCATGTGGACTCGCCGGTGGACCCGCTGGTCACGCTGGTGTGGTGGATCGTCATCGTGGCCGCGGTGCTGATCATCAACAAGGTGGAGGGCACTCGCCGCGAGCGCATCCGCTCGGTGTACGTGGGTGAGGGCCAGCTGTTCAACTCCGAGCTGGGGCTGGTGTCCGCGCAGCCGGGTACCTCGCTGGTGGGCAACGTTGCCAGCATCGTGGAGAACCTGGACTACGGTTTCGGCAAGCAGGACTTCCCGGAGGAGGATCAGTTCACCCCGCGCCTGCTGGTGCGCACCACCGAGTACAAGCGCGACTACGAGGAGGAGCAGGGCCAGGATCAGCAGGGCCGCTCCCGCACTCGCCAGCGTGTGACCTGGAAGGGCGAGGTGGTGTTCCCCAAGGGCGCCGGCAGCCGCGAGTTCAACTCCCCCGAGGAGCTGCACGCCATCCTGGCCACCGCGTAGCGTTCGTTCGCAAAAGCGAAAATCGAAGGGCCCGCAACAAACCTTGCGGGGCCGTCTGTGTTGTGTGGTGCGGAGTCAAACTGGAAAATATTTTTTAATTTTTAGAAACACCCCAAGTCTGTTTAGTGAATTTTTCCATATTGTGATTGGCTGATGTGCCCCTGACGAATATGTAAGAATACACAGGTCAAACCACGGATAAGGGGTGGAATTGGCCTTCGGGACGTCTGCCTTTTGCCGTTTTGCATTGGAGAAAGGTAGTTATGGAAAAGTACACGTTCATGAAAGCCTTTTGCGCTTTCGGCGTTGCAGTTGCCTGCGTAGGCGTGGCTGCAGGGTGCTCTGGCACCGAGAACAACGGTGGAAACGGCGGCGGTTCCGGCGCTGTGGCCGCTACGGTGAATGGCACCGAGATCTACGAGGATCAGATCACCAACACCATTCAAACCAATCGCGAGCAGATGGGCCTTGCCGAGGAAGATGCCTGGGGCGAATGGCTTGCGCAGAACAAGGCCACGCCCGAGTCCATTCGTTCCGAAATCATCGAGGGCTATGTGACCCAAGAGGTTGTGCGCCAAAGTGCGGCTGCGCAGGGGATTTCCGTAGAGGCCGACACTGTGCAATCGTATGTGGACCAGATGCGCTCCAACTACAACGACGACGAGGCGTGGCAGAACGCCCTTGCCTCTGCCGGCGTGACCGAGGACGAGTATCGCCAGAACATCGAGCTGTCCCTGATCATGCAGCAGCTGCGCGAGTCGCTGACCACCGATGCCGAGCCCACTGAGGACCAGATTCTGGAGTACGCCAAGATGTACGCCACCTACTACGATGGTGCGAAGAAGTCTTCCCACATCTTGTTCGATGCTTCCGATGAGGCCACCGCTCAAGAGGTGCTGGCCAAGATCAACGATGGCAGCCTTGATTTCGCCGAGGCGGCCAAGCAATACTCCACCGACAGCTCCGCTTCTGACGGCGGCAACGTGGGTTGGGACAAGCTCACTCAATTCGTCACCGAGTACCAAACTGCGCTGGACGGACTTGAAGAGGGGCAGGTGAGCGATCTGGTTACCAGCCAGTTCGGCATTCATATCATCAAGTGCACCGAGGTGTTCAACGCTCCTGAAGAGGTTACCGAGTCCAGCCAGCTGCCTACCGAGTTTATCGAGTCCATCAAGTCGCTCATCAAGAGTAACAACGACTCCTAGGCCTATAACGCCTGGGTTACCGAGCAGCGCGAGGCGGCCGATGTTGTTATCAACGACATGCCCGAGGGTCTGCCCTACGACCTTGATATGAGCAAGTACGAGACTGCCGATGAGCAGGAGGCCATCAACGACGGCACCACCGAGGGCGTTGCCGAGGGCATTGCCGGCGAAACAGGCGAGTCGGTGAACGCCGAGAACTCCAACGAGGACGTTTCTGCTGAGGGCAGCGAAGAGGCTCCTGCCACCGAGGGTAATGTGGACACCGGCACCAACGAGCCGGCTCCGGCTACCGAGGGCAACCAGGACGTTGACACCAGCAACGATCCCGGCACCCCGGAGGGAGAGCAGCCCACCGCAGGCGGCGAGGGTTCTGCCCAGTAGTCTGTCGGGTTGACGGGCAAATAGGCGGCCGGGCATCATCCGTAAGTCGCAG
>CANSTH010000014.1 GCA_947649875.1 uncultured Parvibacter sp. | reverse complement strand
ACCGTTCGTACACTGTTGTGCACCCTTTCCCACTATCCGCGGTGCACCCCTACGAGCGACACAAGTCCTGCCGAGATCACAAAACGGCTTTGGCAGGTGCGATCTCGGCACGATTTCTGTCATAAGGGGACGTAACGATTGCTCTTTGGGCTTTGGCACTCAACGGGGAGTGCGGGGCGTTGACCCAAGATAAAAGAAGAGCCCGGCGCTTGAGGGGGGGGTGCGCCGGGCTAAGAGGAGGGTCGCAGTCTCTTGGACTGCGCACTGCTTAAAGCAGCTCGTTGCGTTTGAGGGGGAATCGCAACGACAAAATGCATATTACAGAAAAGATTATTCTTCAGAAATAGGTATTGACAAACTTGGAAGGAACGGCATGTTTTTCCGGGTAAACGGTATTTCCCCTGACCGAAAGGGGTGTTAGCCATGGTTATCGCCTTCAGGTTTTCCTAAGGTTTTGCCGGATTTTCACCCTTAGCGCGCTTGTGGGCAAAGTACACGAATCGATGAAAACAGCGGCCGTTGCGCTATCATAGGCAGACCGTAACGTAGTTCGCTCACACGGCCCGGTGGGTCCAACAGGAGGTACCATGCCCGACATCCAACTTCGCTTTCATCAAGACGTGCTGGTGCTGTCGGCGCCTCCGGCCCTGTGTCTGCACCGCATTGGCATCGATGATGCTCGCGGCCGGCAGCTGGCGCTTTTGCTGGAACCGGAAACAGTGGAAGACGCTTACCAGCTTGAAGTGGCAGCGGGCCCTCAAGGGCTATGCGCGCTCACCCAGGATCTTTCCCCTATACAGCTAGCAAAGACGGGGATGGATGGTGAAGGGGAGGCGCTGGCCTCGCGGGCGCTTTCCATCGTGCACGGCTTTAAGCCCCAGCATGTGATTGCCCCCATTTCCCCCTGCGGGTTGCCTCTCGACCCATGGAGCGCTGCATCGTTGAAAGAAAACCGTAGCCAGTACGTACGGGTGGCAAAGCTGCTGAAGGGGCAGGAGTTCGACGCCATCTTGTTGGATTCGTTCCAGAGCGTGGCCGACTTGAAGTGCGCCCTCATGGGAGTGCGCACTATCACCGACGTGCCGGTGATAGCCTTGGTGGAAGTAGACGGCGAAGGGGTTTTGGCCGATGGTCGCTCGCGGCTGGCGGAGGCCTGCGAGGTAATGGCCGATCTCCAGGCAAGCGTAGCCGGCTTCGCTACGGGTGCCGCTCCAGAAAAGGCGCTGGCACTGGCCCGTGAGGCGCTGGAAGTGTGCGATCTGCCGCTTCTGGTGCAGCTGAACGTGGGGCATCGGGACCCCTCCCAATTCAAGCCCACCCCCGAAAACCCTTACTATTGTGCTGACACCATGGTGGATGCTGCCTTTGCACTGCAGGCGGCCGGAGTGCAGTTTCTGCGGGTCGGAGGCGATGCGGCCCCAGCTTACACCGGTGCGCTGGTGGCGGCCGTGTCCGATATGGCGGTGCGCCGTCCCGGTGTCGGCGCCAATGCCGAGGCAGGTGCTGAAGAAGAGCCCTCCTTGGAGGCACTGCTGACCGGGGAAGCCCCGAGCGGCGAAGCGCCGGTTGCATCGCCGACAGTGGAGGAAGCCGACAGCGCGTCGGGCGCCGTTGCTTCGCCCAGCGAAGACGATCCTTTCCAAAGGCTGATTGCCCAGGGAAAGGCCGCCGTGGAAGCGGCACTGGGAAAGCGCACCCCCGCTTCGCCCGAGATTGTAGTGGAAGACGATGATGGCATGCCCGCGGTGGAGGCCCTTTGCGGCGAATACGCCTGCCTGGCACAGCCCCCTGCGGCAAAAACGGAGGCGCCGGACGTGGCCGCCTCCAACCAGGAAGAGGGCCGCTAGCATGCCGTCCGATCATCACGGAACCAATTACGAGCGCAGCCCGTACTTCGGGGCGCTGCAGTCACTGGTGGACTCGTTGTACCAGGTGGGCGATAGCAAAGAGGAAATTATCGCCGCCATGGTGAACCCGCCCCAGGTGCGCCGGCTGGACGTGGTGCTGGCGGCGGAAGCGGCCGACCTGCCCGACGACCTGCTGCGCATCGTGCGGCTGCTGCCGCCGGGCGACTACACCCGCGACCGCCTGTGCGTGCAGCTGAATTCCGCCATCTCCGGCCATGCCTGGGGGCAAGTCTACGGAACTGTTGCATGACGCGGGGGTATTCTCCAGGCCTTGTCGAATACGGTGAGGGGGACGATGGGGGCGATGGTCGTCCCGTGCCCACAATGCCGGTGCGCACCACTCCGGCCCTTGGCCGCCTTATGGCCGGTGCCGATGAGATGCAGCAGCAAAAACCGGGGATGGTGGCGCTGGTGCCCACCCTTACCGCAGGCTTTGGCCACTTCACTTTGCGCCTTTCGGTAACCGATGGGGAAACCGTCTACACGGTGAAGTCCATTGCCCAGCTGGTGCAGCGGGTAGGCACGGGCGCGCGCTATGCTTACGGCAAAAAGCTGGAGTTCACTCACGGGCTGACCGCCTTCGATGGGCGCAGTCAACGGCTGCTGTGCTGGCTGCTGGCCCAGCTGGGGGAGGGGGCGTCGTTGGAGGATCCGCTCCCAAATGCGGACGAGGACGATGAAACGGCCTCTTTTTGCGGGGTTCAGGCGGACGAATGGGGCTATGGCGCCGAGGGGGTCCGTCCCGGCTATGCCTTTTCCGGCCGCGGTTCGGCAGCTCGGCGCCGCGGCGGCCCTTCGAGCGGTGGCGGTTCGCTGCAGCCCAAGCGCGCCATGGAGCTTTCCCCGCAACAACTGGTGGGGTTCCTGAAAACCCAGGTGGGCCAGAGGATCGATCTGGATTGCGATGACTACTCGCGGCCGCGCAAGGGCACTGTGGAGGTGCGCTCCGGTGCCCCCGTCGGTTTGGACCTGGTGGACATCCGCGAGGTGGAGGGCGGTTTCGAGTTAAGCTCGCTCTGGGATTTCTCCGGCGTGGTGTGCGCCAGCGGCTGCGCCATCCTGGTGGACGACGGCTTCTACGTAACCGGGCCGGAATTCGCCCCCATCGCGCGGTTGCTGCACGCCATGACCGACAACGGCGGACGCCTGTTGGTGAGCCGCGACGACGCGCCGCTCTTCGGCGCCACCTTGTTGCAGCCGCTGGAGAAGCAGCTGGGCGCCAAGCCTCCCGAGGCGCTGCTGCGCTATCGCCCTGCCCCGCTTCAGCTGCAATTTTCCTTCGATGTGCAAGATGGCGCCATCCAGGTGGATGCTCAAGCGCTCTATGGCCAGCGAGCCGTTGCCCTGGCCATCTCGCCCGCCAGTCTGCCCGGCGCCATGGAGCAAGCGCCCGATGGCCAGCCCATTGTGGTGGGCATCTCCGACGGGCCGCCGCCGGTGCGCGGCGAGCGCTTTTACCGCAACAAGGCGGCCGAGTCGCAGGCGCTGCAGCTGCTACTTGCCTACTTTCCTCCCACGGGCGTGCTGCCCTTGGCATCGGATGTGGCTGCCGCAGGGCTTTTGCTGCACGGGTTGGCGGAGTTTCGCGCGTTGGGAGAGGTGTTCACCACGCCCGCTTTCAACCGGCTCATCCGGCCGCGGCCGCCGCGGCTGCAGCTGGGGCTGTCGCTGGCGGGTAACCTCATCGCGCTGGACATGTCGGCTGACGACATGGAGCTTCCCGAGCTGTTGGCCTTGCTGGACAGCTATCGACGCCGGCGCACCTTCCATCGCCTGAGCGACGGCTCGTTCGTCAGCTTGCAGAGCTTCGACGACCGAGGCCTGTCGCAGCTGATGGCCGATATGGGCATCAGCGCGGAAGATGTGCGGGAAGGCCGGGTGGAACTGCCCACTTACCAGGCGTTCTACCTGGAGAACGAGCTGGACGGCGTGTATCGCGATGCCGGCTTTTTGGAGTTCGTGGGGCAGTTTCGCGCCCCCGACCCTGCAACGCTGCTGCCGGTGCCCGCTTCTCTTCAGGGGGTGCTGCGCCCCTACCAAGAAGAGGGCTTTCGCTGGCTGCAGACATTGCGGTCCATGGGCTTCGGCGGCATCTTGGCCGATGAGATGGGTCTGGGCAAAACGCTGCAAGTGATTGCCCTGCTGCTGGCGGTATACGGCAAAGGAGAGCAAACACCCACCTTAATAGTATGCCCCGCCAGCCTGGTGTACAACTGGACGGCCGAGCTGGCCCGCTTCGCCCCGCAGCTGCGGGTGGCGGCGGTGGCGGGAACGCCGGCGCAGCGGCAGGCGGCCCGCGCCAGCGGCGCCCAGGTGCTGGTGACCTCCTATGACTCGCTGCGAGCAGACGCCCGCGCATGGGAGGCGCTGCCGCTGCAGATGGCGGTGCTGGACGAGGCTCACTATATAAAGAACCATGCCACCAAAACCGCCCGCGCCGCCAAGCGCTTGCAAGCTCGGTGGCGGCTGGCGCTTACCGGCACGCCGGTGGAGAACCGTCCCGCCGAGCTGTGGAGCATCTTCGACTTCCTCATGCCGGGGTTCTTGGGCACTGCCATGCGCTTCCGCGAGCGCTTCGAGGCGCCGGTCATTGGCGGCGATGAGGGAGCGGCCCAGCGGCTGTCGGCCCTGGTGGGGCCGTTCATCCTGCGCCGGTTGAAGCGCGATGTGCTGCCGGAACTGCCGCCCAAGCTGGAAACGGTGCTGGAGGTGCCCCTTGCGGGCGAGCAGCGCAAGTTGTATGCCGCTGCCGAGCAGAGCCTCCGTGAGCGGCTGAATCTGCAAAAGAACACGCGCAAGGCCCGCCGTTACGGCTACGAGGTAAAAGGTTGGGACGGCGGCGAGTTCAAGATGGTGGAGGTGCTGGCCGAGCTTACCCGCTTGCGGCAGATTGCCCTGGATCCGGCGCTGGTGTTCGAGAACTATCAGGGTAGGGGCGCTAAGCGCGATGTCATTCTGGAGCGCGTGCAGGCGGCCATGGAGGCCGGCCAGAAAACGTTGGTGTTCTCGCAGTTCACCTCGTTCCTCGACCTCATAGCCCAAGACTTGCGTCAACAGGGCATCCCGTTTTTCGCCATCGCCGGCGCTACGCCGAAGCGGCAGCGGGTGCAGCTGGTGGAGGCCTTCAACCAGGGAGATGTGCCGGTGTTCCTGGTGTCGTTGCGGGCCGGCGGAGTGGGGCTCAACCTCACTGGCGCTGCGCAGGTGATCCATGCCGACCCCTGGTGGAACGCCTCGGCTCAAAGCCAAGCGGCCGACCGCGCCCATCGTATGGGGCAGACGCAGGTGGTGAACGTGTGCAGCATAGTGGCCGCCGGTACCATCGAAGCGCGCATGATGCAGCTGCAGCAGGCGAAGGCCCAGCTGGCGCAGCTGCTGGTAAGCGCCGCCGATGGCGAGGCCCTGGGCACCCTCACCCCCGAAACCCTAGAAGAGCTGCTCGGCTGATCGTGCGATCCCCTTAGAGGACGGGGAGCGCACGCAGGGCTTCGTCCGACGCCCTCCCTTCATCCTTAAACATTTCTGTTGTTTTCCGTTCCCGAAAAACACAATTTGTTCCCTTGTGTTCGATGCTGGGTGTTGTACTATATGTACGTGCGAAACAGAGCAGCTAACACAACATATTGTGTATAAATTGGCATATACTCTGTGGATAACCTGTGGGAGAAAACTGCAGGTGTCCCGCTTGAGCCAGCAAAACTTCGCAAAGGTTCGGTTGGTTGAAACGTTCGCACGGGACCATATATGTTGGGGCGCGACAGGAAATAGTGGTCGCGCCCTCTTTAACGTAAGGCGCACTACAGGAAGGATTTGCGGGCAATGGTGGAACTTATCATCAAGAGGGACGGACGAACCACGGCTTTTCATCCGGAGAAGATTGCCGATGCTGTTGAGAAGGCTTTCTCCGCATGTGCGGCCATGCAGGATCGCGCCGTTGCCGAGGAGATCGCCCGCACTGTGTGCGAGAAGCTAGAGGCCGGTGCCATCGAGGGCATCCCTACCGTTGAGGGCGTGCAGGACCTGGTGGAGGAAACTCTCATCGAGGCCGGCTTCGTGCAAACAGCCAAGGCCTACATCCTCTACCGCGCCGAGCGCAATCGCGTGCGCGATGTGAACTCTCGCCTCATCAAAACCCTGAAGGACATCACCTTCTCCAAGGCGTCCGATTCCGACATGAAGCGCGAGAACGCCAACATCGATGCCGACACCGCCATGGGCACCATGCTCAAGTACGGTTCCGAATCTGCCAAGCAGTTCTACGAGATGTGCGTGATCGACCCCAAATATGCCCGTGCCCACCGCGAAGGCGACATCCACATTCACGATATGGACTTCTACACCCTTACCACCACTTGCTGCCAGATAGAGCTGCGCAAGCTGTTCAAGGGCGGCTTCTCCACCGGTCATGGCGTGCTGCGTGAGCCCAATGATATTTCCAGCTATGCGGCTTTGGCTTGCATCGCCATCCAGTCCAACCAAAACGACCAGCACGGTGGCCAGTCGGTGTGCGATTTCGACTATGGTCTGGCCGATGGCGTACGCAAAACCTATCGTCGCCTGTTCAAGAAGCACTTGGCCGAAGCCGTGGATCTTCTGAGCGATGTGGCCGATGAGCGTACGTTCGTTGAGAATCTGCTGGCCGAGGTGGAGGCGGAAACCGGCCGCGTGGCTTGCCTTGACCGCGACGCCGACTTCGATGATCGCGTGAAGGCTGGCCTCATGGAGGCGGGCATTTCCGATGAAGTGTGCGACACCATCCTCAACTACACCCACAAGAACGCCGAGCGCGATGCCGACCGCGCTACGTTCCAGGCCATGGAGGCGCTGGTGCACAACCTGAACACCATGCATTCCCGCGCCGGTGCCCAAACGCCGTTCAGCTCGGTCAACTACGGCATGGACACCTCTACCGAGGGCCGCATGGTTATCAAGAATATGCTGCTGGCTACCGAGCAGGGCTTGGGGTCGGGCGAAACCCCCATCTTCCCGGTGCAGATCTTCCGTGTGAAGGAGGGCGTGAACTACAACCCCGAGGATCCCAACTACGACCTGTTCAAGCTAGCCATGCGCTGCTCTGCGAAGCGCCTGTTCCCCAACTTCAGCTTCCTGGATGCGCCGTTCAACGCTCAGTACTACAAGGGCACGCCGGAAACCGAGATCGCCTACATGGGCTGCCGTACCCGCGTGATGGGCAATGTGTACGACCCCACCAAGGAAGTTACCCCTGGTCGCGGCAACCTGTCCTTCACCTCCATCAACCTGCCGCGTTTGGCTATTCGCTCCAAGGGCGACCTCGACCTGTTCTTCGACCTGCTGGATTCCAAGCTGGCGCTGGTCACCGGTCAGCTGGACGAGCGCTTCGAAATCCAGGCGCGCAAGAAGGTGTACAACGCGCCGTTCTTGATGGGCCAGGGCGTGTGGATTGGCTCTGAGAACCTGAAGAACACCGATGAGCAACGCGAAGTGCTGAAGAACGGCACCCTTACCACTGGATTCATCGGTTTGGCGGAGTGCCTGGTGGCGCTTACCGGCAAACATCATGGCGAAAGCCCCGAGGCGCAGCGGCTGGGCTTGGAGATTGTTGGGCATATGCGCAGCTACTGCGACCGCATCTCCAAAGAGCGCGGTATGAATTACACCCTCATCGCCACGCCGGCCGAGGGTCTGTCCGGGCGCTTTGTGCGCATGGACCGCGCTCGCTACGGCTCTATCCCCGGGGTTACCGACCGCGATTACTACACCAATGGCTTCCATGTGCCGGTGTACTACAACATTTCCGCATTCGACAAGATTGCCATCGAGGCGCCCTACCATGCCCTCACCAACGGCGGTCATATCTCCTACATCGAGCTGGATGGCGACCCCACCGAGAACCTGGAGGCTTTCGAGGCGGTTATCCGCTACATGAAGGACTGCGGCATGGGCTACGGCAGTGTGAACCATCCGGTCGATCGCGACCCGGTGTGCGGCTACAACGGCATCATCGAGGACGTGTGCCCCAAGTGCGGCCGCACTGAGGACGCCCACAACCAGCCCTTCGAGCGCATCCGTCGCATTACCGGTTACCTGGTAGGTACCCTCGACCGCTTCAACGATGCCAAGCGCGCCGAAGAGTCCGACCGCGTGAAGCACAACGTTCCGTCGGCCTAGCGGCCGCCGGAACGCCTCGTCCGCCGAGGCTTCCTGTGGCACCCGCCCTTGGCGCTCAGCGCTTTCCCTCACGGCCCGAAGGCCGCTCGGCCGCGCTTCGGGCCAATTGCGGGCACCACAGAAACTCTCGGCTGCTGACGTGGCCTGTTGTTTTGGGTTTCTGATTCTGCTGGCTTAAACCTGCAAAATGCTTAGCCCCGCCGACCACTGGTTGGCGGGGCTTTACGTTTCTGTGGCGGCGCTCCATGGTTTTTGGGAATCGTTTTGGCGCGGGGGCGCACAATTGGCGGCAACCTTCTACAATAGTTCGGCACTCATTTCCGAAGAGAAGCCGTTTTGCCATGACTGAAGATCAAAGCCAGATGACGGTGCGCGTGTTCGGCACCGCTCAAGACTCCATTGTGGACGGGCCGGGGCTGCGCTATGCCCTGTTCGTTCAGGGGTGCAGCCACCATTGCGAGGGCTGCCACAATGCGAAAAGCTGGCCGGTGGAGGGCGGAACGGAAATGACGCTGGGCGAGGTGCTGGCTCAGATTCACGGCAACGGGTTGGTGCGCTCGGTAACCCTTTCCGGCGGCGAGCCGTTCGAGCAGCCCGAACCGCTGGCGGTGCTTGCCGCTCAGTTGAAGGGGGAGGGCTACAACCTGTGGTCTTACTCTGGCTATACCTTCGAGCAGCTACAGGAAATGGCGGTGGCGCGCCCGGCGGTGAGGGAGCTGCTGGCCCAGCTGGATGTATTGGTAGACGGCCCCTTCCGCAAAGACCAAAAGTCACTGGGGCTTTTGTATCGCGGTTCCGCCAATCAGCGGCTGGTGGACATGCCGGCAACGCTAGCGGCGGGAGAAGTGGTGCTGTGGGAGCCCCCGACGTTCGAGGTAGAGGCGCCGTTGGCGTGGTAGACCCCGACCCTACTTCATTGCTTCGGGGTTCTCGTTGGCGCCTAAATCCTCGGGTACTGTTTGCTCTTCGAACTCGGTTTGAGCGGCGCGCTCGGCCTGATTGGGGGTGAACCAATCGCCGCTGACGGCAAAGGCAATGCACAATGCCACAATGGCCACTAGCGCGATAACCACCCAGATGAGCCCGGGGTGCTTGCGAGTGGAGCCTTTCGGGCCGCCCTTATCCACCTCGAACTCCTGCATGGCGGGAAACTCCGGATCGCTGGCAGACGATTCCAGCACATCCGGCTCTTCGGCTGCCAGCGGGTCGCGCTTGGCGAAGGCCTCGCGGGCCTCTTTTTGGCTGCGGTACTTCTCTTCCGTCTTGCTCATGGGTACCTCCTTGCGTTTCCCCACGGGGCGGCAGCTTGTGGCTTCCCGTGTCTGTTCTGGTCGTTGTTGTCGGCCTGGCGTTTTGCGATGCCTTCCCCTGCCATCGGGCAATGGATTGCTCCCCATCGTTGGGCAAGGGGTTATGTTCCTATCATTGGGCAGTGGGGCGCAAGTGGCGCCTGCGTGTGTCGAATGTATCCAAGGTGCAAATCTCCTGCGGCGCTTTTGGAATATTGGAAGCTGGCACCTTGCCGTGTTTAAGCCTCAGCTGTCAGCGAGCCATCGGATTAGCTGGGGATATAGGGATTGTAGCGAGGTCGTAGGGGTTGTCGCAGGAGCATAGGGGGCTGTTGCGAAATGGAGGCCGTTGGGTGTCGTTGGGGGTTGTTTGGAGTTACTAGGTGTCGTGGGTGTCGTAGAGCCGCAGTATTGCCTCGTATTGATACCGATTTGTTGATAATATGTGAAGACTCTGCCATAATCATTATACCTATATCGCAAGATCAGGCGCTTTATGGGAGATGGCGTTTCGCGAGGTAATTTGCGCGGTGCCAATTCTCCTTACGGGTTCGGCAAAAGCGCTCATTTGCTTCGTGAGAAATGGGGTCGATTATGGGAAACAGTCGCGTGGAATTGACGTCTCGTAACGCGGTTGAAGCGAGTGCGCTGGCGAAGGCGAGCAGCCGCAGGGCAAGATGGCGCGAATTTGCGAAACGGGGGGGGGTCGTCCTCGTATCCCTGACCCTGGTTCTTGGCCTGTCTCCCATCGGCAACCGAGCCCTGGCCGAGCCTGTTGCTAGCGCCGACCCAATTGAGACCGCCGACATCCTAGAAACCGCCGATGCCGGCATAGCCGCGCAGGCGGCATCGTTGCCCGTTAAGACGCAAGGCACTCCGGGTGCGGTGACCTCCTTTAGCCAAGGAATAGGGGCTAATATCGGCGGGCAAGACGGTATGGTCTCCATGGTGGGTTCGTACCAATTTAATGCTACCGGCAACACAAATGTACGTGGCAAGTACACGAGTCAGGTGGGTACGGCGGTTCATTCGAGCCGAGTTGGAACCTTGGCTGGGGAGGCGGCTGGTGCATCGGCGGATAAGGCGCTTTCCGGTTACGATCTTCCAAAAATTGGAACTGTTGCTGTTGGCGGAAAATCAACGGCTGGGGCCGGTACGGGCAACTATCCCACTGCGGGTAATAATTCGTCTTCCGCAAAACTCGTTCGAGGCTCAGCCAATGCCAAAATTGTCAAGGCCTATTTGGTGATAGCGGCCACTGCTGCTCCAGCTGCTCAAACTGCCAGTGCCCCTCTTTCGAGGTACGGCGTAACCTTCATGGGGCCGAATGAAAACATGCTGTACCGTCTTTATCCACAGGTGGTATATCGTGACAACGGGTATGGATCAAATGTGGGCGCGAAAACGCGAACCTCATGCTTCTTTGATGTAACCGACATCGTCCAATCCCAAAAAGATGGCGGTTACGGATGGTATACCGTACTGAATATCCCCATGACCTCCATGTCGGATGACAACACTGCGAACACTGGCACCGACTACTTTGGTTCATGGCGCCTCGTGGTGATAGAAGAGGACACCTCTTTGCGTCCGCGTATGTTGCGCTTGAAATTGGGTGGTACGGCTGTGCAATCTACCGATCCGGCCGAAGTGGAAATCAGCGGTGAGGGGTTGAGTGTTGCTCCTAGCCCAACGGGACAGCTGATTGCGTCTATGGATGGTACCGACTGTGACTCGGGAAATACCCAAAACATTAGATACACTGCAGTAGGCGGTGGAGGAAAGTCGGGCATTGTCACCAATAATTTGGCGGGGCGTGCGCTCAACAATAAATACTTCCGACTACTCATTGATAATGGGTCATTACTGCAAAACGATACGAGTTCGTTTGATCCGGCTCCGATTAAGTCTAACGATCCCACAACGGATGCTGCCAAACATTCCTATTTCGGGCAGTTTATCCATAATACCGATCTCACTATTCAGTCGATCAACGATGGACATGGAGGAATGAATCTCTCCGGTGGGGAAACAAAGGTGAACATGTCCGTTTCCACTTCAAGTGCTCCTACCATTCTTTCGGTGTTGGGCCTAACACTCGATATCGTGGCACCTGCTTTTGAGACCGATTTGGTCGTCTCTAATCTTGACCAGCACTATTCAACCGCAGATGCCGGATACTCCAATAAACCGAATGGGCAATATGAGTCTACGGCGCGTGAGGGCGACCGGCTTAGGGCAACCATGGTGTGTCAGAATATCAGTGATGGAAAAAAGTTTCTTGGGCTCAAGAACCCATCAGTCACCATAAAGGCAGGCAGCTTCAAGTCAATTGACCAAGGCTCCATCACGGCACATTTTTTTCCGGGAATCTACAACGGAAGTGGTGTTAGTCAAGGGGAGGAAGCAGGCGTAAAGCTGGACGATATCAAGGTCGTCTATGACTCTGCTTCGGGCTGCTACGTTATTTCCGCATCCTCGGCCAATGTTGACGACATTAGGGAGAAAGGGTACTTCGAGGTAACGTTTACGGGCGTGGCAAAAGACAGCATTAGTTATCAGGAGTACGAAAACTATGCTTCTGTCGAGGGCGAGTATATTGATGAGTTAAATGCGGCTCATGATGACTTCCACATGGCCAATCTGGGTTCCACCTACACCTACACAGCTTCCGACAAGCCGAAGTATCCCTTGACGGTTACGGCGGTGGGGCCGGGGAAGGTGTCGGGCACTGCAAAGTACTACAACGGTGATGCGGCTCAGATCTTCTGGCAGGCAGACGCCGATGCCCAGGTGGTGGCGGTGTTCGAGGACTCTTCGGTGCGCGATGACTTGGTGGCACAGTCCGCCCAAGGCGCGGCGGCTCGCAGCATGAAGGTGCGGGCAGCGGCACCACGAGCACCCTTGGCCAACAGCACTACCCTCACCATGGGCGACAAGGCCAAGGAAGTTGTAGTGGTGTTCAAGACTAACCCCACTGACCCGGACGACCCTTCTGATCAGCCCAGCGGCAGCGACACGCAGGAAGACACTTTCGCCGTGAATACCATTGCCGATGGCGGTATTGCCAGCATGACCGACAGCGGCACCATCGCCAAGGACAGCAATTATGCGGTAAATTGGACGGTGAAGCCGGGTTATCGCATCACTTCGGTAGAGGTAGACGGCGTGGCGGTGCCTTTCGATGAGAGCACGAAGTCTATCGACTTCAGCAAAATTGGCGCCGATCATACGGTGAAAGTGCTTACCGAGCGGGTGGCTTCCGATGGGTCGGACGGCACATGGGTGGTTTCCACTACTATCAGCGGCCCCGGTACCATTTCGCCCACCACGGTGGTGAAAGCCGGCGATAACTATACGGTTTCCTGGGATAAACAGGCGGGTTCTACCGATGCTCAGCTGTCGCTGGTGAAGGTGGACGGCCAGGTGATCTACGACGAATACCTGAGCAATCCCAAAACTTCTACCGATAACGACAGCAAGGCGAATACTGTGCAGTGGCCCTTCGACAACATTCAGGGCAACCATTCGGTGGAGGTGGTGTACCGCGGCACCAGCGCCAACAACACCTATTCCAAAGATTACGTGGTGGATACTAAGATAAGCGGCGGGTTGGGCGAGATTTCCCCATCGGTCACCGTACCCGAGGCGTCTTCCAGTAATGTCGTGATTGCGGTGACCCCTAAAGACGGAAGCGCTGTTGAAGCGGTGTACCTGCAGCGTGGCTCTGTGAAAAAGCAGTTGGAGAACGGGACGGACGGCGTGGTTATCACAAAGGACGCCGACGGCAAGGTGACGGTAACGTTGCCCCGTGCCCTCATCGATTCCGACTATACCGTGGAGGCAGTGCTCTCGATGCCAGGTTCCGACCCGAATCCCGGCGACCCCAGCAACCCCGGCACTTCCACTACCTACCAGATCACCACCTCTATCGCGGGCGGTTCGGGTGGCAAGATTACCGCCTCCCAAATTGGCATTTCTGCCGGTGACAGTCGTACCATTGCTTGGCAGGCGGATTCCGATCGTCATGTGACGGCCGTCATGGTGGACGGCAACATGCGCGATGACTTGCTGCAGCAGGGCAAGGTGGACTTCTCCAATATCCGCGCCAACCATAATGTGGTGGTGTATGTGTCCGAGAAGGAAAGCGACAACCCCGATGACAATCCGGGCGATGACAACCCGGTGAATCCCGACAACCCCGACGGCCACGACCCCACTCCGCCCGATCCCACGAACCCGAACAAGCCGGGCACGCCGGGCAACCCCGGTGGCATTCCCGGCGAGAAGGGTGATGAGAAGTACCTCTACGTGACGGTTACCACGGTGGGCGCTGGCACGGCCACGCCTTCGACGTCGGCAAAAGTGAACGGCTCTGCCAAGGTGGCTTGGACGGCCGCCAGGGGCCACAAGGTGACATCGGTTACGGTGGACGGCATCGAGCGGCTGGACCTCATGAGCGACCTGGCCAAGGGCAAGCTTTCCTTCGAGAATCTGCAGCGCAGCCACAACGTGGTGATTACCTTTGACAGGAACCCGGATTACGACCCCGATGCTCCGCTCGATCCGGACGACCCGAACAACCCGGACAAACCCAACCCCGACTATCCGGCCGACCCTGACAGCCAGAAGCCGGATTACGATCCCGAGCACGACCCGCGTGACGGCGTGGATGTGACCGATTCGGACGAGTATTCGCTGATCACCACCAAGATTTTGGGCGGAGCGGGTACCATCACGGGCACTACTTACAATGCCGTTGGCAGCAACCGCCTTATCACCTGGGCGCCGGCAAACGGCTACTACGTGAAGGCAGTTTACGTGGACGGCAAAGAGGTGCCGCTCACAGAGGCGCTTACCAGCTACCAGTTCACGGCGCTGGAGGGTGGCGTGCACCATGCGGTAGAAGTGCGCATGGCCCCGCTGAATCCCGAGCCGGAAGATCCCAAAACGCCTGAGGTGGTTATCGACAAGCCCATCGACATCCCACCCATGCCCGGCGGCAAGGTGACGCCCGAGGACATCCTGGACATTGTGGAGAAGGAGCTGGGAGACGATCCCGCGCTGCCGGAGGGCACGCCTGAGGTGAAGATTACCAAGGACGGCCAGCCGGTAGACGAGATTGACCAGACAGTGCCCGGCACCTATGTCATCGAGCTGGTATACACCGATGAAGATGGCAACCAGAAGATCGTACGTCTCACCTATGTGGTTAAGGCGGCTGGTGGCAAGGACGGCATTGATAAGGTGCTGCCCCGCACCGGGGACGACATGGCAGGTGCTGTGGCGGGTGTGGGCTGCGCCGCCTTTGCTGCCCTCGCGCTTGCCCTCTTCTCTCGTCGCAAGCTGCATCGCTGGTAGCAATTTCTTCTGGCAACCCGATTGCAATAACTCTCAACGTCAAGGGTCCTGCAGCGTGCAGGGCCCTTCTTTCGAGATGTTTTTGCAGTAGGGCGAACTGGCAGTCATGCAGCGCATTGTGCCGTCAGGTCATCAGAAAAAATCGAGCTACTTAGCATTTGGGGCCTTGTGGGCATGATTATGGGCTCCAAATTTGAAAAAATCGAGCTACTTAGCATCGCGAGGGCGCATTTTTGTCCTCCTCGGAATATGACTCTATTGCTTCGAATTTCTGACCAGGCATTTTGGCGGACGTTCCTTCCTGTTTCCCCTGCGAAGAAACAATCCGATGCTAAGTAGCTCGATTTTTTCTGATGAAGAGGCCGAAACCGCGTCTGAGGGCCCGCCGAATGCTAAGTAGCTCGAAAAATTCAAATGAGAGAGCGCCTCGGGCGATTTTGTTGCGAAGAATTCCGTTTCCGTTTGTCTCGCAGCTTTGGCGAGGGCTCTGATAGGCGTAGCGCTCGCGTGATGCATGGGCCGCTTTGCATGGGACGGTCCCTCAACAGTATCGTTAAGGGGTCGTGGGGTTTCGCGTGCTTCTCGTGCATACAGCTATAATGGGGCTCATGGAACAAGACTTCAACATATTCGAGAAATTCGTGCGCTCCGACTGGTTTGGTACCGCGGTGGGCGTGGTGGTTATCCTATTCATAACCGTGGTCATTTGCCGTATCTTGGTGGTGGCCACCCGTAAGCTCATCAACAAGACCACGCTTTTGCCCTCCAGCTCTATCTTCGTGAACTTAGTGCGGGCGCTGGTGTGGATCATAGGTATCAGCTGTGTCTTGTCCATCTGCTTCAACGTGGATGTGAGCGCCATCATAACCGCATTGGGTGTTGGTGGCATTGCGGTGTCGCTGGGCATGCAGGACACGGTATCCAACCTCATCGGCGGTTTTCAGGTAAGCGTGGCCCGCATTGTGAAGCCGGGCGACAACATTCGTTTGGGCACCATGGCCGGCGTTACGGGACGCGTGACCGATGTTACGTTGCGCTACACGCATTTGGTAAATGGCGACGGCGACCACATTGTCATTCCCAATTCCATGCTCAACTCGAACGCTATCATTCACCTGGATCCAATCCTAGAAGTGAACATTCCCGTGGTGGTCACTTACAACGAAGAGCGCCTTTCTTGGGTGGCCCATCATATGGAGGATGCGTGCGCCAAGGCGGTGGCACGCGTGTCGAAGCTGAAGAAGAAGCCGCAGCTGCAATTTACCGCTATCACGGAGTTTGGCTACAAAGGCGATTTGTTCTTTACCATATCCGATCCGGCGCGCATCGATGATGCCACCGATGCTGCCATCCGCGCGATTGCCCCTTACGCCCACGCTCATCCGATGGAGCAGATGATGGATGCGATGGAAGAGCGCAAGGCGAAGAAGGCCGATGCGCCGGTGCCGAAGGTGCTAAAGGCGGTGGATAACGAGCTGGCCTCCGAGGCGTTGCTGCAGACCACTGACAAGATGGCGCCGGTGGGGGCGATGGCTGGAACGGATGCGGCGGCCGCTGATGGAAGCGGCACCGCGGCAGACGCTGCGGTCAGTGGAGGCGATGCCGTAGCGGCCTCCAATACCGCAGAGGCGGACGGGGCCAGTGACGGCAACGCCCCCAGCGACGCTCGCCGCAAGCACCGCCGCCACATGTTCCGCCTTTTCAAAAAGCGCCGCTAACCGTCCCCCTGTCAGGGGACGGGGATGATGGCGTGTCTCAACTTCGTTGTGCTTTCCGGAAGATATCGTAGTGCAGAGATTCTATCTCTGCCTGACCGACAACTGGTATGCGCTTGCAACCCAGGCAGACATAGAATGTCTGCCCCACGAAAACCGGGCAGGCAGGGCTTCACCCGGGCGGTTGCGGTTCGCCTTACAGGCAGAAGAGGAACGGCTGGCAGAGGCTGGGGGCGCATAGCAGGCAGCAGCACAGCGTGGTGGGGTCGATGCCGGTGATGGAGAAGCCGCGGCTTTCCCCTTGCTGCTGATAGGCCTGCCCCGGACGGGCGAAGGCGCGTTCCGCTTGCTGGTAGTCGCTGTTCTGCGGATCCATCTTGCGGGCACGGCGGATGCGCTCCAGCGCGGCGGCGCTGTTGCCGGCCCCATGATTGGCGATGGCGCTGAGGTAGAACCAGCGGGCAGTGCGCTCGCGGGCGGGAATGTTGTCCAGGATGCTGACGGCAGCCCGGTAGTTGCGGTTGTTGATGTAGGAGATGGCCGAGCGCACCTCCGCGGAATCGACCGCCGACACTTCGGGATGGATGACCTGCGGCGCCCCCTGCGCGCCGCCGAATATATCCTCCCAGTTCACGTACACGTATTGGGGGCCGCTGCCGTAGGGGTTGCCGTAGGGGTTTTGGCCTGCGCCGCCCGGCGTGCCGTAGCCGCCGCCATAGGGGTTGCCGTAACCGGGGGCGTAAGGAGCGCCGTAGCCGCGGCGCCGCGCATCTTCCCGGGCGTACTTTTCGGGGTTGGTAATGCGGTCGTAGGCTTCGTTCACCTTGTTCATGCGCTCGGCCGCCTGAGGGTCGTCCGGATTAAGGTCGGGGTGATTCTCCCGCGCCTTGCGCCGGTAGGCCTTCTTGATCTCTTCTTCGCTGGCGTTCTTGCTGACGCCCAGTATCTCGTACGGGTCTTCAGTCACGGGCTTCCTGGCTCTCTTTCGGCTCGTAGAGTTTGTTGAACTTCTGCCAAACCCCGGAATACAGCACGCTGCGCATAAGGTGTACGTCCTGCTCGAGGGGCAGTCGCTCGAAGACGCGAGCCGCCTCGCCGGCAATCCCGGCAAGCAGCACCCGCATCTCTTGGGGCTCGAACTCCGAATATACTAGCGGATTGTAACTGCCTGAGGCGCTGTCCTCGGCATAGTCCACAGCTGCATCCATAAGGTAAACAAACCGCCCTAAGTGATAGCCCAGCTGGCGCATGTCGCCCTCCCAAAAACCTTGGTCGGCGGCGAACAGCTGCCCCAGCAGGCGGCCGAACTCATGGGCCGCTGCGTCGGGGGGCGTGCTTGCCCCGCCCGCCTCCAGCTGCCCGATGGCCGCCATGGCCTGCTCGATGGCGGCGCACTGGGCAGGGATGCGCTGTTGGGCCTGATGATAGGCGCTTTTCAGCAGCGCGGCGCTGGCGCGGGCCTTTAGGCTTTGGTCGTCGTTGATGTCGTCCAGACACTTGTGGTAGGCCAGCGCCACCGTAAGGTCGGCGGCGTAGGCGGTGGCTTTATTGCGCGCAAAGGTGCGACCGCCGCCGGGGTGCATCACGCAGTGGTTGGGGCCGCATGTCTCCGGCGGTTCTTGCAGCGAGCTGGCCAGCAAGATGTAGAAGGTGAGGTCGTATGTGAGGCACAGGCGGCTCACCTGGCCGTAGCGCTCTTTCAGCTCGTGGCACAGGCCGCAGTAGACCGCCTGATAGCGGGCCTTCTCCTCTTCGGAAATGGCGGACAGGCTGGCAACAACGTAGCCGAACATTCTAGCCGTGCCCAGGGTCTAGGACTTCGTGGTGGTCTTGGTGCCGCACTTGGGGCAGGTCACCCGCAGCGTGCCCTTGCCCTTCGGCACCGAAAGCGACTGCCCGCACTTGGGGCACTTCAGGTACTTGGTGGTCTTGCGGTTCTTGTAGCGAGCGGAAAGGCTGCGCATCTTCGCCTGGGGGCCGCGGATGAACGCCTGGAAGCGGGCGTTTTCCAGCGCGCGGCTGGCGATGTTCTTCGAGTACATGCGGAAGCATGCGTAGATGAGGAACGCCAGGCTGAGCCACGAGAAGATGGGCAGCCCGGTGAGAGGGCCGAACAAAAAGTCCAGCAGCAGGCAAACGATGCCGGCGCCGATGGACCATTGGGCCAGCGTGTCCACGCCGTTTCGGCCTATCATGAAAGTGGCCAGCTTCTGGCCTAGGTTGTTGAGGAAATTACCCATATGTTGCACGTCCATTCTGCTCAGGTTTCTTTTTCACGCTTGACAACGCGCCAGATCCCTGTTGCTGATTTTGTTTCATTGGATTGTATCTACTAGAAACAAAATTACACGGTTTTCCATTAACACTCCACGCGCTTGGTTTTTGCGTGCGGGCATGGGCGAGGGCTATTTTGTTGTATTTCCGTTCTTGTCCTCGTTGCGGCGGCCAGGATGTCCATGACAGAAACTCCACCGGGATCACGGAACAGGAGTGTGGGGTCGTGATCTCAGCGCAAGTTCTGTCGCGGCTCCTGCTAGAATGGGACGCTGCTGAAAGGAGGGGCCTTGGGACGGCTGAGGTTGCACATACTGGCCAGCGGCAGCAAGGGCAACGCTGCCATAGTGGAGGATTCCGCCACGGGGGAGGGCTTTCTCATCGATTGCGGCTTGTGCAAGCGCGACTTCATGGCCCGCAGCGCGGAGGCGGGCTTCGATGTGCGCCGGCTGCGGGGCATCGTCATCACCCACGCCCATTCCGACCACACCAAATGCCTGGGGGTGGTGCTGCGCGGGCTGGCGAAGGAGGGGCTGTGCCTTCCGTTGTATGCCCATCCGGAAACCGTACGCGAGAGTGAGCCGGTGCGGCAAGTGCGCGACGACGGCCTGTGCGACGTGCGTCCAATGGCCGCTGGCGATGTCATCTCGCTTGCCGGCATGCAGGTGCATCCCTTCGCCACTTCCCATGATGCGGCAGTGTCCTTTGGCTTTCGAGTGGAATGCGCGGCCGATGCGCTGGGCTACCTCACCGACAGCGGGCACGTGCCGGGCGCGGCCCATGAGGCGCTGTCGGGGGTGCGGTTGCTGGCGCTGGAATCGAATCACGACCTGGGGATGCTGAAGACGTGCGGCTATCCCTATTACTTGCAGCAGCGTATTGCCTCCGATCAGGGTCATCTTTCGAACGCCCAGGCGGCAGCGGAACTGGAGCGCCTGCTGCACAGCGGCTTGGAGGCGGTGGCAGCTATGCATGTGTCGCAGGAGAGCAACACCTACGGTATCCCGCGTCGCACGCTGGGGGAAGTGCTGACTCGCGAGGAACATCCGGCCCACATGCACGTGGCCTACCAACAGCAGCTCGTCTCCGTAGGGTAGGAGGGGCTCACCAAAGTTTCCATTTCGTGCAGAAATGCGCAATTTGGCAACTTTGGTGAAGTGGAAATCGCGCCCAATGTGGGTCGGCGGGTTGTTGGCGTTTTCCGGTGACGCCTGGGCTGCAAAACTGCCCAGCGCTGGTGTGGTTGTCTATAGTGAAAAAGGCCCGTATGATGGGCTGTGATGGTTATTCTTGCCCCCGTGAAAGGACGCCCCATGCTGGACGGTAACCGCATCTTCGCCGCTAAAGGCCAAAACCCCTGCTATCTGCTGCTGGACAAGGCGAACCGCCACGGCCTGGTGGCCGGCGCCACCGGTACCGGCAAAACCGTCACCCAGAAAACGCTGGCAGAGGGCTTCTCGCAGGCGGGGGTGCCGGTGTTCCTGGCGGATGTGAAGGGCGATGTGACCGGCATGGCCCAGCCGGGCGAGGACACCCCGAAGCTGCAGGAGCGCATGGCCAAAATGGGTATTTCCAACTGGACGCCGGCCACCTGCCCAGTGCGGCTGTGGGACATGACAGCTGAACAGGGCATTCCGGTGCGCATCACTGTGTCGGACATGGGGCCGGCCATGCTGGGACAGCTGCTGGGGCTTACTGACGTGCAGAAAGGGGTGCTGAACATCGTGTTCCGCATCGCCGACGACAACGGCCTTCTGCTCATCGATCTGAAGGACTTGCGGGCCATGCTTACCTTCGCCAGCGAACACGCGAAGGACTACGAGATGGAGTACGGGCGCATGTCCAGCCAGTCCATCTCCGCCATCCTGCGGGCGCTGATTGCAGTGGAGGACCAAGGGGGCGACGTGTTCTTCGGCGAACCGGCGCTCGACCTGGCCGATTGGATGGCCTGCGACAGCAGCGGCGCCGGCTACGTGAACATCCTCAACGCCGCCCAGCTGGTGACCAGCCCGCAAATCTACGCTATGTTCCTGCTGTGGATGCTCTCGGAACTCTATGAGGCGTTGCCGGAAGTGGGCGATCTCGATCGCCCCAAGTTCGTGTTCTTCTTCGATGAGGCGCACCTGCTGTTCGACAGCTGCCCCAAAGAGCTGCAGGACAAGATTGTGCAGGTGGTGAAGCTGATTCGCTCGAAGGGGGTGGGGCTGTACTTCATCACGCAGTCGCCCTCCGATATTCCCGACGAGGTGTTGGCCCAGCTGTCCAACCGCATCCAGCACGGGCTGCGCGCCTACACCCCCGCCGAGCAGAAGGCGGTGCGGGCGGCAGCGGCGGCCTTCCGCGAGAACCCGGCGTTTGACAGCGCCCAGGCGCTGTTGGAGCTGGCCACCGGCGAAGCACTTGTGTCGTTTCTGGAAGAGGACGGCAAGCCGGCCATGGTGGAGCGGGCGCTGGTGGTGACGCCGGAGTGCAGTATGGGAGCGGCGTCGCCCGAGGTGGTGGCGCAGGTGCTGGCAGCCCAAGAGCCGTTGATGGTCAAGTACGGCACGGCCGAGGATCGCGAGAGCGCCTACGAGTTGATTGCCGCCCAAAAGGCCGAGGCGCAGGAGGCGGATGCCCTGGCGAAGGAACGGGCAGCGCTCGAGGCGGAGCGCGCGGCGTTTGAGAAACAGAAGGCCGCTGAAGAGGCAAAGGCCCAGAAAGCGGCCGAGCGTGAAGCGCAGCGGGCAGCTGCCGCAGCGGCGAAGGCGGCCGAGAAGGAGGCCGAGCGTCAGGCGAAGGCAGAGCAGAAGCGAGCCGAGCAAGCTGCCAAAACCGTGAACTCCGTCATCGGCCAAATCGGTCGCGAAGCCTCCCGCCAACTAATCCGCGGCCTCTTCGGCGCCTTGAAGAAGTAGAGTGGCCTTCATCCCTGCTCGCTGCTCGATTGAGCTACAATGGAATGTATGGTTGGGGGCATCGAAGCAGGAGCAGAGGGTATTGCATCCGAAATCAGAAAGCAGTTTTGACAGAGAAGCTCTTCGAGCGCCGGTAATCGCTGTGATGTTCGGGTTCTTCGCCTCGTGGGTGAGTCTTGCGTTTAAAGGGGCAACTCTTTTAGATGTAACGGAACAAACCCTCGGGATGATCCAGGAAGCGAAACTTTCCTTCATGATTGTGCTTGCCCTCGGTGCCCTTCTGTTGCCCTTTTTCGGTGGCGTGGTAAAAACCCGTGCGCATAAGTGCGTGGTCCTTGGTATTTCCGCCCTCCTCGTTTCTGGCGGAATGGCGTGCTGCGCTGCCGACACTGCAGCAGTGGCGCACCCATTCCCGTTTGTCAACTTCGGGCTTGCCTTGGCCGGATTGGGCTCTGCCCTTATGACGCCTGCTCTGGGGCGCCTCTTTTTTGATGTTGGGCCCAAGACAACCACAATCAGCATGCTTGTGGGATATCTTCTCTCGGCGGTTATGACAAGTTTTGTGTGGGATCTTTTGCCTCTAGCCCGTCTTTGCGTTACCTTGATCATGCCTGTACTGCAGGTTGGGCTGATGATTCTGTATCTGCTAAAGCTGGAAGACGCCGGGGCAACTTCCCCTTCAGGTCGAGCGGAACGAATGGCATGGGCGATGGGGAAGGCTCGCCTCCCGCTGCCAGCTGGCCTTCTTGTGGTGGTTGCCCTCTCTGGATTCTTGGGATCGTTCGTTCGGGGCTCGATATACTATTCGGGGTCCGACTATAGCGTTATTGCTATCGAATCCCTTTTAATCCAGTTGATTGTGCTGGCCGTTCTCATTGTTTTTTTGGGGTTGTTTGGGAAGGGCTACGACACGTTCTCTATTTTCTGGCCATGGGCAGCGCTTCCCATTTTGGCCTGCTGCATCGCCTTGCCATTTGTGGGAGAGTCCTCGCCAACCATTGTCTCCACTTTTTTCACTATTGCCCATAACCTGTTCAATGTCTTCAATTATACGATTTTCGTGGACATTGCCACTCGCTACAACCGGGATGCTCCCACCTTGTTTTGCTGGGGCAGGTCCTTTGACTCTATGGGATGCGTGCTGGGATTTGTCTTTGGGTCGATTTTCGCGGCAGTAATACCCGTGTCCACCCATCTTTGGTATGTGCTGTCGGTGATTTCCTCGTATGCGATTATCGTCCTTGCCGTTCTTGTTTTGCGCAACCGTCGCATTACCGATTACGATCAGGGAGATGCGCCCGTCGAGGAAGAGGCTGATTCTCTTCCGGAGGTTGAGAGAACCTACCAGCGCTTGGCGGAGGAATACGCCCTCACCGAAAGGGAGACGGAAATACTGGGCCAGCTGGATCAGGGACGCAGCGTTCCCTACATCTCTCAGCAGCTGCTGGTTTCCACAAGCACGGTGAAGACGCATGTGCAGAGCATATACCGCAAGCTTGATGTGCACACCCGTCAACAGTTGCTGGACATGATTCGCGCCAATCGGGGAAACTGATCGAGTTCGTCCGCCCCATTTCCGAAATCGCAAAAATAGGCTTTGAACTGGGAATATATCGCTGTCTCCACCATTTTGGATGAAGGGATGAGAGGCGATAAATACCCATTGTGTCCGATGCTCGCACGAGCTTTAGCCGCTATTGTGCCGCTTGTGGGGGAGAAGGGTTGCCGCCTGGCTCTGTGAAGCGCTTCGAGATTGCGCCGAGGAGGTGGTTACCGCAGATCAATGGGTTTCATGTGAGAGCAAGGCAACGAATTTCCCCTAAATACCGCCGTTGTGAGAAAGGGGAAAGATGCAACTTTCGCGGAGAAACTTTATCAAAGCCGCAAGTGCCACTTGCGCAGCGGGATGCTTGGGGGCAGCGCTTGGCCTGGGCAAGTCTCGCGGGATGTTTGTGGAGAAGGCCGTGGCCGATGACACCGCCACTACGCAGAAGTGCGGCATGTGCTCGATGTGCATGTTCGTGGGGTGCGCTACGAAGATAACCGTCAAAGACGGTATTGCCGTAGATGTTGAGGGGAATCCCGATTATCCAGTGAATCGGGGAACGCTGTGTGGTCGAGGCAATAGCGTGCTCATGCACACGTACAACCCCATGCGGGTGAAGACTCCCATGAAGAGGACGAATCCCAAGAAAGGGCTAGACGAAGATCCCGGCTGGGTGGAGATCAGCTGGGACGAGGCGCTTGATACCGTGGCGTCAAAATTCAAAGAGGTGCGAGACAACAATCCTCGGGAATTAGTCTATATTACCGGGTTCGCCATGAAGTCCTACCCCATGATCAAGCCGTTTGCGAAGATCTTTGGCGATTGCAATGTCCTGGAATCGAATGGCCCTCTCTGCTCCATTCACTATGCTGCCTTGATGATTCTGCAGGGCATGCCCTCCACCGCCGTTGACACCATGCGGTGCAATTACTTCGTGAATGTCGGTAGCACGATGGGATCGAATTATGGTGTTGCCAGTGGGGGCACCAGGCATCTGAAGCGGGCTCACGATCGCGGGATGAAGCGCGTGGTGGTTGACCCCCGTTGGTCGGTTGAGGCCGGCGAAGGAGAATGGGTTCCCATCAGGCCGGGCGGCGATTACGCGTTCTTGCTCGGATGGCTTCACACTATGTTCTACGAAATCCAGAAATACGATGTTCCGTTCTTGAAAGACCACACGAATGCGCCGTATTTGATTGGCGAAGACGGGTTTTACGTGCGGGGGGCCAGCGGAAAGCCGCAGATCATGGACGCATCTGATGGCATCGCGAAGGATTTTGACGATCCTGCCTTGATCGATCCGGCGATTGAAGGGTCGTATGAGGTTGGGGATAAGGCTGCCACGCCGGCTTTCGTGTTGGTGCGCGAGTCCATGAAGCCTTTCACCCCCGAATGGGCCGAGGAAAAGTGCACTATTCCGGCTGATACTATCAGGCGCATTGCGAACGACTTTGTGGAAGAGGCGTGCATCGGGCAGACCATTGACATCAACGGAGTTACGCTGCCCTATCGCCCTGCTGCCCTGCAGCTTAATCGTGGCGCCCTCAACCATCAAAATGGTGCCTATGCCGATTTGGCGGCGAAAATCATCACCGCACTTGTGGGCGACATGGACGTGCCGGGCGGCATCCAAGGCTGCGTGCGCGGCGCGGGCAAGCCTTCGGCGGATGGCACTGTCAATCCCGTCTTCGAGGCGGCAGTGGGGCTATCGAAGCAGTTTGAATACCCGCCAACCGCTTTCGACCTGCATGATTACATTCCGCATCGCCACTCTATGCCGCAGCTCGCCTTCCGTGTGATGCTCGAGCCCGAGAAGTACGGGATGGAAATCAAGCCGAAGGCCCTGTTCAATTGCGGTGCCAATTCCATCATCGGATCGGCCGACCCCGATTTGGTGGCTGAGTCCATTGCTAACATTCCCTTTACTGCCACGATTGCCTACCACATGGACGAGGTTGCCGTTCTCTCCGACATCTTGCTTCCCGAGCATTCCCATCTTGAGACGCTGCTCGTTGGCGATTGGACCGGATGCAACAACCGCACCGTCGAAGAAGACGTTGCCGTTAAAACTCATATCCTTCGCGATCCCATTCCCCCTGTGTACAACACTATGCACCAAGTGGATATCGCCCTGGAAATACTGAAGCGCATGGGCCTTCAGAAGGAAATGAATGAGTACTTCAACAAGTCCGGCTTTACCACCAGCGCTCCGCTGACTGGCGAATACATGCTGGACGAGGGAACGTTCTACACCTATGAGGAGATTCTCGATCGCAGCCTTAAGAGCGCATACGGCGATGACAAGGGAGTGGATTACCTCCGCGAAAACGGCTGGATCGAGCTGAAAGAGTGGAAAGACGAGAAGATGTACAACTACTCGTACTTCCCTGGGCGTCAGACGCGCTATCCCATCTACTTCCATACTCAGTACGAGAGCGGCACGAATCTGCTCAAAAACCTGCGCGAGCACGACATTACGGTGATGGGTTGGGATTTGGACACCTACGAGAAGTTCTATCAGCCCACGCTTTGGTGGTACGACACCGTGCTGGATACGGCTCCTGCCGAGTACGACTTATACGCGTTCAATTACAAGATGCAAACTTCGCTGTTCCGCCTTGGCGCCATGGAGCAAAACGCATGGTTAAGCGAGTGGAGCCGGGAATATCTGCCCGATTACGATGTGATTCAGCTTAACGCTGCAACTGCCGAGGCAAAGGGCTTGCAGGACGGTGACGTTGTAGTTGTGGAATCGCCATGGGGCAAAGTGCAGGGGCGGCTGAAGACAACGCAGGCGTGCCATCCCCAGTCGATCGCCATTGCGGGCGCTTTGGGACGCATGGTTTCCACCGTGGGGGCCAAGCAGAAGGACGCCGTGCACTTCAATCGCCTGATTACGGGGGACTTTGGAACCTTCGATCCCATCATGGGCGGCATTGAGGGCACCGTTCGCGCGAAGATCTACAAGGCATAGGGTGATAATCATGAAACAAGGACTTCTGATCAATGTAGAAAAATGTGTGGGTTGCGGTGGCTGTGTTATGGCTTGCAAGCGCCATAACGGCACCGGGCGTGGCGTGTATTGGTGCAACGTGATCACAAAAGAAGAGGGCACCTATCCCAACGTACGGAAGGTGATGCTTCCCGTGGGCTGCCAGCATTGCGAGAACGCCCCCTGCGTGCGTGCATGCCCTACAGGTGCAAGCCATTACGATGAAGAGGGCAACGTGCAGGTGGATTTCGACAAGTGCATCGGTTGCCGCATGTGCATGGGCGCATGCCCCTACCATGCCCGCTCCTTCAATTGGGGTTCGACTGTCGACAACCCCCATTATGAGGGCCAGCCGCCCACAGCGTATGACGAGGCGTGCGCCGAGCGCCATCCTGTTGGCGTTGTGGAGAAATGCACGCGCTGCGTTGATCTTACGCGGGCGGGCAAGGTTCCCGCATGCGTGCAAACCTGTCCGGCAGAGGCGCGCGTGTTTGGCGATCTTGATGACCCGGACAGCGAGATTAGCCGCAAGATAAACGACCTGCACGCAAAGTGCCTGATGGAAGAATACGGCACCAAGCCCAGCGTGTATTACGTGGGGCTGGAATAAGGAGCAACAATGGATCAGAAACGTTTCCCCAATACACTTATAGCTGTATTCGCGGTGCTCACCGCGATAGGCGTTGGCTGCTGGATTTATCAGCTTGCGGTGGGCCTCCAGGTGACGGGCATGTCGAACATGAACTCCTGGGGCACCTACATCATCATGTTCATGTTCTTTGTGGGATTGTCTGCAGGTGGGTTGATTGTTGCAAGTTCCGCGCACGTTTTCAACATCGATAAATTCAAGAAGGTTGCGTTGCCGGCCGTCATTGTTTCGACAGTGAGTATTTGCCTTGCAGCCATGTTCGTGCTTGTCGACCTGGGCGGTTTCACGAAGGTATGGCGGTTGCTGTCCGGCCCCAATTTCGAATCGCCGCTTATGTGGGACGTGGTGGTGATCTCCCTTTACCTGGCCATCAACATTCTAGACATTGTTTTCATTACCCGCGGAGAAGAGCACAAGGTGAAAGTGCTGTCTTGCTATGCGCTTCCCACTGCCATATTAGTGCACTCGGTGACTGCCTGGATTTTCGGTCTGCAGATTTCGCGCACGTGGTACACCGCGATCATGGCTCCCATCTTTGTGGCGAGCGCTTGCGACAGCGGTTTGGCGTTGTTGCTGCTCTGTTTGATGGTGCTTGAGACGCGTGGCCTGTTTGCAACGGGGAAGGCGCTTTTCAAGAGCTTGTCTGGATTGCTGGCTGTGTTTATTGCCGTGGATGCCTACCTGATTGGATGCGAGCTTCTCACCATGGGCTATCCCGGCGCCGGCGACGCTGCAGCGCTGTCCATCATGACCAGCGGCGCAACTGCCCCCTTCTTCTGGTTCGAGATTGTATTCGGCCTTCTGGTTCCGTTTGTCATCCTGGTCGTTTCCAAGAATCGGGAGAAGAGGGGCTTGATTGCGGTTGCAAGTGTGCTGGTTGTGCTGGGCGTTCTGTGCAAGCGCATCTGGCTGCTGCTCACGGCATTTGCGGCTCCGTACGCAACGGGGGCTTCGGTTGTCAGTGATGCCATGGCAGCGGACGCCCTTTCATTCGGCGCAGTAGGGGCTTTTTACACTCCGACCCTCATGGAGATTGCCATTGTGATTGGTGTCCTTTCCTTGGGAGTGCTCTTGTTCATGCTCTTGAGCAATGCGCTTTTCGGGAAGAAGCAGACAGCTTCGACGGCGCATGCGGCTTCCGATATTGCCTCTCAAGAGGCCTAGCGGCAGGTGAAAACGCCGCCTCGGATCCCCTCCTCCGGGGCGGCATCTTTCGTGACGTGTTGGCGCATCGTGTGGTGCGCCGCGGATTCTGGCTTGGAGAGAAGGGTTGAGAAGTGGAAGAGAATGCCTTGGTTCGCGCGAACGCCTATGCGTTCTTCTCGGATTTGTTTTTGGCATTGCCCGATGAGCAGCTGGTTCATACGATTCGCTGTGACGACTTGGGTGCGATGCTGGCGGGAGAGAGCGTTGCCGTGCAGAACGCACTCAAGCGCTACGTTGAGGAAGTTGACGGAAAGAATGACGAAGAAGTGCTGCGAGAGCTTTCGGTGGATAGAACTCAGCTGCTTCGCGGGGT
>CANSTH010000013.1 GCA_947649875.1 uncultured Parvibacter sp. | reverse complement strand
GCCTATTGCGGTTTGGCACTGCTTCTGGCCTGCACCATCCCCACTTTCTTCATAAAGCGGGGTGCCTGGTTGCAGCATCGCGCCCAAACCTTGGCGCTGTGGATTATGTTCGTGATGACAATTCCCCAGTTCGCTGACGTGCTGGCGCCTATTCCCACCACCCACAACCCCACGGCGTTCTTTGTGGTTAGCCTCTTGGCGCTGCTGTTTAACGCTGGCCTTGCCATCTATCAGTTCTACCGCATCCGGAAGCTGAAGCTCAACCCGCTGAAGGACCAAATCTACGCCGGCACAAAGGTGTACGAGAAGATAATGGAAGAGAACCGCTAGCAGTACGCTGCGGCGATTTAGCGAAAACCTGTCGGGAGCGCCCTCAAGCCAGGGCGCTCCCGTCGTTGCAGGGGAGGGGCGTAGCTGTTTTCACCCAAAACCCACTGTTTGTTCGGGGCGGGAGAGGGCATTCGCTGGTATGATGACGGGCGAAGAAAACGAATGCTTTTCGCGTATCTGGAAACGAACATCGCGCATACCGAACCATAATTGAACCCGCGCGCCTAACGTCCTGTAAAGAGGTTGCCCCGTTATGGCCTTTGTACATTTGCACAACCATTCCGAATACTCGCTGCTCGATGGTCTGACCCATGTAAAGGACATGGTGCGTCGCGCCGCCGAGCTGGACATGCCGGCAGTGGCGCTTACCGACCACGGCGTGATGTCGGGCATCCCGGAGCTGTGCGACGCCTGCGCCGCCGTGTCGAAAGAAACCGGCAAAACGGTGAAGCCCATCTACGGCTGCGAGGTGTACTTCCAGGCACAGGAAACTCCCGAACCGGGCCGCAAGACGCCGCGGTTGTACCATCTGCTGCTGTTGGCTAAGAACAACGAGGGCTACCATAACCTGTTGAAGCTAGTCAGCGAGAGCCATGTGGACAACTTCTACTACAAGCCCCGCACCACCTTTGCCATGTTGCAGAAGTACGGCCATGGCATCATCGGCGCTTCCGCCTGCTTGGCGGGCATTGTGCCCCGCATGATCGACGAGCGCCGCTTCGATGATGCGGTGGCGTGGGCCAAGAAACTGGCCAGCTGCTTCGACCCTGGCGACTTCTACATTGAGCTGCAAGACCAGGGGCTGCGCACCGACGGCGGCATCACTCAGCGCGAGCTGAACATGGAGCTTACCCGCGTGGCCCAGGCCTGCGGCTTCAAGACCATCGCCACCAATGACTTCCATTACCTGCTGCAGGAGGATGCCGCTGCTCAGGACATCATGCTGTGCATCGGCACCCAGTCCACCATCAACGATCCCAACCGCATGCGCTTCTCCAACGACCAGTTCTACATGAAGACGGAAGAGGAGATGCGCGCTGCCCTGAAGGACTTCCCGGAGGCTATCGACAATACCATTGAGATTGCCGAGAAGTGCAACGTGGAGCTGGAGCGCGACTCCATTCTGCCCCGTTTCCCCTTGCCAGAGGGGGAAACGGAGGAGAGCTGGTTCCGCAAGCGGGTGCAAGAAGGGCTGGAGCGCCGTTACGGCAGCCCAGTGCCCGAGAAGGAGCAAAAGCAAGCCGACTACGAGATGGGCATCATCATCCAGCAGGGCTTCCCCGCTTACTTCCTCATCGTGCAGGAGTACATCGAATGGGCGCGCAGCCAGGGCATCGGCGTGGGGCCGGGCCGTGGCTCGGCGGCTGGCGCCATTGTGGCCTATGCCATGGGCATCACCGATCTTGACCCCATGCCAAACGGCCTCATGTTCGAGCGCTTCCTTTCTCCGGAGCGCGTGGAGATGCCCGATATCGACGTCGACTTCGAGCAGGGGCGCCGCGAAGAGGTTATCGACCACATCAAAGAAGTATATGGCGAAGACCACGTGTCGCAGGTGATCACCTTCGGTACCCTGCAGGCGAAAAACGCTGTGCGCGACTCGGCGCGCGTGCTGGATTACCCTTACAGCGTGGGCGACCGCATCTGCAAGATGATCGGCGACGAGCTGGGCATCACCATCGACAAGGCGCTTTCCACCAACCCTGATCTAAAGAAGGCCTACGACACTGAAGAGGACGTCAAGAAGATCATCGACGCCGCCCGCTCCATTGAGGGCCATGTGCGCGGCGAAGGGGTGCACGCCTGCGCCACCATCATCTGCCGCGACCCCATGAGCGATCACGTGCCCATGAAGCGCGACACCAAGGGCGGCGGCATCATCACTCAATACGATGGCCATTACACTCCCGACCTGGGCCTTCTGAAGATGGACTTTTTGGGCCTGCGCACTCTGGACGTGCTGTCGTTCGCCTGCCGCAACATCGAGCAGCGCTACGGCACCAAAATCGTGCCAGAGGAGATTCCCACCGAGGACGAGAAGGCGTTCCAGCTGATGCAGTCGGGCAACATGGACGGCCTGTTCCAAGTGGAGGGCGCTCTGTACGTGAGCCTGTTCAAGCGGCTGCCCCCGCAGCGCTTCTCCGACGTTGTGGCTTCTATCGCTCTGAATCGCCCCGGCCCACTGGAGTCCGGCATGGTGGAAGACTACATCAAGGCGGCCAAGAACCCCGAGGCGGTGCACTATTACGATGACCGCCTGCGCCCCATCTTGGAGGAAACCCACGGCACCATGGTCTACCAAGAGCAGATCATGCAGATCTCCATGGAGATGAGCGGGTTTTCCGCCGGCAAGTCCGACAAGCTGCGCAAGGCTATGGGCAAGAAAAAGCTGGACATCATGCGGCAGCTGCAAGCGGACTGGGATTCCGGTGCCGTGGAGAACGGCTACTCGCTGCAGGTGGCCCAGCAAATTTGGCAGGACGCCGAGAAGTTCGCGAAGTACGCCTTCAACAAGTCGCACTCAGCCGCCTATGCCATTTTGGTGATGCGCACCGCCTATCTAAAGGCCCATTATCCCAACGAGTTCATGGCGGCGGTGCTCACCAGCTACATGGGCAATACCGACCGCCTCATCCGCTATATTGCCAGCTGTAACCACAATGGCACGCCGGTGCTGCCCCCTGATATCAATTCCTCCAATGCGGAGTTCACACCCGTGGATGAGGGCATTCGCTTCGGCCTGGTGGGGGTGCGCGGCGTGGGCCGCAACGTGGCGGACGCCATCATCGAGGAGCGCGAGAAAAACGGCCCCTACAGCTCGCTGCATGACTTCGTGAACCGGCTGGACACCAGGTGCTACAACCGCAAGACGCTTGAGGCGCTCATCAAGGGCGGGGCCTTCGACTCCACTGGCTACACGCGCCGTCAGATGATGTACTTCGTGGACGACACCAGCCTGTTGGAAGACGCTGCCAAACGTCAGAAAGACAAGGACTTGGGACAAGGCTCCATCTTCGACATATTCGCCGAAGAACCCGATTCGGAATATGCCGATGAAGTGCCGGCCCCCGATGGGGTGGAATGGGACAAGGGCACGCTTCTGCGCTTCGAGAAGGAGATCATGAAGATCTACGTGTCCGATCATCCGCTGCGCCCCTACGAGGGCACCATCGCCCGCATGACCAAGTTCTGCCTCGGGGATTTGGCGGAGCGCACCAAGGAAATCAAGTCTGCCACCTTCGTGGGCATGGTGTCGAACGTGGTGATAAAGCTCACCAAGCGCGGCACCAAGATGGCCACGTTCAGCTTGGAGGACACCACCGGTGCGGTGGACGCTATCACGTTCAAGTACGAGGACTTTCCGGAGGCCATCCAAGAGGACGCCATCATCAAGGTGAAGGCGAAATTCGAGGTGAACGATCGCGGTGCCCAGCTGATGGTGTTCGAGGCGGAGCCGCTGCAGCTTACCGAAGAGGATGCGCGCCCCTCCCACTTGGAGCTGTCGCTGGGGGCTTGGGCGTTTGACCAGGCGAAGGCGGCGCGGCTGAACCGCATTCTGGGGTCGTATCCGGGCCGCGATGGGGTGGTGCTGATGGTGCATCATCGTGACGGGCGCAAATTCAGGGCCGAGCTGCCGGTGTCGGTGGACTCCCGCTCGGTGCTGATGCGCTCCGAGATACAAAACCTCTTCGGCCAAGAGATAAAGATGGCCTAATTGTTCCGTCGTCCTGGCGGACGGCGGAACGGCTAGGCGCTGCGGCTTCCTGCAACACCCATCCTTGCCCTTCAGGGCTTTCCCTCACAGCGCAAAGGCTGTTCGGCCGCCCTTCAGGGCAATTATGGGCGTTGCAGAAACCCTCGCTCGCTTTGTTGGGTACGAGGGGTATATGATTCGAATGATGAGGTGAGGAGCGCTTTTACTGGAGCTCTGCTGGCGAGAGGGTTTTTCTTGGCAACTTATTCGATGACGTTGGGTTATGACGGGGCGCCGTTTTGCGGGTTTGCGCGGCAGCCGGGGCAGCTTACGGTGCAGGGCGAGTTGGAACGGGCGCTGGAGCTGCTGTTCCGTCATCCTGTGGAAACGGTATGCGCTGGCCGCACCGATGCCGGCGTGCATGCCCGGGCCCAGGTGGTATCGTTTGAGCTGGAACCGGAGGAGCTGCGCGACCGCACTTCTGCCAGCCTTGTGCGCTCGATGAACGCCCTCACCCATGACGACATTGTGGTGCGTCGATGGCAGCAGCGCACGCCGGGCTTTTCCGCCCGTTTCGACGCCCAATGGCGGGAGTATCGCTACTTCATCTGCGGCGGCGCCACCCCTCCGCTGTTCCGTGCCGACACCTCTTGGCATGTGAAGGCACCACTGGATGTAGCCGCCATGGAGGCAGGGGCGGCCTTCCTCATCGGCGAGCACGACTTCAAGAGCTTCTGCCTGGCAGTGTCGGCGGTGGGAAAGCCCACTTGCCGCAATGTGCGCTCCATCACGTTTTCCCGCGATGTGTCGCTGGGGGAGGAGGCCCTCTGCATCACCGTGGTGGGCAATGCTTTCCTCCACTCCATGGTGCGCACCATTGTGGGTACGCTGGTGATGGTGGGGAAGGGGCAACGGAAGCCCGAATGGGTGCAGCAGGTCCTCGAGGCTCGCGACCGTGCTGCCGCCGGCGAGAATGCCCCGGCTCAGGGGCTGGTGTTCTGGGATGTGGGCTATGAAGAGTAGGAGCGCTGCGAAAGGCCGCTACGTTTCCTTCGGCAGCTTGGGGACGGAAGAACCGGTTTGTGCCGGCAGCCCAGCACAAGCGGCAGGCGATGTCCCGTCCGAGTCGCATTTGGACGTCGAGCGCGATTCGAGCAGCGCCCCCGGCACCTTTTCTCTCCTCTATGAGAGCAAAGACGGGCGCCTGTGTACCTTTGAGGATTCGCAAGGGCATCTTACTTCGGTCGATTCTTCTCGGCTTGCCTAGCGACCGATGATGTCCCATGTGCCGCCTGTCCCCTAAGAGCGCCGCACGGGGTGGAGCCGGCAAATTCGGTCACCGTTTCCCCTTATAATCCTCGGGATTGTTTCAGATTCCTTGGGCGCGCGCCCAACGGATGCGTTGGAGGAAAGAGGGCTTTATGGCGCAAACTGAAGGTGCCCGTGCCAGCTGGTCTGGCAAATGGGCGTTCATTTTGGCGGCTGCGGCGTCTGCCGTGGGCTTGGGGAATATGTGGCGCTTCCCCTATTTGGCGGCGAAATATGGCGGAGGCACCTTCCTGCTCACCTATGTGCTGCTGGTGTTCACCTTCGGCGTGTCGCTGCTTTTGCTGGAAACTGCGCTGGGGCGCAAGACCGGCCAAAGCGCCATCGGTGCCTTCAAGGCCTTTGGGAAGAAATACGCCTTTATCGGCGTGTTGGCCTCGGCGGTGCCCTTCATCATTACCCCCTACTACTGCATCATTGGCGGCTGGGTGACGAAGTACACTGCGGCCTACCTGGTGGACGGGCCCGATGCCCTTGCCGATGGCGGCGACTTTTTCACCGGGTTCATCACCTCGAACGTTGAGAGCTACATCTGGATGCTGCTCTTCATGGCCTTGGTGTTTATCATTGTGGGTCTGGGCGTAAAGGGCGGCATCGAGAAGGCCAACCTGGTGATGATGCCAGCGCTTATCATCATGGCTGTCGGCATCGCTATTTACACTCTTACTATGCCGGGCGCCCTGGAAGGCGCTGCTTATTACCTTACCCCCGATTTCAGCAAGTTGTCGCCCGAGCTGTTCATCTCGGCTTTGGGGCAGATGTTCTACAGTCTCTCGCTGGCCATGGGCATCATGATCACCTATGGTTCCTACATGCGCAAACAGGACAGTCTCACCTCGTCTGTTACCCGCATCGGCTTCTTCGATCTGGGTGTGTCTTTCATCGCCGGCCTGCTTATCGTGTCCGCCGCCTTCGTTGCGGTGGGCTCGGGCGATGCCGTGGCCGCCAAAGCAGGCCCATCGCTGATGTTCATCACCTTGCCCAACGTGTTTGCCGATATGGGCGGCATGGCCACCATCATGGGTTTCTTGTTCTTCTTGTTGGTGCTGTTTGCGGCGCTCACCAGCGCCATTTCCCTTACCGAGACGCTGGTGTCCATTGTGCAGGACGGCATGAAGTGCACCCGTGCCAAGGCACTGGGCATTGTGATCGCGTTTGTGGTGATTGCCGGTGCCGTTATCAATGCCGGTTACAACGGGCTGTCGTTCATCGAGCCCCTGGGGGCCGGCAGCAGCATGCTCGACTTTGCCGACTTCATTTCCAATTCGGTGCTGATGCCCATCGTTGCGCTGCTCACCTGCATCTTCGTGGGTTGGATCATCAAGCCCAAGGTGATCGTTGACGAAGTGAAGATTTCCAGCCCCTTCAAGCTGGAGAAGGCATGGGCCGTGATGATCAAGTTCATCGCCCCTGTGCTGGTGACTGTGATTTTGGTGGCCTACGTAGCCGCCCAGTTCGGCTTCTTCTCTATGTAGCAACTGCGAAGAAGTATTTGCGCTATCATGAAACGACCGTCTTTTTTGGGCGGTCGTTTTTCGTTTTGACTTTCGAGGAGTATCTTTCATGGCTCTGTCTATTGGAATTGTGGGGCTGCCCAATGTGGGGAAGTCCACGTTGTTCACGGCGCTCACCAACAAGGGCGGCCTTGCTGCCAACTATCCCTTTGCCACCATCGAGCCCAACGTGGGGATTGTGCCAGTGCCGGACGAGCGGCTGCAGGCCCTGGCGGCCATCGACCATCCAGCTAAGATCATCCCCGCCACGGTGGAGTTCGTGGACATCGCCGGATTGGTGGCCGGCGCCAGCCAGGGAGAAGGGCTGGGCAATCAGTTCCTAGCCAACATTCGCGAAACCGATGCCATCGCCGAGGTTGTGCGTTTCTTCAAAGATCCGGATGTGACCCATGTGGACGGCAAAGTGGACCCGCTCTCGGACGTGGACACCATTAAGACTGAGCTCATTCTGGCCGACATCGCCACGGTGGAGAAGGCCATCCCGCGCCTTGAGAAAGAGGCGAAGCGCGACAAGAACGGCGCTGCGAAGTTGGAGGCGGCGAAGAAGGTGCTGGCGGGGCTGAACGAGGGGCATCGCGCCCGCACGCTGGACCTTTCCGAAGAGGAGGTGGCGGCCCTCTACGAGCTGCACCTGCTCACCATGAAACCGATGCTCTACATTGCCAACGTGGACGAAGGGGAAGTGGCCTCCGAGCTTCCCCAAATCGATGGCTGCACGCCGGTGCCCATCTCGGCTAAAGTGGAAGCGGATATTGCCGAGCTGTCGGAGATGGACCCCGACGAGGCCAAGGAGTACATGGAGGCGTTGGGGCTGGGGGAGAGCGGCCTGGCCCGCCTCATCCGCGGCGCCTATGAGCTGCTGGGGCTGCAGAGCTACTTCACCTCCGGCCCTGACGAGACCCGCGCCTGGACCATTCCGGTGGGGGCGAAGGCCCCTCAGGCGGCCGGCGTCATCCACACCGATTTTGAGAAGGGCTTCATCAAAGCGGAAACTGCCAGTTTCGAGGACTATGTGGCCCTGGGTGGCGACAAGGGCTGCCGCGAGGCGGGGAAGTTGCGCCAGGAGGGCAAAGAGTATGTGGTGCAAGATGGTGATGTGATGCACTTCAAATTCAACGTATAAGGCTCGGTAGGGAAGTGCCCCCGGGGCAAAGCGAGACAATCGGTTCTGAGAGGTGACGCAACATGGCAGAGTATCGGGAGCAAAGCCAGCAGCGGCGCATTAGTCGCGAGGAGCAGCAGGAGGCGCGCAAGCGCGAGGCCGTTAAGCACAGTGGCCTTATGAAGGCGGCTTTCGGGAAGGAAACCGAGGCGACCGTCGCCGCGGCTGTCATCTACGAGGATGGGCAAGGGCGCGAGCTTCCCTTGCCAGAACCTGCGGCCACGGCAACGGAAACAAAGGTGGTTACCAGTTTCGCCCCCGAGGCGGTTTTTCGCGATGGGCGGGGCAAGGTGGCAGTTGTGGATCCTGCGAATTTCACGCGCCCTGCCGGCAATTACGCCCAAGGAGGGTTCGGGCCCGAGCAAACGCTATGTGCAGAAAGCAACCTTGCCCAAGTGCTAGAAGGGCTCAATGAGCCGTTCTTCCGCAAAAACAAGGACTATCGAGTGGGGCAGTTGTTCACGGATCGCGCCCTGTACTTGCCAGATGTAGTGTTTTCCCGTCATGGAAGCGTGCGCAAAGCCGATGTGATTGCCCTGGCCGAGCCGGTGCGCGCATTCGCGCTTGAGAACCATCGCTCCGAGCGCGAGGTGGACAACGCCATTCGCAATCGCATCGAGACCTTGTTGCGGATAGCCGCCGCCAATGGAGCCGAGACGTTGGTGGTGGGGCCGTTTGGCTGTGGGCGCAACGGGTATGATCCCCAGCAGGTGGTGGCATTGTTCGCGCAGTGGTTCGAGGAGCATCCAGGCGCCATTCCGCTGGTGGTGTTTAGCATTTCGCGCCAATACTTCGATGCGTTCAACAGCGCCTTTGGCGCAGCGGTGGAAGAGCGCCCGGCTGTGATTGAAGAGGGCGATGAGGAGTCTGAGGACGAGGAATGGCGTTCTGTGGACCTGCCGGAAGGCGTGTCTCTTCGCTAGGATACCCCCCGCGTTATAGCGGCTGTTTCGAGGGCGACTTTCGTGATGAAGCTGCCCTCGGGCACGAACACCGCCAAGCAGGGGAAAGAGGGCTTGCTGCCCTTCAGCGTTCCGCGCTCTAGCCCTAGCTGTGCTTCAACGTGGGCGGAAAGGGTGCGCACCTGCTGCTTGGAAAGCCCTGCGCGCCGTAGGGGGGAGACGATGCCCGCCTCTGCCAGTGCCCGGAAGCCGGGGCGGCGTGCGGGGTTGTCGCTGCCGTTGGTGCCGTCTGCCACCAGGGCGTACCCGTCCGCCTCGGCGGCTTTTTGGATGATTCCGAAAATGAACCGCTTGCACAGATAGCAGCGCTCGGGTGGATTTTCGCAGATGTCCCCTTCGGAGAGGACGTCCGCCTCTATCACGGTGAGCGGCACATCGAGGGCTTGCGCGACTGCCCGGGCATCCTCGAGCTCGAACTGCGGCTGAAATGCCGTCTTCACCATGTATGCGGCCGCCTTGCAGCCGGCGAGCTTGGCCATTCCCAGCAAGAGGGCCGAATCGGTGCCGCCGGAAAATGCTACCGCAAAGCGCCGGTGTCGCTGCAGGAATGTATCAAGTGCCTCCGCGTTCAGCTGTTGGCCAGCGCCGGTGTCTGGCGCATCGGGGGCCAAAACGGCCTCGCGGTTTTCTTCTACGGGCAGGGACACGGCTGCTCCCTTCTTCAACAGACGAGTTTAGGGCGAAAAAAGAGGCCAGATGAACTGGCCCCTTAGGATAGCGTTTTCTGTTTACGCTTCGATTACCCTCATAGTGACAAGGGGAGCTCCCGTTTCGTAGGCATGATCGCGGTTTTTGCTGTTTGCAAATGATACCGCTTTGCTGCCGGCATCAGTGTAGCTGAGCGTTCCTGCGAAACCTTGGTTGCTGCCCACAAGCGCTTCAGGGTCGATGTCCTCGGGCTTGTAGACTGCATAGTCTTCGTATTCGCCGAATGTGAGCGCAATGGTGTGCACGTAGCACAGCTCGCCATCGAGCGTAAGCCGCAGCGGGTCGTTCAGGGTAAGCAGATACCCGTTGCCAGAGCGGGTCATCTTTCCGTTGAACTCAACCACATCGGCGTTGGTGCATTCGATATGGTACTGGGGCTTCGCCTCGTTTGCGTAGGCTTCCTCTTCTGCCTGATCGGCTTCTTCTTGCTCTTTGTCCAAGATTTCCTGCTTCAGATCACGCTCGGTTACCTCGGGAGCAGTTGTCTCGGCAATGGAGGCCACCCAGCCCTTCGCCCCGTCCCAGGTCAGCGCAACGGTGGCAACGGCGGAAGCGGTTTGGGTTTCTGTCTGCGAGAAGAGGTTGACCGCAATGGTGCCGCCGTCTTTCGTGAGCGAGGGGGTTTGGCCGGTAATTTCGGCACCCTTGAACAGTGTCTTGAAAGATTCGTCTTCGTAGTTGCGGATGATCAGGTCGATGTCTTCAAGCACTGCTTCATACGATGCGGCAGAGAGCGGTTCTGTCTCGGCGGTGCCCAGGGTGGGCTCGCCGTGGGTCCAGGTTTGGCCTGCCTCGTCGTAGGTGTACACCACCGAGATGGGCACGATGATGCGGATGCCCTTGTTGTTGTAGGTGGCCTTGGTGGTGATCTTTTGGGAATAGGAGGGCTGGTCTCCCGATACCGTTTGCATCATGTCCTCGATATCGGGGAGGCTGAAGCGGGGGCCGATGAGGTCATCGGTGAGTATATAGGAATAGGTGCCCAGGTCGGGCATGGGAATGTCCATGTTCTCAAGATCATCGGACACGCGGGAAGTGGTGAGCACGGTGACGGGGCCCGAGGTGCTGGGGAGCATCTGGGCCGGGCTCATGGCATCGATGATGCGCGGGGCGGCCACGATGGCGGCAATTACCACAGCGGCTATTACGGCCACAGCGGCGATAGCCCCCTTGCGGGAACGCTTTTTCTGGATGGGCTTTACCTGTCCGTAAGAGCCGGGTTGGGCCGGAATGACCGGTACGTTGCTGACGGCTGCCGCAGGGCGGGGTGCCTCTGGTGCGCTTTCGGCAACGGCTTCGGTCGGAGAAGGTGCCGAGGCCGTTGGCTTCGGTGGCACGGTGGCCGCGCTTGCCGGTTTCGCGACCACGGGCTCGGGGGTCCCCGATAGGGTTTGCGGCGCTTCGGCGGTGGCCTCTTGTTCCGGGGCAGCTTTGATTGCGGCAGCTGGAGCCTGGGCCTTTGCCGATGCGGCGCGCGGTTTATGGGCGGGTTTTGCGGAGGCTTTTGGTTCCGAGGACTCTTGCGTAGCGACGGTCTTGCTTGCCTCTTCTTTTACGACCCTGGCCGTGGAAGAAGCTTTTGCTTTAGCGGGTGAGGGCTTCTTTGCAGCGGCTTTCTTTGGGGTTGTTGCCTTGCGCTCGGTTTCGGCCGTTGTTGCTTCCGCGGTTGTCGTTTGGGCGACGGTGGTGGGCTTCTTGGCCGTTACGGCTTTGCGAGCCGGTGCTTTTGCGGAGGAGGCAGGCTTCTTCGCGGCGGTGCTTGCAGGAACATCTTTGGCCGTGGCTTCAGCCGGCGTATTTTCGGGAGCCGCCGTGCCCTTCGGGGCTGCTTTTGCCGTAGCGACCTTGGCAGCTGCCGCAGCCGGGGCTTTTGCCCGTGGGCTCTTAGCAGCGCTTTTGCCGGAGGCCTTGGCGGGCGCTGGCTTCTTGGCGGATGCCTTCGAGGCGGCACCCTCTGCGTTGGCTGCCGATGCAGCCTCCGGGGCTTTGGCGGCGCTTGTGCTTGCAGCGGCTTTGGTGCTTGCGGCAGGAGCTGCCTCTGCCGTTTTGGCCGCGGGCTTCTTTGCGGCTGCCCGGGGCTTTGCCGCAGCGGATTTCGCAGCGGCTCCCTTTGTGGGGGCGGCCTTCTTGGCTGCGGGTTTCTTTGGAGTGGAGCCCTCGGCGGCTTTAGGTTGCGATGCCTGATCCCGGTTGTCGGCGGCAGGGGCTTCGCCCGCAGCGCCTTTGGAGGCCCGTTCTGAGGTGTTTCCGGATGATTGACGTGCCATGGCCGGCCTTTCGTTCTGCGCAGGTAAACAGCGCCTTTAAGTGCTTCAAGATATTGTAGCCGAAAAGAAACGAATTAGTAACACCTTAGGGCACATCTTTGAGCTTGCTCCATCTTCCGCCAAATTGCGCAAAAGGGCAGGTAGGGGAAGCACGCTGCATATTTGGCTGCTGTTGTTACCAAAAGCCCACAATAGCCGCATCGGTGCCATGCGGTTGTTTCTCCTCTCGCGGGCGGTATACGAACTGTCCCTTTGGTTAAATCTTGGTCACCCTCGAGAAGCGGCTGGTTGGGTTTAGCGGCAGCTTTGCTATCATAGACAAGTTATGTTTCCGACGCCCTGCCGTTGTTTCGGGAGGTTGGCCCTGCGCGGTGTGGGCGTTTTTCAACGGAAGAGGACAGGCTTACTATGACGGAACACGTCTCCCAGGCTGACGTGCGCGCCATTGCAGAGTATGCGCGCATTGGCCTTACGGCCGAGGAAGTGGTGTCGATGACGGCCGACCTGAACGCCATCATCGATTCTCTGGCCCCCATCACCGAGTACGATTTGGAGGGCGTGCCGCCCACCTTCCATCCTATCGGCGATTTGTCGAATGTGATGCGCGAGGACAAGGTGCGTGGCAGCTTCACGCAGGAAGTGGCGCTTTCGAACGCTCCGAAGCAGGAGGACGGCAGTTTCCTCATCCCGTCCATTTTGGGAGAGGGGGGCGATCGCTGATGACGGCGTTCGGTTCGATGGGTATCGCCCAAATTAAGGCCGGCCTCGCGGCGAAGGAGTTTTCTGCCAGCGAAGTAGCGGCCCAAACGTTCGAGAACATCGCGCGTGCCGATGAACAGGTGCACGCCTTCCTAGAAACTACCGAGGCTCTGGCGCAGGACGCTGCGGCGCGCATCGATCGCGCCATAGCAGAGGGCCGTTTTGGGGATATGGGCGTGCTGGCCGGCGTGCCCGTTGCCTTCAAGGACAACATGAACCTCACGGGCACGCACACCACATGCTCATCGCGCATGCTGGAAAACTATGTTTCGCCCTACACGGCAACATGTGTGGAAAAGTGCCTGCAGGCGGGGGCACTTCCCATTGGCAAGCTGAACATGGACGAGTTCGCCTTTGGCTCATCAACTGAAACTAGCGCATTCGGCCCCACGCGCAATCCGTGGGATTTGGAACGTGTGCCGGGCGGTTCGTCGGGCGGCAGCGCAGCGGCAGTGGCGGCTGGCATGGTGTGCGCCACGCTGGGCTCCGACACGGGCGGTTCCATCCGCCAGCCGGGTTCGTTTTGCGGCATTGTCGCGGTGAAGCCCACCTACGGCGTGGTCTCGCGCTACGGCGTAGTGGCCTTCGGTAGCTCGCTCGACCAGGTGGGCCCGTTCACACGCAGCGTGGAGGATGCGGCCTTTGTGCTGAATGCGCTGGCCGGACGCGATCCGCTCGATTGCACGAGCCAGGTGTGCGATGTTGATTTCACGGCGAATCTGGCCGAGGGCGTGTGCGGCATGCGCATTGGCGTGGTGCCGGCGTTCATGGAGGCGCAGGGCCTTACGAGCGAGGTGCGCGAGAAAGTGGAGGACGCTATCGCGCAGCTCAAAGCCTTGGGCGCTGAGATTGTCGAGGTGGATTTGCCCCATGCGCGTGCTGCTATGAGCGCCTATTATGTGCTGGGGCCCTGTGAGGCGTTCAGCAACCTCGCGCGTTTCGACTCGGTGCGCTACGGCTACTGCGACCCCGATCATGCCGATTTGGGCAGCCAGTACGAGGCCAGCCGCGCCATCGGTTTCGGGGCGGAGGCCAAGCGCCGCATCATGTTGGGCAGCTACCTGCTCTCGTCGGGCGTGTACGACAAGTACTATTATCCTGCCCAACAGGTGCGCACGCTCATCACGCAAGACTATACGCAGGCCTACGAGCGCGTCGATTGCATCCTCACGCCGGTTTCTCCGCGCACGGCATTCAAATTCGGCGAAATCGGCGACCCCACGGAGATGTACCTCTCCGACATGTTCACCATCTCCATCAACATTGCAGGCAACGGCGGCATGTCGTTCCCGGTGGGCCTGGGCCGCGAAACCGGCCTGCCCGTGGGCGTGCAGCTTATCTCGCCGGCCTTCAAGGACGCGAACATGCTGCGCGTGGCGGCGGCGTTGGAGACTGTGTACGGGAAGGCCCCGGTGGCGCCTGCGTTCGCTGAAGAGAAGGGGGCCGAGTAATGAAGAGCCTCGAGGAAGTGCTTGAAACATGGGAAGCGGTCATCGGGCTGGAGATACATTCCGAGCTGACCACCCTCAACACCAAGATGTTCTGCGGCTGCAAGCTTGAATTTGGCGCCGCGCCCAATACCCACACGTGCCCGGTGTGCCTGGGACTCCCCGGCGCGCTGCCTGTTCCCAACAAAGCGGCCATCGAATCCATTGTGCTGGCCGGTTTGGCCACCAATTGCGATATCGAGAAGCACTCGATGTTCTATCGCAAGAACTATATGTATCCCGACATGGCCAAGAACTTCCAAACTACGCAGGGCCCTATCGCATTTTGCATGCGCGGCCACCTCGATCTGGACGTTGACGGGCCGGCGGCCAAAGAGCGCTACCGCCTGGATTCGCTGGAGCCGGGTGAGAGCAGCGGGAACATCGTGCGCACCGAGGACGGCTACCGCGCGCATGTGGGCATCACGCGCATTCACATGGAGGAGGACGCCGGCAAGATGGTGCACATTGGCGGCGGCGAGGGGCGCATTGCCGGTGCGAAGGAGAGCCTGGTGGACTACAACCGCGCCGGTACGCCGCTTATCGAGCTGGTGACCGAGCCCGATTTGCGCACCCCCGAAGAGGCGCGTCTGTTCATGCAGAAACTGCGCCAAATCTACCTGGCCATCGGCATTTCCGATTGCTCGATGGAAGAGGGAAGCCTGCGCTGCGACGGCAACGTGAGCCTGCGGCGGCGCGGCAGTGCCCAGTTTGGCACCAAGACCGAGCTCAAGAACATGAACTCATTCAAGAACCTCCACGATGGGCTGGCCTATGAGATATGCCGCCAGGCCCAGGTGCTCGAGGAGGGGGGCGTCATTTATCAGGAAACGCGCCATTGGGATCCTTCCGCAAAGCGCACCATCGTGATGCGGGTGAAGGAAACTGCCGATGACTACCGGCTGTTCCCCGAGCCTGATTTGGCTCCGTATGATTTGTCCGATGAGTTCATCGAGCGCGTGCGGGCCAAGCTGCCCGAATTGCCCGATCAGAAGGCCGCACGCTACAGTGCGTCGTTCGGGCTTTCGGCATACGACGCTCGTCATCTGGTGGATCATCGCGCCACTGCCGATTTCTTCGACGAGTGCATGGCGCTTGTGGCAGCCGAGAAAGACGGCTCGAAGTTCGCCAAGCCGCTTGCAAACCTCATCATAAACGACGTGACGTCCTATCTGAACGCCCATCCCGAAGTGGCGCTGACCGATACTCCGCTTACGGCGTCGCGTGCGGTTGGTTTGGTGCGTCTGCAGTCCGATGGCGCCATTTCATCCAAACAATCCAAGCAGGTGTTTGCGGCCATTATGGAGGAGGACAAGGACCCCGATATCATTGTCGAGGAAAAGGGCATGAAGCAGGTGTCGGACGCTGGCGCTATTGAGGCGGTGGTGGATGAAGTGCTGGCCGCCAACCCTGAAAAGGTGGCCCAGTTCCGCGATGGAAAGACCGGCCTTATGGGATTTTTCGTGGGCCAGTGCATGAAGGCCATGCGCGGCCAGGGCAACCCAAAGGTGATCAACGACTTGCTATCCCAAAAGCTTTCCTAGAGGAGGGGCCATGGGCATTTTCAAGGACGAAAACGGCCGTAGCTACGGTGATTGGACCCATCGCGACCAGCGCAATCGCGAAGAGGCGAATCGCATCGTGAAGGACCCGAACGAAAAGAAGTGGTACGACCAGAACTTCTATATTGTCATGTTCTTGCTGTTGTTTTGGCCCGTGGGCATTGTTTTGGCATGGCGCAGCAGCTGGCCGTTGTGGGCCAAGGTGCTGGTCTCCATTTTGCTGGTGATAATGGTGGTGTACCTGGTGCTCAACTACAATGCCACAGCTGCGCTGCTGAGCTAGGATTGGGATCTGCTTCGACTGTCGCCGGTTTTCCGGCGACAGTTTTTTGCGGGCCATAAAGGCGGTTGCGGCTGATGAGGCGCTCGTACATTCGCGCTCATCAAAGCCCTTGTGTTTGGTGCTGCGAAGGCAAGATATGCTGACCGTTCGCCCGCAAACACCTTGACTTTAAGTTAACTCTATGTGCTTAGATAGTACGAACTATTGGGGATGGAAGCTAACTATGCAATGAGGTGCACTATGAAAATTGCAGAAGTCAGCAAGCGGTATGGCATCTCCGCCGACACGCTGCGCTACTATGAGCGAATCGGAATCCTTAGGGATGTTCCCCGGAATCCCAGTGGTTTGAGGGATTACTCCGAGAAGAATTGCAATGCGGTCGAGTTCGTGAAATGCATGCGCAATGCGGGCATGTCCATTGAGTCTCTGAAGCCGTACATGGATTTATTTTATGAGGGAGATCACACGAAGGGTCAACGGAAATCGCTTCTCGAGGCCCAGCGGGATGCTATCCGCGATCGTATCGCCGGCCTAGAAGAGGCATTTGCTCGTTTGAACTACAAGATCGAGCACTACGATGAGGTTGCCTCGAGGGAGCGAGAGCTCATGGCCTAGTGCCGCAGACATTTTGACTTGCAGTGAGCGCGGGCTGGAGGCCCGCGCTTTTGTTGTGGTTGCCCGAGATATGCTGCTGAAAGGATCGGTGCTCTTTTGGACAAACAGGATTTGAATCGGTTGCTGACGCTGGTGGCGTCGGGGCAGATGTCCCCGGCAGAGGCGGCGGCCCAGATCGATGCGCCCGATTTTGCCGACCTTGGCTTTGCCCGTGTGGATATGAGGCGGCAGCTGCGTACTGGGGTGACCGAAGTGGTGTACGGAGAGGGCAAAACTGCGGCCCAGATTGCCTCAATATGCGAGGCACTGCGGGAAGGGGGCCAAGGGCGGGTGCTTGTGACCCGTATTTCCCGGGAGAAGGCCCAAGACGTTTTGGGCACGGGGTTGTTTCCCGAGGCGTGCTACTGGGAGCCGTCGCGGCTGCTGCTGACGGCGCCGTTGCCTCAGCCCGACGGCAAGGGGACGGTGGCGGTGGTGTGCGCCGGCACGAGCGACTTACCGGTGGCGGAAGAGGCGGCCGTCACCGCCGAGGCGTTGGGAAACAAGGTGGAGCGTGTCTACGATGCGGGAGTGGCGGGCATTCATCGATTGTTCGCCAGCGCGGATGTGCTGGCCACGGCACGAGTGGTGATTGCCGTGGCGGGCATGGAGGGGGCGCTGCCCAGCGTGGTGGCGGGCATGGTACCAAGTCCCGTGCTGGCGGTGCCTACCAGCGTGGGCTATGGGGCATCGTTGGGAGGTTTGGCCGCATTGCTGGCCATGCTCAACTCGTGCGCCAGCGGCATTTCCGTGGTGAACATCGACAACGGTTTCGGGGCCGCCTTTCAGGCCAGCCTCATCAACCATCTCTAGAAAGGACGGCAATGGGCAAAACTCTCTATTTCGAGTGCGAGGCGGGCGCTAGCGGCGACATGATAGTGGCGGCGCTGCTGGATCTGGGGGCCGACAAGCAGGTACTGGCGGATGCGCTGGCCAGTCTTCCTTTGGAGGGCTACGAGGTGGAAATATCCCGGGTGGAAAAGTCCGGGCTCTCGGTATGCGATTTCGACGTGCGGCTGGATGCCGCCCATGAGAATCACGATCATGATATGGACTACCTTTACGGAGCGGGCGAGGGCACCCATGTCCACGACCATGGTCACGGGTGCGGCCATGGCCATGATCATTCCCATGCGCATCGCGGGCTTCCCGAAATAGAGGCCATTATCGACGGCGGCAACCTTACCTCGGGGGCGAATGCCCTGGCCAAGAAAGTTTTCGGTTTGTTGGCTGCTGCCGGGGCGCCGCCACTGGGGCGGCCGCGCGATCAGGTGCATTTCCACGAGGTGGGGGCTGTGGACTCCATTGTGGACATCGTGGCGGCGGCCGTGTGCCTGGACAACCTCGCGCCGGACGATGTGGTGGTGTGCCGTGTGGCCGAGGGGCGGGGCACGGTGCGCTGCCAGCACGGCATCATTCCCGTGCCGGTGCCAGCCACCTCTTACATTCTTCGCCAAGCCGGCATCCCCACTCGTCAATTGTCGGTAGAGGGCGAGTTGGTTACCCCTACGGGGGCGGCGGTGTTGGCGGCGGTGAGCACGAAGGCCGAGCTGCCGGAGGAGTACCTCATTGAGGGAGTGGGCATGGGTGCCGGCAAGCGCGATTACCCCACTTCGGGCATTTTGCGGGCCTTTTGGATTTCCTAGAATACTTTATCACTCTACTGTGCTAAAGTATCGAGCTGCTGGTAATGGGCGACTGGTTTGCGCGCGTTTGCGCGGGTCGGTAATTGGAAGGAGCCGTTGTGGATCTGGTGACACCCCTCGGATTTCGGGACATCTTGCCCGCTGAGGCAAGGGAACGAGAGGCCATCGCTCGCGAGGTGGCGGAGTTGTTCAACTCTCGTGGGTACATGCCTATCGAGACTCCCACACTCGAGGTACTAGATGTTATGCAAATGGGGGCTCGTGGGGTGCTTTCCCCTTTCAAGTTCTTCGACTCCCGGGGCGACCTGCTGGCCATGCGCCCCGATGTGACCGTGCAGATAGCTCGCATGGTGGCCACTCGCTTTGCCCATGCGGACGAGCCTATCAAGCTGCGTTACCAACAGCGGGTGTTTCGCGAAACAGAGACCCAGATGCAGGCGGCCGCCCGCGAACAGACCCAGGTGGGGCTGGAGCTCATAGGTCAGGCAGGGGCCGAGGCAGATGCAGAGGTGATAGAACTGTTCTGCGAGGCCCTGGCGCTGGCGGGAGTGCGCAACTACACGCTGGGGCTGGCCACAGTGGGAGTGTTGCGGGCACTGCTTCAGCGCAGCGGGGCGCCTGAGGCGTGGCAGCGCAGTGTGCTTTCCGCGTTCCATTCCTCCAACTTCGTGGAGCTGAACCGGCTCACCGACAGTGCGAACCCGCCTGCGGACATCGACTCAACGGGGCTGGCGCCGGTATTTGCCCAGGCCATTCGCCGGCTTCCCGAAATACGCGGTGGCTTGGAGGCCATTGAGCGGCTGCGTCAGATAGTGGAGCCCTTGGGCTGTGCTGCCGATCTCGACCAGTTCGAGGCCACCTGCCGCGCCCTTGAGGGGTTGCCCGGCAATCCTCGGCTGCTGGTGGACTTTTCGCTTATCGGCTCGCTGGACTACTACACCGGCGTGCTGTTCAGCGCCTATTCGCCCGATTTGGGCTCCTCTATCGGGGGCGGAGGTCGCTACGACACCATGATGGCCGCGTTCGGCTGCGCGCGTCCCGCTGCCGGCTTTGCTTTCGCCCTGGAATCGGCTATGGCCGCTGCTTCAGGCCCTGCCTCCTGTGAGGGGCAAACGCCAGGCATGCGCCCGCTGCGGATAGCAGTGCCCAAGGGAGCCCTTCACAAAGACACGGTAGAGGTGCTGCGGGCCGCCGGGCTTGACGTGGAGGGGCTGGAGAACCCGGGACGGCAGTTGATCATATCGAACCCCGGGGTCGACTATATTATTGTGCGCCCCTCTGACGCTCCTGCCTTTGTGGCACTGGGGGCGGCCGATTGCGGCATCTGCGGCAAGGACTCGCTTCTGGAGGCGGGCTCCGATGTTGTGGAATTGGAAGACCTGGGCTTTGGCGCTTGCCGATTCGTGGTGGCCATGCCTGCCGGCAGCCAGGAGGCGGCCGATGAGCGCTATCGCAGGCTGGGGGCCATCCGGGTGGCCACGAAGTACCCGCACATTACCGCCGGTCACTTTGCCAAGACTGGCATGCAGGTGGAAATCGTGCAGCTGCACGGCAATATAGAGCTGGCCCCACTCACCGGCATGGCCGAGTGCATTGTGGATATCACCGCAACGGGCGCCACTTTACGGGAAAACAACCTGGAGGTGGCGGAGGAAGTGCTGGGTTCCACCGCTCGGTTCTTTGCCAATCCTGCTGCCTTGCGCACCGATGAGCGCATCGGCCCTTTGGCGCGGTCGCTGGCAAACGCCACCGCTGGAGTGGCCTTCGAGGCCATTGCCGGCAAGCCGCAGTAAAATTAGCCACTACCGGGCTGCAGCCTGCGGTCCGGCCAAACATCTAAGGAGATTCCCATGCGTCGTGTAGTGCTTGGCCCCAATGACCTATTTTCCGCATCCTTAATCAACCGCACCGGTGCCTTCAATCCCGCTGCCATGACCTCTGCCACCGCCATTATCCAGCAGGTGCGCGAGGGGGGCGATGAAGCGCTGCGCCAGCTTACCCGGAAGTTCGACGGGGTTGAGGTGCAGGACTTCCGCGTGAGCGAAGAGGAAATTGCCGCAGCGCGGGCATCTGTCGCCCCGGAAACACTGGAGGCGTTGCAAAGGGCCGCCGATCAAATACGGGAATTCCACGAGCGGCAAGTGGAGCAGAGCTGGTTTTTCGCCCGCGGCGATGGGGCGCTGGTGGGGGCGAAGGTTACCCCGTTGGATTCGGTGGGCATCTATGTGCCCGGCGGCCGGGCCCTGTACCCCTCCACGGTGCTGATGAATGCCATTCCCGCCCAGGTGGCAGGTGTGCGCCGCATTGTGTGCACCACCCCGCCCACGAAGGATGGCACGGTGGACTCCGCCATTTTGGCCGCCTGCGACATAGCGGGCGTCACCGAGGTCTACAAAGTGGGAGGCGCCCAGGCCATCGGCGCGCTGGCCTATGGCACTGCCTCCATTGCCCCCGTGGCCAAGATTACCGGCCCCGGTAACGCCTATGTGGCGGCCGCCAAGAAAATCGTGTCAGGCGACGTGGGTATCGACATGATTGCCGGCCCTTCCGAGGTGTGCGTGGTGGCCGATTTCACGGCCGAGCCGGCGCTGGTGGCCATCGATCTCATGGCCCAGGCAGAGCACGATCCGCTGGCCGCCTGCTATCTGGTGTGCTTCTCGCAGGAGTACGCCGATGCGGTGGAGGCGGCCGTCCAGGCGCATTTGGCCGATTCCACCCGCGCCGACATCACCCGTCGCTCGCTGGACGACCAGGGGCTTGTCGTGGTGTGCCATACCATGGAGCAGGCGATTGGCGCGGTGAACGAGATCGCTCCCGAGCATTTGGAGCTGCACGTGGCCGGTGCCATGGACCTGTTGGGGGCAATTCGCAACGCCGGTGCCATCTTCCTGGGGGCCTGGACCCCCGAGGCGGTGGGAGACTACGTGGCCGGCCCCAACCACACGCTGCCCACTGGCGGTACCGCCCGCTGGGCAAGCCCGCTTTCCACCAACGACTTCGTGAAGAAGTCTTCCGTCATCCAATACACCCCGGCGGCTCTTGCCCGCGACGGTGAGGCGGTGCGCACCATCGCCACCCATGAGGGGCTGTGGGCCCATGCCCGCAGTGTGGAGCTGCGCCTTGCCCAGTTAGAGGCGCAGGATATGGGAATCGGGCACCAAGTGGAGGCCTCCCGTGAATAGGCTGCGGCAGGCGAACCCGCGGCTGGCGGGGCTTGTGCCCTACGATCCGAAGTACATTCCCGCCGAGGTGATGCTGTCGGCGAACGAGAACCCCTCCGATGTGCCCGAAAAGCTGCAGAAAGAGCTGGCGCGGGCACTGGCGGAAGTGCCCTTCAACCGCTACCCCGATCCGCTGGGAAACCGGCTGCGGGATGCCATAGCCCAGGCCAATGGGCTGGAGCGAGACTGGGTGCTTTTAGGCAATGGCGGTGATGAGCTGCTGTTCGATCTGGCGCTGGCCTGGGGCGGCAGTGGTCGGAAGTTCCTGGACATGCCCCCCACCTTCTCGGTATATGCGGCAAACGCCCGGCTCACCGACACCACTGTGGTGTCGGTGGCGCGGATGCCCGACTTCTCCATCGATGAGGAGGCGGTGCTAGCCCGCGTAGCGCAAGGCGACATCGACTATGTTATCGTGACTTCTCCCAACAACCCTACCGGCAAGCTGGCCGACGAGGGTTTCGTGCTGAGGCTGCTCGAGGCCACCGATGCCTTGGTCCTGGTGGACGAGGCTTACTTTGAGTTCTCGCATCGCACCGTTCGCCCTTATCTGGAAAGCCACGAGAACCTGCTCATCCTGCGCACGTTCTCGAAGGCGTTTTCGCTGGCGGGGGTGCGTCTGGGCTATTTTCTGGGCCACCCGCATGTGATCCGGGAGTTCCTTAAGGTGCGCCAGCCCTACTCAGTGGACGCGCTGTCGCAGGCGGTAGGACAGGTGGTATTCGACAATCGGGCACTGTTCCAACCGGGCATCGACCTCATCGTGGAGCAGCGGGGGCGCTTGCTCGAAGGATTGCGGGCCATTCCCGGCGTTGAGGTATTCGACAGCGATGCGAACTATCTGTTGTTCCGGATGGAGAATGCCTCGGAGGCGTGGGAATACCTGCTCGAGCATGGCGTTCTGGTGAGGGACTTCTCGAAATCGCCGTTGCTGGAAGACTGCCTGCGAGTGACGGTGGGAAGCCCTGGGCAGAACAGGCGGTTCCTGGATGTACTTCGGGACTTTTGCCTAGGGAAGCATTAGGCAGTTGGGGCACGGGCGCTGCGGTGCCGGAGGGCGGTTGCGGCTGAGGCGGCCGCGCGGAAGCGGCTAGGCCTGCTTGCCGGAAGAGGGGACAAGGGCCCCTTAAGTGAGAAACGAGCGGAAGTGAGATGATGAGCGATCGCATTGCCCGAGTGACGCGGGCCACGAAAGAGACCAACATCACTGTTGCGGTGGACTTGGATGGCAATGGCACGGTAGACGCCAGCACCGGCATCGGGTTTTTCGACCACATGCTGGATGCGCTCGGACGCCATGGGCTGCTGAGCCTGGAGGTGGACGCCAAGGGCGACTTGCAGGTAGACGGTCACCATACGGTGGAGGACACCGGTATCGTGCTGGGGCAGGCAGTGGCGCAGGCCTTGGGGGATAAGCGGGGCATAGCCCGCTTCGGCTCGTGCCTGCTTCCCATGGACGAGGCGCTGGTGATGGCGGCGCTGGACATTTCCGGCCGCGGTGCGCTGTACTGGGATGTGCAGCTGCCTCTCTGCATGGTGGGGGATTTCGATGCCCAGCTGGCACGGGAGTTCTTCATCGCCTTCGCTGCTAACGCCGGCATCACTCTGCACGTGCGACAGCTGGCGGGCGATAATGTGCACCACGTTATCGAGGCTGCGTTCAAAGCGGTGGCCCGGGCTCTTCGCCAGGCGGTGGAGCTGGATCCGCGAATTGGCGGCGCACTGCCTTCCACCAAGGGCGCGCTGTAGGGAGGCGGTCTCGTGGCCATTGTTTTGGTGGACTACCACAAGGGCAACATTCGCAGCGTGCAGCGGGGGCTGCAGGCTGCCGGTGCCCAGGTGCTGGTGTCCGACAGTCCTGAAGATGTGCGCCGGGCCGAGGCGGTAGTGCTTCCTGGTGTGGGAGCGTACCGGGACGCGTCCGATACGTTGCAAGAGCTGGGACTCATGGGGGCGCTGCGGGACGCGTGCGACCGGGGCGTGCCCTTCTTGGGAATCTGCCTTGGGATGCACCTCATGTTCGAGGGGGGCGAAGAGCATGCCTCGGCTTCAAGTCCGGCGCCGGGCTTAGGGCTGCTTCCCGGCGTGGTGGGGCGCGTGAGCCCAGAGGACGCAGAGGGCCGTCACTTCAAGGTGCCCCATGTGGGATGGAACAGCGTGCACCCTGCGCAAGGGGCACAAGGTTCTGCTCTTGCCCAGCTCCTGTTCGAGGGCATTCGCCCCGGTGAGTTCTTCTACTTCACCCATAGTTTTCAAGCGCCGGAAGGGGAGGGCACTATCGCGCGCACTCGCCATGCCCAGTGGTTCCCCTCTGCAGTGGCGGTGCCGGGAAATCCCCAGTTCGGCGTTCAGTTCCATCCAGAGAAAAGCTCGGACGCCGGCGCTGCGCTGCTGCGAAACTTCGTGCGCATCGCGAATGGAGAACGAGGCCGGTGAAGGACTGTTCTCCGCTGCGTTACGAACCGCGAAGCCAAGGTGCGATGCGGCAAAGCCATGGGAGAATGCGGGCTATGCCGTGGGCGAAGACTCGGCCTGCGGGATGGCGGGACAACAGGTTTTCGTAGGGCAGAGATTCTATCTCTGCCTAGGCTGCAAGAGGGAAAGCGCCCCGTTTTCCCGAGGAAAGGAACGCGAATGTATCTGCTTCCGGCAATCGACATTCTGGGCGGCAAGGCGGTACGCCTGGCGAAGGGCGACTACGCCGTGGTAACCGAATACAATGACAACCCGGTGCTGCAGGCGCAGCTGTTCGAAGAGGCGGGGGCCACCTGGCTGCACGTGGTGGACCTGGACGGCGCCAAGAGCGGCAATGCCGACAACATTGAGGTAGTGCGTGCCATACTTGCCCGCACGAAGCTGGCCGTGGAAGTGGGCGGCGGCGTGCGCAGCTTGGAGGTAGCCGATCGCCTGTTGGATGCGGGTGCCAATCGCGTTATCCTGGGCACCGCGCTGGTGCGCGACCCCGATTTCGCCCAAGCTGCCATCGAGAAGTTCGGACCGGAGGCTTTGTGCGCTGGCATCGATGCGAAGGCGGGGGAGGCGGCAGTGGACGGTTGGACAGAAGGGTCCGGCGTTGCCGCCCAAGAGCTTGCGGCCAAGATGGCGAAGCTGGGCTATTGCCATCTGGTGTACACCGATATCGCCCGCGACGGCATGCAAACCGGCTTCGACGTGGCCGCCTACAAGGCCATGGCCCATGCCTTCGGCAATCCCGTCATCGCTTCCGGCGGCCTTTCCACGGTGGCCGACATCCAAGCGCTTGCCCCCATCGCCCGCCTCATCGAGGGGGTCATTGCCGGACGCGCCTTGTACGAGGGAACTTTGAGTGTGCAAGAGGGGGTGGCTGCTTGCGCAGGCACCTTGGAGATGGGCAGCCTGCAAGGGGAGGAGAAACCGCTTACCTTGGAGGATTTGCGCTAGATGACGAATGACTCGACCCTTGCCACCCTTTTGGAGGATGTATGCTGACGAAACGGGTTATCCCCTGCTTGGACGTGAAGGACGGGCGCGTGGTGAAGGGGGTGAACTTCGTAGGGTTGCGGGACGCCGGCGACCCTATCGAGCTTGCCTGCCGCTACGATGCCCAAAAGGCCGATGAAGTGGTGTTTCTGGACATCACCGCCACCTCCGACAGGCGCGATACCACGGTGGAGCTTGCCAGCCGTGCCAGCGAGGAGCTGCACCTGCCCTATTGTGTGGGGGGCGGCTTTCGCAGCGTGGCCGACATTCGCCGCATGATAGCCGCCGGCGCCGACAAGGTGTCGGTGAACTCGGCGGCCGTGGCCAATCCTGCCCTCATCACCGAGGCGGCCCGCGCCTTCGGCACGCAGGCCATCCTCTGCGCCATTGACGCCAAGCAGGTGCCGGGCAATCCCAACAAATGGGAGGTGTACGTGGCGGGCGGCCGAAAGGCAACGGGGCTGGACGCGGTGGAGTGGGCCGTTGAGGCGGCGCGGCGCGGCGCGGGGGAGATACTGCTCACCTCCATGGATCGCGACGGCAGCCGCGATGGTTTCGACTGTGCCCTTACGCGGGCGGTAGCGCGAGCTGTGGATGTGCCGGTTATTGCCAGTGGCGGCGTTGGCAAGTTGGAGCATTTTGCCCAGGGCATCCTGGAGGGGGAGGCGGACGCGGTGCTTGCCGCCAGCGTGTTCCACTTCGGCGAGTTCACCGTGCGCCAAGTGAAAGAGTCGATGGCGTCCTATGGCATCCCAGTGCGGCTGTAGGGCTTACTCGTCACTCTCCCGGAGGTGGGCTGACTCGGTGGACTCGTGACGCCGCCCGACATCTCGCCGCGGTGGAGTCGGGCGGGCACATCCTCAGTCGCTCAAACAGTCCTGCGCATGTAGAAAGCCCCACTGGGGCTTTCGCGTCGTGCGGAACTCGCTTTGTGAGGGCATGCCCGCCCGCCTAGTTCGTTTCTGGCGGGCGGCGAAACATTGCGGATGGGCCGGTTCGGCAGGTCGGAGCGAGGTCCGGCCAAGCGGAGCGCGGAGGAGATCCACTCGGGCGGAGCCCGAGTTCGGCTACGACTAGCGGAGCGTCGAGCGCAGGCCTGTCGAACCGGCCCACCTCCGGGAGGGCGCCGAGTTCGTCTAGAACGGAAAGGAAGAAGATGGATTTCTCGCAGTTGAAGTTCAATGAGGCGGGGCTTGTGCCTTGCATTGTGCAGGATGCGGATACGTTGGAAGTGCTGATGATGGCGTGGATGAGCGCCAAAACTTTGCGACTTACGCTGGAGATGGGCGAGACGGTTTTCTGGTCCCGCAGCCGCCAGGAGGTATGGCACAAAGGGGCAACTTCGGGCAATACCCAGAAGCTGGTGGAGATGCGCTACGATTGCGATGGCGACACACTGCTGGCGCTGGTGCATCCTGCCGGTCCCGCTTGCCACACCGGCGAGCGCTCCTGCTTCTTCCGCACGCTTTAGGGCGTTTTGCGTATCTGAAATATTTTCGCTGCTTGAACCGTTTCGGCCCTTGCGCTACCATAGGCGCTGGCCATTTCCCTTTCCAAAGAATAAATGCAGCAGGCCGGGGCTATTTCTCCGGCGCAAAGGTGAAAAGTCGGCCGTTTCTTATCCTTTCGCTTGACAAGATGGGAAATCCCTTGGGCATTTTGCGCGCGAGCGCTTCTTGTTTGCATCCGTTCCCAATTCCGAGGAGGAAAACGTGAAGTTCTTTTTGGACACCGCTGACTTGGCGGAAATCGAGGAAGCTGCCAGTTGGGGGGCGTTGGCGGGCGTGACCACCAACCCTAGCCTGTATGCGCGCATCGGCGGCAAGCTGTCCGACTTCCACAGCCACATTAAGCGCATCTGCGACATCGTGGGCCCTGAGTGCCCGGTTTCGGCCGAGACGGTGGCCATGCAGCGGGACGAGATTGTGGCCGACGGCTGCAAGTTGGCAGAGATCGCGCCCAACGTGGTGGTGAAGGTGCCTACCATGGTGGAGGGGTTGGCGGCCACCCACACCTTGGCCCAGCGCGGCATCCCGGTGAACATGACCCTGTGCTTCACCGTGCCCCAGGCCCTTTTGGCCGCCCGCGCCGGCGCCCGCTACATCTCGCCCTTCGTTGGTCGCTTCGACGACATTTCCGAAGACGGCCTGTTCCAGTTGGAGCAGGTGTGCAGCGCCATCGGCAACTACGACTTCACCGCCAACACGGTTAACGGCGAGAAGATTGAGATCATTGCTGCCTCCATTCGCAGCGCAAACCATGTGACTCAGGCAGCCCTCATGGGCGCCGACATCGCCACGGTGCCCTTTGCCGTGCTTAAGAAAATGGTGCAGCATCCGCTGACCGAGCGCGGCTTGGACGCGTTCCTTAAGGACTGGGAGAAAGTTCAGAACGCATGAGTGAGACAACTGAAGAGAACCAAAGTGCCGCTGCCTCCGAGGCGGCTCCCAAGCGCCGGGTAGGGCGTCCTCGCAAGGCGGCTGCCACGGCCGAGGCGGCGGAGGCAGCTCCGGCCGTCGCAGAGGCGGCGCCGGCAGAAAAGCCCAAGCGCAAGACGGCCGCCCGTAAAAAGACGGAGCCTAAGGAGGCGCAAGCGCCGGTGGCGACGCCCGCCGCAGCGGAGGAGGCTCCGAAAAAGCGGCCTGCGCGCACGCGCAAGGCTGCTGGCACGGAGGCTGCCGTTCCGATGACCGCCTTGGAATCCGCCCCAGTCGAAAAGCCGGCTCTTGCAGCCGATGTCCCGGCGGAAGAGGCTCCCAAGCGGGCAGCTCGTGGCCGCAAGAAGGCTGCGGCTCCCGATTCCGAATCGGTGGTGCCTCCGGCTGCGCCCGTTGAGGCTCCCGCCGCTGCGCCGGCCCCGGAAGCTGCATCAGCCGAGGTGGAGGCCAAGCCCCGTCGCGCGCGCCGTCCGCGAGCTGCTGCCGATGACGCCGCCCCGCAACCGACCGCGGGGCAAGATGCCTCTAGCGGCCAGGAGGCTTCGGAGGCCCCTGTTGCAATTGCGGCCGAGCCGACCGGAGAGGGCGTTGCCGCTGCGGTAGCTCCCGCTGCCGACGGCGAGGGGGAGGGGCGTCGTCAGCGCCCGCAACGCCGTGAGAAGCAGCGCCCTGAGAAGCGTCCGGGCAACCAGCCCCAGGCAAGTGGTCAAAACGGCAACGGCAAACAGAATCGCAACGGGCAGAACAAAAACAACGGCCAGGGCAACCAGGGCAACCAGAACAACCGCAACCAGCGGCGCCAGCACCGCCAGAACAACCGTGAGGTGGCACCTTCCATCACCAAGGAGGAGTTGGCAGAGTTCAAGGTGGCCGACCTTCGGGCCCGCGCTGCCGAGTTGGAACTGGACGCAACGGGCATGAAGAAGCCCGAGCTGGTGGAAGCGGTATTCGAGGCCACCATGAAAGCCGAGGGCTTCATCGAAGTGCAGGGCATCCTGGACATCATGAGCGATGGCTACGGCTTTTTGCGCACTTCCGGGTACCTGCCGGGAGAGAAGGACGTATACGTGGGAGCCAACCTGGTGCGCCGCACCGGCCTGCGTCCCGGCGATATGGTGCGCGGCCAAACTCGTCCCGCCCGTGAGAACGACAAGTTCGCCGCTTTGCAGAAAGTCCTTTCCGTGAACGGCATTCCGGCAGAGGAGCTGGGGCGTCGCCCGAAGTTCGCCGAGCTCACCCCGGTGTACCCGGACGAGTGCCTGGTGATGGAGCACGGCAAGAACACCGTTACCGCCCGCGTCATCGATTTGGTGGCCCCCATCGGCAAGGGGCAGCGCGGCCTTATCGTGTCGCCGCCCAAGGCTGGCAAGACCACCATCCTGAAGGACATTGCCGCGGCTATTTCCGCCAACAACCCCGATGTGCACCTCATGTGCCTGCTGGTGGACGAGCGTCCCGAGGAAGTTACCGACATGCAGCGCTCCATTCGCGGCGAGGTCATTTCCTCCACGTTTGACATGCCCACCGAGAATCACATCCAGGTGGCAGAGCTGGTGATCGAGCGCGCCAAGCGCCTGGTGGAAAACGGCGCCGATGTGGTTATCCTCCTGGACTCCATCACCCGACTGGCCCGCGCCTATAACCTGGCCCAGCCGGCTTCCGGCCGCGTGCTGTCTGGCGGCGTGGACTCCAGCGCCCTGTACCCACCCAAGCGCTTCTTGGGGGCCGCCCGCAACATCGAGGGCGGCGGCAGCCTCACCATCTTGGCCTCTGCCCTCATCGACACTGGCTCGAAGATGGACGAGGTTATCTTCGAGGAGTTCAAGGGCACCGGCAACATGGAGCTGAAGCTGGACCGCTACC
>CANSTH010000012.1 GCA_947649875.1 uncultured Parvibacter sp. | reverse complement strand
GCCTCACCATGCTGTACCGCTGCTTCGGCTGGGACGAGGAGAAGGGCTGCCCCACGGTGGAGTGCCTGGAGTACTACGACATGCCCGATGTGAAGGAAGAGCTGGCCAGCCTGAACTTGCTGCCATAGTTTAAGGGGAATGTGAGTCTTTTCGTCAACCCTTGCGGTTGTTCCCCTCTTCAAAGGAGCCCTGCCTGAGCAGGGCTCCTTCCTATTCCATGAAAACAGTTTGTTACGAATCTTTCGCAGACCGTGGTAATTATGGTGGAAACGGTCATAATTGACTTCCTGAAGGAGCGCCCTCGGTTGATGACGAGCTGATGGGGTTTCTTGGGGAGGGGATGCATTATGGCAGATGAGGTACGGGCGACGCGGCTGAAAGGCGATGGCGAGGAGACAAGTCCCGGAGCCGTGATTCGCGATTCTGCCCGGTATCTAGCCCTCGTGCCCGCTATTCTAGGGCTGAGTTTTTGCCGCGTTGGCATACTCTCGGGAGCTTACGGCAGCTACGAGAGCAGCGATGAGGGGATTTTCACCGATGGCGCCATGCTCTTGGCGCTTGCGGTGCTGCTTGTGGCACTTGCCTATTTCTGGTGTCGACCCGGTCGCTTGAAGGACAGCGCTGTGGGCATAGTGTCTGCGGTCTGCATCGGCGGCGAGGCGCTTAGCTTGGTTGTCCTGTTCGTGCTTTGCCAGCTTGACGCAATGGGAGGGACGGCCGAGCTGGTACTGTGCGCCGCTGGCACTCTTTTCGGGTCGGGGTGCATGTTCTGTTGGCTACGGTCGCTGCGCGGGTGCGCAAGCGTCACTGCAGCGGTTGTGGTCTTTTCCGCCTTGGCGTTCAGCGAAGTGCTCACCTTTGTCACCGCCGTAGTGCCCAAGCCTGCGGAGTATCTGGTGGCGGTAGTTTTCGTGCTCGGGCAGGTGCCCTGCGTGTTCAGCGCCCATCGCCGCCCCCTGGCACGCTCCATTGCGTCCGTTACCTTCCCTACCGACTACTTCGGGCTTTCCACGTCCGTGCTGGAGAGTCGCAGCTTCCTCATCACCAATGCGGTGGGCATAGGGTTTATGGGTTTGGTGACGGGGCTTCTGCGGGGCTATCCCGACGGACTGCCCATCCCCTTCACCATGCCCACTCGTTTCGGCTATGCGGTTCTCGTCATACTCATCTGCGCGGTGGTTATCGCCTGCGTGCTGGGTCGTCGCCAGCAGGTGCTTACCGTTGGAGCATTCATTTTTATGGAGATATGCGCCATGTGCGCGCTTCTGCTTTACACGTTGTTTCCGGATCATCTCGAATACGGCGCAGTGTTCGCCACTACCTTAAATGCCTTCATGGTGGGCTTCGTGTGGTATGTGACGCTGGCGTTCATGACCGCTGGTTGGCGCGAGCCGTTCTACTACGCCTGCGCCGGTTGGATCATATGGCTAGGGTCGCGAGCGGTGGCTCGTGTGGTGCTGTTTGAGAGCTATCAGCTGCACGTCGACAGCCCGTTCATAGGGGTGTGCATGGCCACCATCATTCTCGTGTCGGCACAAGTGGTGCTCACCCAGTTTCTGCACATAAACCAGGGAATCGCCGAGCGCAAGGCGGTGTGCCTTTACTGCAGCAAGTTCCCTGCGTTTCCGGCCAACGAGGACAACGGCACCGTTCCTGAGGATGCCGAGGATTCAGTGGCAGCTGTTTTCGAGCCGCAGGGGGCCGACGAGGAGTTCAGTCAAGTGGAAGACTCGCTCATCACGCGCATTATGGGGCTGGATGGGCCTCAGCCGACGAGCGACCCCCGCCAAAGCGCCCTTTCCCACAATGCGCAGGAAATGGGGGCGCAATTCATGTTGTCCCCCCGCGAGGTGGAGGTGTTGGGGCTGTACGCCCTAGGCTACACCCAGAAAAAGGTGGCGGAAGTACTGTGCATAAGCCCTGCCACCGCCCATGCCCACATCAAGCGCATCTACACGAAGACGGGTCTGCACTCCCGCCAAGAGATTCTAGATTACATAGAGCAGTACACGGTATAGACGCTTCTCTTCGGTATCCGGTGGCAGTGGGGATGGCCTTCGACCTGCTGTAACCTCACTGGACGAATTCGTAGGGCAGAGATTCTATCTCTGCCTAGCCAACAGCTAGAATCCAGTTGCGACATCAGGAAGAGATAGGATCTATTCCCTGCGAATGTACGGGCTTTCTGTCTATTGCGAACAGATGTGCGCTATAATGCGAGTGCTCTCGGTTTCACAGGAGGTTTCGTGGAGCGCACCTACATCGCTATCGATCTTAAATCTTTCTACGCCTCAGCGGAGTGCGCCTCCCGCGGGCTCGATCCGCTACGCACCCATTTGGTGGTGGCCGACCAAGAGCGCTCCGACCGCACTATCTGCCTGGCCGTTTCCCCATCGCTCAAGGCGCTGGGGGTGCCGGGGCGTCCGCGGCTGTTCGAAGTGGTGCAGAAGGTAAACGAGCTCAACCGCGCCCGGCGGGCCCACGCCCCGGGCGGTGCCTTTGCCGGCAGCTCTTTCCTCCCCGATGAGCTGGCGGCAAACCCGCAGTTGGAGCTCTCCTACATTGTGGCGCCGCCGCGCATGGCCTACTACATCGAGCAGAGCGCGAAGGTGTACCAGGTGTACCTTCGCTACATTGCCCCGGAGGACATCCATGTGTACTCGGTGGATGAGGTGTTCATGGACGTCACCGGCTACTTGGCTCTGTACCGCAAAAACGCCCACGACTTGGCGCGCGCCATGATTCGCGAGGTGCTGGCGGAAACCGGCATCACCGCCACCGCCGGCATCGGCCCCAACCTGTACTTGGCGAAGGTGGCCATGGACATCGAGGCCAAGCACCTGCCCGCCGACAAGGACGGGGTGCGCATCGCCCAGCTGGACGAGATGTCCTATCGGCAAAAGCTGTGGGGGCACACTCCCCTCACCGACTTCTGGCGCGTGGGGCGCGCCACTCAGAAGAAGCTCAACGACATGGGGCTGTTCACCATGGGGGATGTGGCCCGTTGCTCCATCGGCCCGGAGGGGGCCTACCATAGCGAAGACACCCTGTACAAGGTGTTCGGGGTGAACGCCGAGCTTTTGATCGACCACGCCTGGGGATGGGAACCGGTCACGCTGGCGCAGGTGAAGGCCTACAAGCCTGCGGAGAAGTCCCTGGCCCAGGGGCAGGTGCTGCCCCGCCCCTACCGGTTCGACGAGGCGCGGCTGGTGGCATGGGAGATGGCCCAGCAGCTGGCGAACGACCTTTTGGACAAGGGACTGGAAGCAGGGCAGCTGGTGCTGCACGTGGGCTACGACCGCGCCAGCTTGGACGCGGTGGCCACGGGTGCCTACGGCGGCCCGCAGGACACCGACTACTACGGTCGCACGGTGCCTCGCCATGCTCACGGTAGCGCGAACCTGCCCTTCCCCACCGCCTCCGGTCGCCGCATAAGCGAGGCCACGGTGGCGCTGTTCGACCAGATATGCGACGAGCAGCTGCTGGTACGGCGCATGTCCATAGGCGCATCCCACGTGGCGGAAACGGGCGAGGATCAGCCGCAAGAGCCGCTGCAGGCAACGCTGTTCGACGACTATGAGGCCATCGAACAGGAGCAGCAGCGGGAGGCGGCGCTGGAGTACCGGGATCGCAGCCTGCAGGAGGCCTCGGCGGCCATCAGGCGCCGTTTCGGCAAGAACGCAGTGCTGCGGGCCGTCAACTTGAAGGAAGAGGCCACCACTCGCGCCCGAAACCAGCAGATAGGGGGTCACCGCGCATGAGCCGTGATGAAAACCCTCAGCGTCCTTCGGCCGATGCCTACGCGGACATCATCCGTCTCCCCCACCCTGTCTCGCGCAAGCACCCGCCCATGAGCATGGAGAGCCGCGCGGCCCAGTTCGTCCCCTTTGCCGCGCTCTCGGGGCACGAAGAGGCCATCAAACAGGCAGCCCGCAAAAACGGCGGCGGCGCCTAGGGCGGCCAATGCTACAATTCCGCCCGTTCTCATAAAACACAAGGAGGAATTCCATGCTCTCCGAGCGCATGCTTACCACGGTTGTTAAATCCATGACCGACAAAACGTTGGCCCTGCATCCAGTGCCAACGGGAACTCTGCCCGATCCGGTGCCAGGACAGGCCTACACTCTCTATGTTCACGTGCCCTTCTGCGAGCGGCTGTGCCCCTATTGCTCCTTCAACCGCTTCCCCTATCGGGAAGAACGGGCCCGCACCTACTTCAAGGCGCTGCGCAAAGAGATGCAGCTGCTGAAAGACAAGGGCTACGATTTCGAGAGCGCCTATATCGGCGGCGGCACCCCCACAGTGGACATCGACGAGCTGTGCGAGACCATCGATTTGGCCCGCGATATGTTCTCCATCAAGGAGGTGAACTCCGAGACCAACCCCAACCACCTCATCCCTGAGTATCTGGACAAGCTGAAAGGGCGCATCCAGCGGCTGTCGGTGGGGGTGCAGAGCTTCGATGACGGCCTTTTGAAGCAGATGGACCGTTACGAGAAGTACGGCTGCGGAGAGGAGATATTCGAGCGCATCGGCCAGGCGGCGCCGTATTTCGAGTCGCTGAACGTGGACATGATCTTCAACTTCCCCTCTCAGACAGAGGACATCCTCATTTCCGACTGCGAGAAGATCGCCCTGTGCGGTTGCCACCAGACCACCTTCTCGCCGCTCTACCAATCCGGCGCCACCACCGCCAAGATGGAGAAGGTGCTGGGCAAGATGGACTACAACAAGGAACGCCGCTTCTACCATATCCTGGACGGCATTCTGGCCGGGGGCGACAAACCCTACTTCGAGCGCCGTACACTTTGGACCTTCAACCGCCTGGACGAGAACCTCGAGCGCAAGCAGCACCTGGAGGTGGACGAGTACGCGGTGTCCTACGAGGAGTGCGTGGGCGTGGGCAGCGGTTCCATCACCCACTTGGGCGACAACCTGTTCGTGAACACCTTCGACTTGGAGGAGTACGCGGAAATCGTGAACTCAGGGCGTCTGCCCCTGATGGGCTGCACCGACTTGCCGGTGCGCGACCTCATGCGCTACAAGTTCCTGCTGCAGCTCTACAGCCTGCGCTTCGACAAGCACGAGTTCGAACGCGATTTCGGCATGTCCGTCGAGCGGGGGCTGCCGGTGGAGATGGCGTTCATGCGCGCCAACAAGGCCTTTGCCACCGATACGCCCGACGAGCTGACCCTCACCCCCGCCGGCCGCTACCTCACCGTGGTGCTGTACCGCCAGTACCTGGCGGGCCTCAACAACCTGCGCGAGCAAGCCAGAAGCCACCTCACCGGCATTGAGCACGATCTGCTGTTCGGCGACGGCACCGAGAAGTAGGACTGCATCTCCAAGGCGTCTAATCGCCAATGGGAAAGAATTGTCTGTTGAGATCGTAGGGCAGAGATTCTATCTCTGCCTAATCGACGGCCTGCGTATGGTTGCAACCTAGGCAGACATAGAATCTCTGCCCTACAAAATTCCAGCCGCTGCAGGGCAAGCGGAGTTGGGGCACAGAACGCGCGCCGGTTTATCCCACGCCCAACAGCGTGAACAGTTCTTTACGGGTGTTGATGCCCATCTTCTCGTAAATGTGGCGCACATGGGCCTTCACGGTGCCCTGGGCAATGTAGAGCTCGGGCCTATGGCGGCCATCGTGCGCTTGCGGGCCAGAAGCCCTAGGATTTCCCGTTCCCGCGGGCTCAGCCCGTAGAGTTGCGCCAGCTCGGCGCAGCGGGCCTCCAGCCGTTCCTCTTCGCGGGAGGCGGCCTCCAGGCTCTCCTCGTCCAGCGCCACACTCCAGTGGGAGTCCCATTTGCGCTCCGATAGCAGCAGCACCGTGTTCACCGCAATCAGCACCGCTACAAGGATGGCGACGGCGGTGGCTTGGGTGGCGGTGGAAAGCCCCGACGAGCCTAGTGCGGCGTCCACGGCATCTCCTGCCAAGGAGAACAGCTGCACCGCGTAGAGGGGCGCCACGATGACGGCGGCCGGCACGCGGGTCTTACGGGCCATGGAGATGAGCAGCACCAGCACGAATACATGCATGAGGGTGTAACTGGTGGAGATGAGGTAGCTGCTGAACACTTCCCCCACCAGATTCTGCGCCGGGATGAGCAGAAAGCCGCACACCATGAACAGCATGGGGGCCAGCGACACTTTCGTGAGCCGCAGTCGGTTGCCGAACAGCACCGCGGAAGCGAACACGATGGCCATCACCAGCATGGTGGCATAGGTGGAGCCGCGGCCGGCACCGGCCACCAGCTGCGATTGCCGCAGGCCATAGGCAAAAGAATAGAGGGCCATGAGGATGTAGAGCTTGTAGGGGTAGGAGAACTTCGGGTAAGGACTGCGGGGGCGCGCATCCGGGGGTGTCTCGCGGTACGCGGTGTGGACGCAAACAACCGCCACTGCGGGCAGCAAGAGCACCAGCCAAGTGAATTGCAGCGGCGCCATACCGTTTCCGAAGAAGGCGAGCAGCCCGCCCAGCACATAGGCAAACGAAAGGTACAGCACTATGCGCAGGGTGGAGAGCGCAGCGAACACTTCGACGTTCATCAGCGAGAACAGCACGAAACCGCTGCCACCCAGAAGTGCTGCTACCAGCCCCAGAGAGGCGGATGTGGCTGCCATGGGCGCTTGGATAGACGCGAGCGCACTGCCGGTGGAGGCCAGCATCAGCCCCAGTGCCAGCAGGGGCGCCCAGGGGCGGCCGCCCAATGTGGCCAGTCGCCGTGCAGCGAAAGCGATGATGATGGCCACCGCCACGTAGGCCACGTCGAACATCATATGGGCAGTGGGGAACGAGAAGGGCAGCGGAACCGGGGCGGCAGGGTTGGCGTAGAGCAGCGACACCCATGCCCGGGCGAAGGCCACGCCCAAGAAGGCGAAAGGCACTCTCGCCAATTCTGTTGCGGTAAAAATGCGGTTTGACTCGTGCATCATAGCTTCCATTATACAGGGGGCGGGTTAGGTGGTCAGCGTTTTCTTCACCGATCAATTCCCAAAGTAGAAAGCCGAAGGCTGGAGGGGGCCTTCGGCTTTACCGGAAATTTCTAACTATTGCAGACTGCGCCTTTACAGGCTGGCCACATAACGGCCGGTCACATAGCCGGTGGTGATGGCGCGGCCCACCGACAGCCCCTCGATGTCCATGGGGTAATTGCTGTTGCCGAAGAAGGGGCCGGAGGCGTTGCCTACGGCGAACAGCCCTTCGATGGGCTTCATGTTCACGTCCAGGCACTGGAAGTGCTCGTCGCACCACAGGCCGTCCACCAGGGCGTCGATGTTATTGGCGCCACGGGGCACCGCGTAGCAGGGAGCCTCGATGGGCACCATGTACTCGTCGCGCTTGCCGAAGTCGGCGTCGCCCTGCCCTGCTGCCACCAGCTCGTTGTAGCGGTTGATGGAATCCACAATGGCTTCCACGGTGTAGTCGTGGGCCCATTTTTGCTCGTCGGCGTAAGCGATCATGTTCTGGGCCAGCTCCTCGAGCGTGTCGCCCTTGATCCAGGCCTCCGGGTCTACGTTGCGGTAGGCGTTGTGGATGGAGATATCCGAGAACGGCTTCCAGGCCTCGTAGTGCTCTTCCCAGTTGGTGGGCACGATGCTGAAGAACTTGACGGCGGTGGAGTACTCGAAGTCCACCTCGGCCAGGTACTTGTTGGTGAACTCGTTGAGATAGCCCATGCGGCAGCAGCCCTCGTCCATGAAGCGCTTGCCGTGGCGATCCAGGAACAGGTAGGGCATCTCGAAGCGCACTTTGGGGCCCTCGCCGTGCACCATCTTGGTGTGGGAGGCGGGGCACATCTGGGCGCCGGCCCACATGGCCGCCTTCAGGCCGGTGCCGTTGCGGAAGTCCACTGCCTGGTGCAGCCCGCGGGCGTCGGGGGTGTAGAAGTACAGCATCTCCTGGTCGCCCACGTAATCGCCGGCGGCCATGATGACGCCCTTCTTGGCCTTCAGCAGGATGTGGGCGTCATCGCTCTTGCGCTTGCCGATGGCACCGGCCACGCGATCGCCCTCTTTGTACAGTTGCACGCACGGGGTCTCGAAGTAGATCTCGGCTCCTTCCGCCTGCACGGCGTCGCCGATGGCCAGGGCGCCCTTCTGATGCCCCTCGTCATGGAAATAGGTGTTGGCATGGAAGAACACCTCATGGCCGTTGCAAGTGACAGTGTAGTCGTAGGGCTTGGATTCGCTTCCGCCCGCCTTGGCTGCTTCTTCCCACCAGGCCAGCGCCTCTTGGGAGTTGCGGGCCCAGGCCTCCACCTGGCCGGTGTTGATGCGGTAGTCGCTCTTGTAGTTGATATAGGACACGGCTGCCTTGATACCCGCTTCGGAGGTCTTGGAAAGATCGATGGAGGCGCCCATGTTGCCCGCGGTCTGCACCATGGGCAGGCTCTGGAGCACTCCTACGGTGGCGCCGGCGGCCAAAGCGGAGTGGATGGCCCCCAGGCCCGACTCTCCGGCTCCCACTACCACTACATCATATTCGTAGGTTTCGGCGAAATCGGTGATGGACTCGGGGGTGAGCAAAAACGAGGGGACGCCGTCTGCGGTGCCGGTGCTGGCAAGGGAGCCGCCGGGGTTGGGCACGCCGCCCTCGGGGGCCACTACCTTGGGCGAGCAGCCGGCCAGCGCGCCCAGCCCCAGGGCGCCTACGGCAGAAAGGCCGCCGAACTTCAACAGATCGCGACGGGAGAGGTTGGAAGTGGTGCGGGTCATGGTGTTTCCTCCTTCGGGAATTGCGCCTTGCGGGCGCACGGTTTGCAAAGTACAGGGGTTGCCTTTGGCTAGGCGGTGGCTTCCAGCTTCTCGGCGTCCTTCATGGTCAGCCAGCCGGCTGGCAGTTCGTCGGCTGCCTCGGAATGGCATTTGGTGCAGTAGTACACCGACGCCCGGTGCGCCTTGTGGCACGTGGAGCAGTCGTAGTTGTCGTGCTGGGCAACATGGGGGTTGAAGTCGCGATCGGAGGTCTTCTCGATGAGCTGCTCGCGGGTCATGTTGTGGCAGCTCTCGTTCAGGCAGAACTCCTCCCCCGCCTTGCCGGACGCTTCCGTCAGCTGATTCTCGTCGCGCTCCAGCAGCACACCGTCGAACGTGGGGTTCAACACCACTTCGTAGTTGCCGCTCACCCAGTTGGCCCCCTCGGCCACTTGCTCGCTGAGCACCGGCTCGTGGCAGCTCAGGCAGGTGGCCCCTGTTTCGCTGCGATGGTAGGCGGCGGTCATGGCGGAGGCGTCCGACACTTCGTTGCCCCACTTGTCGGTGGCCGCTTGCCCCGGCTCGGCCTCGTAGGTGTCCACGTATTGGCTCATGGGCATATGGCAGATGGCGCCGCAGAAGCTGGGCTGCTCGTGCCACACCCAAAGGCCGGCGCCTGCCACTACCACGATGGCTGCTATCACGCCCAACGTCACCGCCATGCGCTTGCGCGGCCTTTTCGCTGCCGGCGCGCTGCCAACGGCGTTGCCGGCGGTATCGGCAGCCGAAGCCGCCTCGCGCACGGTCTTCTCCTCATCGGTGTTGGTCATAAGGTTACTCCCTCCTTCAGAATTCCGGGTTTCCCCGGGCCTCCTTGCGGTTGTCCCTCGAATCCTTCGATAGTGTTGCAACCGCATTTCTGATGGCCGCATTCTTGCAGGGAGCGTGCATGTTGCGCATCTGTCAAACAGGGGTTTAAGGGTGTATTTCCCTAAACCCTCCTATAAACCCTATGACTGATCTGGGAATATGCGCTCGAATTTTTACGATTCGCCTATTTCTTCGTCCAACTCCGCAATCAATCGATTGATCTGGCGGATTAACGCCTCCTCGTGGCGGGGCGCAGCGGCCCTGGGGCGCATCAGGAAAGGAAGCCGACTTTCCGTGCGCAAGGTTTCGCCGATATGGGCGCAACCTGGAAATCAACGGCCTCAAGGACGGTCAGCGCTTCTTGCCCGAGCTCCTCTGGCCCTTCTCCCCTTTCGGCGCATTCCCTTACCAGGCGCGACCCTTGGGCGACGATGGCGTCTTCCAGCAAGTTGCGCACAAAGCGGGCGTTGCCGAAGTTCTTCTGCCCGTAGGCAGCGGCAATCAGCTCTTTGACCCTTTGCCAAGCGCCATCGCTCAAGGAAATACCTGCCCTTTCGGCCATCAACCCCAAGATGCACGTCAGCTCTCTTTGGCTGTAGTCGGGGAACTCTATCTGGGCCTTTATGCGCGATTGAAAGCCGGGATTTTTGTCCAGCAGCTGGTCTATCTCGTCGGAGTAACCGGCGAATATCACCACCACCTCCTCCCTCAGCTTTTCCATCTGGTCGATAATTGCAGTCACGGCCTCGTCTTCGTAATTGCCGCATCCTTGGCACAGGGCATAGGCCTCGTCGATGAATACGACCGATCCCTTTGCGCGTTTGAACAGCTCGGCTACTTTCGGCGCGGTCTCCCCCACTGCGCGGCCCACGATGTCCTGTTTGCCGCACTCGTACACGTCCCCTACCGAGAGCACACCCTCTTCTCGCAGGATGCGCCCCACAAGACGAGCGACTTCGGTTTTGCCGGTGCCGGGAGAGCCTTTGAAGGCGAAGTGCATGGGGATGAACTCGGTAGGCAATCCCTGGTCTCGACGGACTTTCTGGATGCGCATGAAGTCCAGCCGCTTGCTCACCAGCTGCTTCACCTCTGTGAGCCCCACCATTTCCGAGAGCAGCTCGCGCCCGCTTTTGCTGCGGGCAGGGCGAAGATTGCCATACACGTCTTCCTCTTCAAGAGTGGACAGCATGTCCTTCGTCCAGCCGCCCTCAGGGCGATTGGATGCCAACCGCAGCTGTTGACGGCCGCAGGCGCTTTCGAACAGGTTGCGCACAAAGCGCGCATTGCCCTCGTCGTCCCGGGTACCTGCCCGCGCTATCACGTCCCGCACTGCCGAGTCGGCCTTCTCGGTCAACATCAGCCCCGCCCGCTTTGCCATCAGGCGGAATATCCTCACCTTTTCGTCTTCGCTGTAATTGGGAAACTCCACGAAGAAGCCGATGCGCGAGCGGAAGCCCGGGTTGCACTCCATCAGCTCCTCGATGCCGCTGCGATAGCCGGCCAAGATGACCACTGTCTCGTCACGGTAGTTCTCCAGGCAAGGGCATAGGCCTCGTCGATGAACAGCACCGAGCCGCTGGCCTTCTCGAAAAGCTTCGTCACGTTCGACATTGCCAGCTGGGCGCCGGTAATGCTTATCAGCCTTCCCTCCGCCAGCACTTTGTATTCTCTCAACACTTCCGCGTACAGCCGCGCTACCTCCGTTTTCCCGGTGCCCGGGGCGCCAGTGAAGGCCATGTGGCGGCTGAACTCCACGGCGTCCATCCCCAGGCGCCGCAGCTCTTGGTTCATCTTGGTGCGCATGAGGATCTCGCTGATGCGGCTTTTGGGCCCTTCCAGGCCTATCAGCCCTTCAAGTCGTTGGAGCGCCGATGTGCTCACGGCGTGCTTTCTTTCGATTGACTGCTGGATGAGCGGCAGGTAGGCAGGCCACGCATCGCGCGTGCGCTTTATGCGGCTCCAATCGCGATAGATGCTGTCGATGTTCAGGCGCGGGTCTTTCTCGCGATAGATCCGCAGGCATTCGGCAAGGCCGCCATCGGGCGCCAGCCCATCTGCGGCGGCGCGGCCCCTCAAGGCCTCCATGGCGGTTCTCTCGTCCATGGCTATGGGGGCGGCAGGCCTCGTCCGGCCGATTTCCAGCAAGGGCGCGTCGATGCGACAGGCCACGCGCTCCTTCAGCTCATCGGATTCTCCGGGAATCACGAAGAAGGCCTGGGCGCAATCGGGGCATTGGCCCACGGCGTCAATGAGCCGCGTGAAGGCCCGATAGGTGTCCAGGTCGAACGTCCCATCCCTGTCCAACACTCCGTACTTCACCACGATGCTGGTTCCCGCCAGCGATTGTATGAATGAGCCATTAAGGCACTCGCAGAAGAATTCGGAGGTGCTGGCGTGCTGGCCCTTCGACCCCGTCATCTTGTCCAAGTCCACAACGGTCACGCTGCGGGAGGGCAGCCGCCCGGTTCGGCAGAGCGAGTCCACCAGGACATCCACCACTGGGCGGTAGTCCGATTGGCTGGTGCCTTCGATAAGGTAGTGGGCCGGAATGACAGGCTTTACGTTGCCTTGCATCGTGTGAGACCTGCTGGTGTCCGCATCGGCGATTCGCCCCAGTTCTGCCGTCAGTGCCGCCTCGTAGCAGGGCAGCACCCGTTTGCGCACCTCGCCCACGCCCTTGCTCGGCACGATCAGCTCGCTGATGAAATCGCGTTCCATGCGCACGGTGAAATAGTCCTCGGCGTACAGGTCGCGTGCGAGATCGCGTATGGGGCGCGAGCGCATGGTATAGCCTCCGAAGAAATCTTCCAGCGTGGCTTCCTCCGCATCCAGGAGCTCTATGTCGCCGAAAACTGCCCATTTGCGCGCCGCCTCTTGCGCTCGCTCGTTCAGTTCCTCGAAATCGGGCGTATGCTGGCGGGTGATCACGTTGATGCGGAAGCTCACACCGTCATCGTTTCCGCTGTCTCTGTAGTCGTCATCGGGGGAGATCCACGTGTGGTTGCCTATCAGCACCCGTTGCGCTGCTTGGCGCGTCCAAGAAAAGTACTGGTGCTCCTTTGCGTTGTAGGTAAGCCTGAGAAAATGCATCGTGCCTCCTGTCCCTCGATTCCGCGGGTAATTTAACAGGCAATATTCTATGGAGGGGGTGCTTCGTGAAACAGGCCGTCCTAATAACGCGATTGGGCTCGAAAAGGGCAGTCCCGCTATCCCTTTGGACGCTGGCTTGGCGCGGCCGGAGAGCGCCGATGGCTCATCGCAGGGCAACCGTAGTATGATTCCCCTGTACTAAGCTAGAACGTGAGGAACGGCCATGGCTCGCAACAACCCTTCCTGTCCTGAAAACATCTATCGCACGTGTCGGCTTCGCGCCGGGTTCACCAGCCAGCAAAAGGCGGCTGAGGCTTTAAGCGCGGAGGGCTTCCCCATAAGCGAGGGATCCCTGAAGGACTACGAGCGCGACCGCCGCGTGCCAACGCCCGATACCGTGATGAAGATGGCCGAAGTGTACGGGACGCCGGAGCTCAAGTACCTCCATTGCTCGGAAAGCTGTCCCCTCGGTCACGAGATTGCCCCTACCGATACTTCCCTTGGAGCCGACGACATCTACCGAACCTATTTTGAGCTGGTGGGCGCCTTCGACAGGGTGAAGCTGGTGCAGAAGAAGCTGCACGATGTCATTGCCGACAACGACCTGCAGGGAGACGAAATGCCTGCAATAGAGGATATCCTGCGAGTGCTCGACCAGATTGCCGAATCCAGCAAGGAGATTCGCATTTGGGTCGAGCGCGAAACCGCCAACGGCATCGACTGATTCTGGCGTTCGGCCTATCTCCAAGAAAGGAACCCGCATGCTTTTAGGGGTTCATACAAAGCGGGCCGAAAGCATTGTGCTTTCGGCCCGCTGTAAAAGCTGGTCGGGTTGACAGGATTTGAACCTGCGACCCCTTGACCCCCAGTCAAGTGCGCTACCAAACTGCGCCACAACCCGTTGGTGCTTGTTTTGAGCAACCTGCTCAAAACAGCTTGAATAGATTACCCTTAGTGCTGGCTCAATGCAAGGGTATTTTTCGCAACTGGACTAAAATTGCTCAATCCGGTCGAGGATGACGGAGGCCAGCTGCTGCTTGGCCATCAAAGGAAGCTCTTCCACGTTATTTTCGGTGATGAGAAAAGCCTGGTTGTCGTCAGCGCCGAAGCCCTTGTTCTCCCCCACTTGGTTGGCCACTATCATATCGGCGTGCTTCGAGGCGAGCTTCTGCTGTCCGTAGCCCACCACGTTGTCGGTTTCGGCGGCGAAGCCCACCACTCGCTGGCCGGGGCGCTTCTTCGCCCCCATGGCGGCCAAGATGTCGGGGTTTTCCACTAAGCGCACGTAAGAAAGCTGGCCTTCTTGCGAGGAGCCCTTCTTTATCTTGGAATCGCTGGGGCTCTCCGGTCGAAAATCCGCTACAGCGGCCGAGGCGATGAACACATCGGCCGCCACGAAGGCCTCCTCGCAGGCAGCCAGCATCTCCCGCGCCGTCTTCACCGGCACCAGCTGCACCCCTTCCGGTGCCTTCAGCGTCACAGGGCCCGACACCAGCGCTACATCGGCTCCGCGCCGCGCCGCCTCGGCGGCCAGCGCATAGCCCATCTTTCCGCTGGAGTAGTTCGACACGAACCGCACGGCATCTATGGGCTCCACAGTGGGGCCTGCGGTTATCACCACTTTCTTCCCCGTCCAGGAAGGTAGTGCGTCTTGACGGTGGAAGTGCTCCTCTACTACAGCGGCTATCTGTTCCGGTTCCGGCAGCCGACCGGGGCCGGTGTCGCCACAGGCCTGGTAGCCGCTGGCGGCATCCAGCACCGTGATGCCGCGGCGCCGCAACGTTGCCAGGTTCTCCTGCACCGCGGCCTTCTCGTACATGTGCACGTTCATGGCCGGCGCCACCATCACCGGTGCCGTACAGGCAAGCGCAGTGGAGGTAAGCAGGTCGTCGGCAATGCCCGCAGCCAGCTTCGCCACCACATTGGCTGTGGCGGGGGCGATGAGGAACAGGTCGCAGCCCTGCCCCAAGGTGATGTGGGGTATGGGGTCGCCAGGACAGTCGAACTCGTCCACAAGCGCCTCGTGGTGGCTGAGGGCGGCGAAGGTGAGCGGCGAGACGAACTGGGCGGCATTAGAGGTCATCACTACGCGCACATCGTAATCGCGTTTCTGCAGCGCCCGCACAATCTCCGCAGCTTTGTAGGCCGCAATTCCCCCCGATACTCCCAGAAGGACAGTTGTCATGGCTATTCTCCTTAGCTTACGCTCTCTTATTGAAGGTAGGGCTCCAACACTTTCGCCAGAACTTTCACATGGGCCTTGGTAGCGTTCAGGCAGGGCACGTAGACGATGTCTTCGCTCTCCCCAATGGCCCCGATGCACGACTGCGCCCCATCGTTATCGCGCCGTTGCCCATAAAGGTCGAAATCGCGCTTTGCCGCCAAGTATTCCGGGATGAAATGCTGTTGCACATCGTAGATGGTCTCAAGGCAGTCGATGGCGAAGTTGGGACATACGATGAAGATGCGCTCGCCCTGGTTGTTCTCGGCCCTCCCTGCCAGGATGTCGCGGCTGAAGGGGGTGAGCCATTGGCGCCCTTTGTCGAACTGGCATTGGTAGCCGATGGTCCACCTACGCCGATCGAGCCCCAGCTGGTTGGCAATCCCCAGGCTGGACGAACCCACCTGAAGCTCATAGTTGTCCCCGGCCTCCAGGTCGTTCAAGGGAACAGAGTGGAACGAGAAAAGCAGCTGGTCGTCAGAATCGGGGTCGAAGCCGGCATTGCGGATGGCGGCGGCAATGGCTTTCTGGTACATGGGGGTGTCACAATAGCTTTCCACCACCGTGACATCGCCCTTGAAGTGGCTCTTGCGCACCGCGTTGGCAAGGTGGTCCTTGGCCGACCCAGTGGTGGAGAAGGCCGCTTGCGGGTAAAGGGGAAGCGCCACTATGCGCTCCACCCCTTGCTTCTTGAGCCCTTTCACTACTTTACCCACCGAGGGCTGGCCGTAGTTCATGGCCGACCGCACAACGATGGGCAGCCCCTGGGCAGCAAAGGCGTCTTCAAGTCCGCGAGCCAGTTTAGCTTGGGTAGCCACCAGGGGCGACCCTTCTTCGGTCCAAATGCCCCCGTACTTCTGGGCGGACGCCTTTCCCCTCTTGGGCAGAATACCGAAGTGCAAGATGCAGAACCAGGGTACCAGCCCCATGGGGCGGATGCGCGGATCCATGAGGAACTGAGAGAGGTACTTGCGCACCGCGTGGGGCGTAGGTGCCTCGGGAGTGCCGGTGTTCACCAGCACTACGGCCGTATAGCCGGCAAGCTCATCGTGCTTCTTCATATACCCAGCTTTCTATAGACGGATACGGGGCAAAGGCCAGCATCTGATCCACTTCCTGCCCGTATTCGGTTTTGCCCATGCTGCGCTCGGCAATGCCCTCCAGCGCATAGGACAGGTCGGTGGGAAGATTGTCTGCGAAGTGCAGCTGCTCGCCTGTGACAGGATGGATGAAGCCCAGGCGATAGCTGTGGAGAAACTGCCGATGAAGCCCCAGGTCGGCCGAATCCCCCTTGGGGGCGTTGGCGCGATAGAGGGGGTCGCCCACAACCGGGTGCTTGGCATAGGCCATGTGCACGCGAATCTGATGGGTGCGACCGGTGAACAGCTTGCATTCCACCAACGTGTAACCATTGTCGCCGCGCACCGCTTCGAAGCGCTCCAGCACCTTGAAGGTGGTAAGGGCGTCTCGGGCAGAGGGCACATCGCGCACGGCCATGCGGGTGCGGTCGGTAGCGCTGCGGGCGATGGGCGCGTCTATCATTCCGGTATCGTGGGGCACTATGCCGTGCACAAGGGTCAGATAGCGCCTGTCCACTGCCTTCACTTGGATGGCCTCCATGAGGGCGCGGCCCGCTTCATCGGTTTTGGCGGCCATCATGAGGCCGGTGGTATCGCGGTCGAGCCGGTGCACGATGCCCTGGCGGTCGTCCTCCCCCTGCACGTTGCACAAATGGTCGGGGCCGCAATGGTGCAAGAGGGCGTTCACCAGCGTGCCGCTGCGATAGTCGTCGCAGGGGTGGCATACCAGCAGCGCCTGTTTCGATATCACCAGCAGGTGGTCGTCCTCGAAGCGCACATCGAGGGGAATATTCTCGGCACCAACCGGGGCCAGCTCCTTGGACTCAGGAATCTGGGCCTCAATCACGTCCCCGCTTTCTACGAGGTGCTTTTTCGGCTGTTGGGCGCCGTTTACGCGAACTGTTCCGGCTTCGATGGCCTTTGCCGCCGCAGCGCGGCTGGAAAACAGCCCCGATTCTGCGCAAAAGGCATCGAGCCTCGTTCCGCCATCCTCGACCGTGGCGGTTATCCAAGCAACTTCCTCCAATTCGCCCCCTCGCCCTTTTCCGAACCTGCCTTAGGCTGCCCGTTCCGAAAGGAACAACGACAGAACCAGAAGGACGAATCCGCACGTAACGCCGATGTCTGCAACGTTGAACACCGGGAAGTCTATGAACAGCGGCTGGATAAAGTCCACCACATAACCCAAAGAGAAGCGATCGATGGCGTTGCCTATGCCTCCAGCCGCTACCAGCCCCACGGCAATCGCGCTGAGCACTGGAGCATTTGGGGCATAGGCGAACAGGAGCACCAGCAGCACTATCACCACTGCCACCGACACAAGTCCGAGCAAAAGCGTGGCTCCGTCCAACATGCCCCAAGCAGCGCCGGTGTTGTGAACCGTGCGCAGGCACAGGAAGTCCCCAAACGGCCCGAAGACCACCGTTCCGACGGGGAACTGGTTGAAGAACGCCTTGGTGGCCTGGTCGATGATCAGCCACAATGCCGCTACAACGGCAACGATGGCTGCGTTGCGGCCGCGACGGGTTCTCACGGCCACAACGGGACTCTGAGCTTCTTCGGCCACTACTCGGCCGCCTCAAGCGCGTCCAACGCGTCTCCGCAGCGCTCACATACGTCCGGATGGCGGGGATTGCCGCCCAGCTTGCGAATGTTCCAGCAGCGGGGGCACTTCTCCCCTTCCGCTACCGATACCTGGGCTGCCAGTTCGTTCCCTTCGGCGATGGTAACGGTGGCCACGATGAATAGCTCTTCGAGCATGGCGGCACCGTAAGCCTGCAGCACTGCGGCGATTTCGGCAGGGGCTGTAATGGCGATGGCTGCCTCTTGGCTCTTGTTGATCACCTTGTCGGTACGCGCGTCCTCTAGCGCCTTGGTGACCACATCGCGCACTTCCATGATGGTGGCGAAATCGGCCCGCAACCGTTCCTGCTCGGCAACATCTGGCAGCGTGGGAACAAAGTCGCGGACGTGGGGCCACCCGGCCAACTGCACGCTAAAGGGGCGTTCTTCGCGCTCTCGTTCGGCCGGCGGGAAGTGCTCCCACACTTCATCGGCAGTAAAGGACAGGATGGGGGCCACCAACCGCACCATGGCCTCCAACACGTTCATGAGCACCGTCTGCACGGCACGGCGGCGAGGCGAGTTGGGCGCCTCAGCGTAGAGACGGTCCTTCGTCTCGTCCAAGTACACGCCGGAAAGGTCGTTGGCGAAGTCGTAGATGGCACGGTACACCCCGTTGAAGCGGTACTCCTCGTAGGCTGCCTCCACTTCCTTCACCAGATCGGCCAACTGCACCATGGTGTAGCGGTCGATGGGCTCCAGTTGCTCGAAATCGGTGATGGCGTCCTTCTCGAAATCGAAATCGTCCAGATTGCCCAGCACGAAACGGAAGGTGTTGCGGATGCGCCGGTAGGCATCGGACACCTGCTTCAAGATGTTGTCGGAGATGGACACGTCCTGAGAATAGTCAACGGAGGATACCCACAGGCGCAGCACATCGGCGCCAAAGGTGTTCATTACCTCTTCCGGATCCACCCCGTTGCCCAGCGACTTGGACATCTTGCGCCCCTGCTCGTCCATGGTGAAGCCGCAATGCATCACCGACCTATAGGGGGCCACCCCATAGCTGCCCACCGAGGTGAGCAGGGAAGATTGGAACCAGCCGCGATGCTGATCGGAGCCCTCCAAATACATGTCGGCCGGAAAGTGCACCCCCTCGGCGGAGCGATGCTTCAGTACGCTGGTGTGGGACACGCCGGATTCCCACCACACGTCCAAGATGTCCTTCTCGGGCACCAGGTCGTGGCTGCCGCACTTCTCGCAGCACACGGTGCGGGGCAGGTACTCGCTGGGCTTCAGCATGAACCAGGCATCGGCGCCCTGTTCCTCGAACAGCTTGATCACCGCATCGAAGCTCTCCTCGGTGGCCACCACTTCCCCGCACTTAGCACAGCGGAACACCGGAATGGGCACACCCCAGCTGCGCTGACGGGAGATGCACCAGTCAGGGCGGTCGGCAACCATCGAGCCGATGCGGTTCTTGGCCCAAGAGGGAATCCATTCCACATCGGTGTTGATGATGCGCAGCGCATCCTCCCGCAGCGAGTTGTGGTCCATGGACACGAACCACTGCTCGGTGGCGCGGAAGATCACCGGCTTGTGGCAGCGCCAGCAATGAGGGTAGCTGTGGTCGATCTTCTTCTCGGCTACCAGCGTGCCTTGCCCGCGCAGCCATTCGATGATCTCGGGGTTGGCCTCATCGGTGGTAAGCCCCTCGAAAGGCCCCGCCTCGGCGGTCAGCACGCCGTTGTCGTCCACGGGCATGCGCATGGGGATGTCGAACTCAAGCCCTACCAGGTAGTCGTCCTGGCCGTGTCCGGGGGCGGTGTGCACGGCGCCGGTACCGGTGTCCAGCGTCACGTGATCGCCGTAGATGATGCTGCCCTGCAGATCCTTGCGGATGGGGCAGGTGTACGTGAGGCCGCACAGCTGCTTGCCCGCAACCGCCACAGGGTTGCCTTCCGCGTCTTTTACCAGGTCGTAGCTCTGCCAGCCAGCCTCTTGCGCCACTTGCTCCACCAGCTGCTGGGCCATTATCATGTTCTTGCCATTGGCCTGCACCATCACGTACATCGCGTCTGGCGCCAGGCTTACCGCCGAGTTGGCGGGTAGGGTCCAGGGGGTGGTGGTCCAAATGAGCACGTAGGCATCGCCTTGGGCCCCATTGGCCTCGAAGATGCCGGGCATGACGTCAAGCTTGAAGTTCACGAAAATGGATGGCGACACCTCGTCGCTGTATTCGATCTCGGCTTCCGCCAAGGCAGTGTGGCAGTTGGAGCACCAGTGGATGGGCTTGCGGCCGCGGTAGATGGAACCGCGCAGGTACATGTCCTTGAACACTTCCACATTGCCAGACTCGTAGTTGGGGGTGAATGTGAGGTAGGGATGCTCCCAATCGCCGTTAACGCCCAGGCGTTTGAAGCCCTCGCGCTGGATGTTCACATAGCGCTCGGCCCATTCGCGGCACAGACGGCGCAGGGTGGGCTGGTCGATGGCAGCCATCTTCTCGGGGCCCAGAGTTACCTCAACCATGTGCTCAATGGGCTGCCCATGGCAGTCCCAGCCAGGAATATAGGGAGTATAGAAGCCGCGCTGAGCATGGCTTTTGTTCACGAAGTCCTTGAGGATCTTGTTGAAAGCGTGGCCGATGTGGATGGGACCGTTTGCGTACGGGGGCCCATCGTGCAGAATGAAGGGCTTGCCGTCCTTGTTCTTTTCCAGCACTTTACCGTAGATGTCCTCCCGGGCCCATTTTTCCAGGCGCTTCGGCTCGTTCTGGGGCAGGTTGGCCCTCATGGAAAAATCGGTTTGGGGAAGATTCATGGTGTCCTTGTAACTGTTTGCCACTTTCTTCTTCACACCTTTCATCGCCTCTGTTGCGCGTGCGACGAATTAGCCGCAAGCCTGATAAGTATAGAGCAATAGGCAACGGTGAGCGCGACAACGGGCCGCCTTGGTGCAAAACCCACGGTTGGGGCATAAATTCCTACTTGTAATCTGCGGGGTTCTTGCTGGAGGAGCCAGTGCCGCGGCCATCCAGTTTGATGTCGCTGCCGAAACGCACGGCTCCTTCCCCAAAGCGCTGCTTCAGGGCATCGGTGGCCGCCAGCAGCCGTTGATTTTTTTGGCTTTCCGTGGCTGCAAGGGCCTCTGGAGTGCTGTCCAGGGCGTCGAACAGCGTTTCAGACGGTTGCTGCAACTCATCGAAACCAGTTACCGCCACCCCCAAAAGACGCACCTTCATTCCCGGTGCCCACAGTTCGTCCACCATGGCGGGAAACAGCGCACGCCAAGACAACTCGTCGTCGGATGGTGCCGGCAGCGGCCGCTGGATGCTGCGCACGCTACGGTCGTCGTAGCGCATGCGAACAGCGAGCGTGCGGCCTTTGAGCCCCTTCATCCTCAGGCGCCGTCCCACGTTAGAGGAAAGGCTGTACAAAGCGGCAAGTATCTCATCTTCAGAAACGAGGTCTTCGGCGAAGGTGGTCTCGTGTGAAATGGATTTCACCGCGTCTTCCAACTCTACTTCCGATTGGTCGACCCCCTTCGCCCGGGCGCGCATCTCTTCGGCTCGTATGCCGAATATCCTTGTCAGCACCGATTGGCTGGCACCGGCCAGCTCTCCCAGCGTGCGAATGCCGCGGCTCTTCAGCGCAGCCTCGGCTGCAGGTCCGATGCCAGAAAGGTCGCGCACCGGCAATGGTGCCATGAACGCACCTTCGGTTCCCGGATACACAACGGTAATGCCGCGAGGTTTATCTTGATCAGAGGCAATTTTTGCCACCGCCTTAGTAGTGCCAACCCCAATGGAACAGGTCACGCCCAGCTGCGCCACGCGTTTTTGTATTCGCAGCGCAATAGCCACCGGATGCTCGGTATTGAGAGAGTTGGGGGTAACGTCCACGAAGGCCTCGTCGATGGAAACCTGCTGTACAAGAGGGGTCTCATCGTGAAGGATGGCCATAACTTGCCGCGATACCTCGCGATAGCGGTCGAAATGCCCAGGAGTCCAGATGGCGTCGGGGCACAGGCGCGCTGCGGTGGAGGCGGGCATGGCACTGCGCACACCGAAGGCCCTGGCCTCATAAGAGCAGGTAGAGACAACACCGTGGCGATGGGCGTCGCCGCCCACAATAACCGGCTTGCCGCGCCATGCCGGATGATCCAGCTGCTCTACCGATGCGAAGAAAGCATCAAGATCCACCAGCAGGATAGCGCGCCCGCTCCAAGGCTCCAACGGCATCATGGAACGCGTGCTACCTCTTGTCAGCCAGGAAGAACAGGGCCATGGTGCCGGGGCCGGAATGGGCACCGATCACCGGATCCACCCAGTTGATCACCACGTCCTTCACGCCGAAACGCTCTTTCACCATATCGGCAACGTATTGGGCGTCCTCCAGGCAATCGCCATGGGTGATGAATACTGTTTGGTCGGCCACCGGAGCAATTGCACTCTGCTCCATATGGTCTACCAGCGCCTTGAGCGACTTCTTGCGCCCGCGCACTTTTTCCAGCGGGATAAGATGCCCGGCGTTGTCCACATGCATCACCGGTTTGATGTTCAGCAGCGTGCCTGCCCATGCGCTGGTTTTGGACACGCGGCCGCCGCGAAAAAGAAACATGAGGTCGTCCACGGTGAACCAATGGGCAAGATTAAGCTTGTTGTCCTCTACCCATTGGGCGGTTTCTTCCAAGGTGGCGCCGTTTTTTGCCATGTTGGCGGCATACCACACCAGAAGCCCCTCCCCTCCCGAGGCGGCCAAGGTGTCTACCGAGACCAGCTTGCGATCGGGATACTCTTTGGCCAACTGCCGGACAAGGATGTCGGTAGCCTCAAAGGTGCCGGACAATCCGCTGGAGAAGCCCAGATAAAGCACATCGTTGCCCGCATCGAGGATAGAGCGGAACACCGACTCGGAGTACTCAAGACTGGGGAGGGAGGTGGTCACCACCTTTCCCTCGCGCATCATGCGATAAAACTGAGAGAGGTCCGTCTTCTCACCCTTTAGATAGCTGGTATAGTTCTCGCCGTCAATGATGAAGCGCAAGGGCAGAATATGCAGGGAATACTCGTCGATCATCTCCTCAACGAGGTTGCTGGACGAATCGGTGACAATCTCGAATGCCAATTTGGCCTCCTTGGTGCAGGTACCACATCGTTTTGTGCTAGATACGCAACAAATTATAGTGGTTTGTCCAGTAATTGCCCGTAGAAACTGCAAGCCTTCAAGATAACGCGGGTTTATCTTGAAGGCTCGTTGAAGCTGCAGGTAGTCTACGGCGACAGGACTAGTTGAATTTGAAGATCTTCTGGGCGATATGATAGCCGCCAAGACCAATCTTTCCGCCCACATCAGTGGGAAGATTGGTGGCCAAGTTCAACACGTTGGTGCGCACGCGGCGATAGAGGCTGGGGTTCTTCTCCTTCAGGTAATCCCATATCTCCTGAAGATCGCGATCGTCTTGCTCTCCCCCGCGCATGCGCAGAAATACCGAGCAAATGCACATCATCATCGACAGATAGTTACGCAGATAATGGCGCAGGTGCCGGTCGCGCACTGCCTGCGGATCTACGTTGTCGATCATCTGGCGGGTGACGCGCAGCTGCTGATCCATGCGGCCCATCATCACCTTTTCATTCACCGACTGGTCCTCGCGCCCGATGAAGTAGCGATAGGCATCCACATTGAAATAGCGCATGGTGCGCACGAATACGAGCGGTTCGTACACGAAGATGTTGTCCACGTAGAAGGTGTGCTCGGGCAGCGTGAGGTGCATCTTCTTCAGCATGTCGGTGCGGTAGTACACCGAGTGCATCAACAAGTATTGGGAGGGCAGGAAGGTGCCCACATCGCTCCAACCGAATTCGTAGCCCTCGGGCAACACGTTGGCGTAGCCCATCGATTTCTGCACGCCTTCGTCTACCTTTTCGTACACGTAGTTGGCTATTACCAGATCGCAGGGCACGGGAGCTTCGATCTGGGTGCGCATATAGGCCATCAGCGACTCCATTGCTTTCGCGTCCAGCCAGTCATCGGAGTCTACCACTTTGAAGTAGAAACCGGTTGCGTTGGCGAGCCCCGTGTTCACGGCGCCCCCATGGCCCTTGTTGGGCTGGTGGATGGCGCGGATGATGCCGGGGTGCCTCTCCTGCCAGCCATCGGCAAGGGCGGGGGTGTCGTCTTTAGTGGAGCCATCGTCTACCAGCAGAATCTCGATATCGTCTCCGCACTGCAACAGCGTTTCCACGCAATGATCCATATAGGCGGCAGAGTTATAGCAGGGAACGGCGAAGGTGATGGTATTCATGGGCGGTTACCTCGCAATCGGTCTATCGGGCCAGCAGCTGTTCGGCCAATTGAAGGGCCAGCACTACGATGGCGTCCATGTTGTAATAGCGATACTCGGCCAGACGCCCAAGCGGATAGAAGTTGGGCAGACTTTCCGTGAGAGCGCGGTAGCGCTGGTAATGGGCATTGTTTTCGGGGTTGATAATGGCGTAGTAGGGAATCTGCTCCCGCGGGTTCTCATAGGCCCGCGAATACTCTTTCATGATGGTGGTGTTGGGGGCCACCTGACCAGTGAGGTGCTTGAACTCGGTAATGCGGGTGTAATCTTCCGATACAGTGTAGTTCACCGTGCCCACCGGAAACTTCATCTCCTCATCGTAGGTCTCGTATACGAAATCGAGGCTGCGATAGGGCAAGCGCCCGAAGCGACCCAAGAACAGCTCGTCAAGAGGTCCCGTATATACGATGGGTCCCTCAAATGGGAGATCCTTCAGCGTGATGGCGGAAAGCGCCGCGTCTTCGGCATCACTCTCGAACTCAAGCCCCATTACGCTCTCAGCCTCTGTGTTAAGGGAAACGGAGATGAGGGGATGGTCCAGCATATTCATGAACAGAGCCGTATAGCCCTCCCCCGGCATGCCCTGGTAAGCATCTTGGAAATACCGGTTGTCTCGGGAGATGAACACCGGCACGCGGGCGGTGACGGAAGGATCCACTTCTTCGGGAGTGAGCCCCCATTGCTTTTGAGTGTAGTACAGAAACACGTTGCGGTACACGAATTCGGCAACTTCCTGCAGCTCGGGGTCTTCCTGGGCGCGCAGCTCGGTGATGGTCACCTTGCGCTCATCGCCAAAGGTCTGCACGAGCTTATCGATGAGCCGCAATGCCTTTTCGGGGCCGAATACGATCTCCATCGAGTTCTTGTTGAAAGGCACGGGAATGTAGGTGCCATGCCAGTTGGCCAACACCTCATGTTGGTAGGTTCGCCAATTGGTGAAGCGGGCAAGGTAGTCGTAAGCTTGCTGGCTGTTGGTGTGGAAGATGTGGGGGCCGTAGGCGTGCACCAGAATCCCGGCGTCGTCAACGCAATCGTACATGTTGCCGCCCACGTGCGATCGTTTCTCGATTATATGTACCCGCATCCCTCCGCGCTCTGCAAGTTCGCGGGCCACTACGCTGCCAGCAAAGCCGCTTCCCACAATAACGGCATCAATTCGGGAGAAGTCTACATCTGCGTAGGGAACGAAGTTCACGGCCATTCGGCTTCCTCTCATCTAAAGAGCTTGGCTATTGCAGGCATGCCCCCCATGCGGGGCGGTTTTGTCCGCAGCAATTCTACCCAAGATTTTCGCTGCACGGGGCGGTTCCTCAATTAAACCGAATAAAAGAGCCGCAATCGTGCCCAGTGAGCCGCAACAGCCTTTCTAAACCGTAAGATTGAAGGGCAACCTCACAGAAAGAAGGTCCCATGAGCGCGTTTCTCGATTCAATGATAAGCCGGGCAAAGGCCCACAAGCAGACCATCGTCCTTCCGGAGGGCAACGATCCGCGCACCTTGGAGGCGGCGGAGAAGGTGCTTGCGTCCGGCATCGCCAACCTCATCATACTGGGTGACCCAGAGGACATCGCCGCATCTGGCTTCAACCTGGGAGGCGCTCAGGTCATAAACCCGGCTACGTCCGAGCTGAAGGAATCTTTTGCAGAACAGCTTGCCGAGCTACGCAAAAACAAGGGCATGACCTATGACATGGCGCTGGGCTTGGTGGAAGACGTACTGTACTTTGGCGTGATGATGGTGAAAACCGGCTGTGCCGATGGCATGGTGGCTGGCGCCTGCCACGCCACCGGCGATGTGCTGCGCCCCTGTCTGCAGATACTGAAGTGCGCGCCCGGCGTAAAATTGGTCAGCTCCTTCTTTGTGATGGTTGTGCCCGATTGCGAATTTGGCGAGAACGGCACCTTCATCTTCAGCGACTGTGGTTTAGAAGTGCAGCCCAGCGCTGAAAACTTGGCCCATATTGCCGTCAACTCTGCCAAAAGCTGGGAGACCATCATGGGCACAACGCCCAAGGTGGCACTGCTTTCCCATTCTTCTCATGGTTCTGCCAAAAACGACGATGCGAATAAGGTGATCGAGGCCACGGCTGAAGCCCATCGCCTGGCCCCTACCCTGCTGCTGGACGGCGAGTTGCAGCTGGATGCCGCCATCGTACCCTCGGTGGGCCAATCGAAGGCCCCCGGCTCCTCGGTGGCGGGGCAAGCGAACATCCTCGTATTCCCCGATTTGGACGCCGGAAACATCGGCTACAAGTTGGTGCAGCGCCTTGCAAAGGCGGAGGCCTACGGCCCCATCACTCAGGGCATCGCCGCCCCGGTGAACGATCTCTCCCGCGGCTGTTCCGCCGACGACATCGTGGGCGTCATCGCCATCACCTGCGTGCAAGCCCAGGCAAAGCTGTAACTCTTAAGACTGGAGTCGTAGCTTCCCCGGAGGTGGGCCGGTTCGCCAGGCCTGCGCTCGACGCTCCGTACGGGCGGAGCTAACTCGCCTGACGGCGAGTGGATCTCCGCCCTACTCCGCTTGGCCGGACCTCGCTCCGACCTGCCGAACCGGCCCATCCAGAGTGTGTTTGCAGATTGGATTCGTAGGGCAGAGATTCTATCTCTGCCTAAACGGACAGCCCTGATGCAGTTGCAGCTTTAGGCCGAGATAGAATCTCGGCCCTACAAAAACGCCTCGGACTGCGCCGCCCGCCTATGCCAGTCGTAAGAGGCCCCGGTAGTGGGTACGGTCTTTGTTACCCCAGCTGCTCGACAATTTGGTAGGTGTCTCGGGCGATCATGTACTCTTCGTTGGTGGGAATGACAATGATGCGCACGCGGGAGTCCTCGGTGGAGATTTCCCTCTCGTAGCCGCGTTCCTTGTTCTTCTCTGGATCCAGCTCGATGCCGATGGAGTTCAGGCCGGCGAAGATCATGCGCCGCATTTTCTCGCAGTTCTCCCCCACGCCGGCGGTGAGCACGATGGCATCCACGCCGCCCAGCACGGCAATGTAGGAGCCGATGAACTTCTTCACGGAATTGGAGTACATCTCATAGGCCAGCTGTGCCCGCTCATGGCCTTCCTCGGAAGCCGCGCGAATAGTGCGCAGGTCATTGGAGAGGCCAGAGATGCCCAAGAGCCCCGACTGCTTGTTCATGAGGTCGTTCACTTCTTGAGCGGTGAGGTTTTCATGCTCGATTAGATACGTGACGATGGCTGGATCGATGGAGCCGCAACGGGTGCCCATCATCAGGCCGTCCAAGGGGGTGAGGCCCATGGATGTGTCCACTGCAACGCCATGGTCGATGGCGGATATAGAGCAGCCGTTGCCCAAGTGGCATGTAATCAGCTTCAGATCTTCAAGCGGCTCGTCCAGGAAGGCGGCAGCCCGTTGGGAGATATAGCGATGGGACGTGCCGTGGGCGCCGTATTTGCGGATGGCATGCTTCTCATACAGTTCATAGGGTAACGGGTACATATAGGCTTTGGGAGGCAGCGTTTGAAAGAAAGAGGTGTCAAACACGGCAACCATGGGCTTGCCTGGCATGTGCTGCTGGCAGGCGTGAATGCCCATGAGCGCCGCTTTGTTGTGAAGGGGGGCCAACTCCGCAAGTTCGTCTATTTTGGCGATAACATCCTCGTCGATGAGCACCGAACGGTCAAAATAGCTGCCGCCTTGCACGATACGATGCCCGATGGCGTCTATCTCGTCCAACGAGTCGATAGCCTTCGTAGGGCCGGAGGTAAGGGATTCGAGTACCAGCGCCATTGCCTGGTTGTGGTCGGCCATTTCGGCATCGATGACAACCTCGTTCTCGTCGATGCCGTGTTTGTGGAAAGCGCCGGCAGAGCCCACGCGCTCACAGATGCCCTTTGCAAGCACCGTGTGCGTTTCAACGTTGATAAGCTGGTATTTAAGGGAAGAGGAGCCTGCGTTAATCACTAAAACGTTCAATGTGCCTCCTAAGATGCGGTTTTAACTATTCTAAGGAAACAGCATTGGTCAGATTTTCTTCCCTTGGGGTTTTCGGCCAGCGGCCCCTTTAGAGGAAGTCGACCGACCAAATTTTTCAGTAAACGGGTGGCGCTTCGGAGAAAGGCTAGCTTAAAGTTGTGTCCTGTTCGGCATCGGAGCCCAAAGAGGAAAGCTCGCCCACCAAGACCTGCACCTGTTGATCGGCCGCGGTGAGGCGCTTTTGCAGGGAAGCCAGCAGGGCCACTCCCCTCTCGTAGTTTTTGAGGCTGTCCTCAAGCTCAAGAGTGTTGCTTTCCAACAAGGACACGATGCCCTCCAGTTGGGTCATGGCCTCGCGAAACGAAAGTTCTTCCATGGGCTTTTGTTCGGTCATTTGACGGCTCCTTCCTGAGCGGATGTTTTGGGCCGGATGGCAGCAACAGTGGATTCAATTGTGCCATCGGTCACCAGTATTGACAGAGCTTGGCCGGAGGAAACCTGGGTGACGGAAGAAACAACAGCCCCTTCTTGGGTTCGGGCAACAGAGAACCCGCGCGCTAAAACCGAAAGCGGCGAGAGATCTTCAAGCCGTGCGGCGTTCAATGCTGCCTCCGCTTTGAATCGCCGAGTGAGGTTGGTTCCTAGCGCGGCCAATTGAACGCGCGTGCGCTCCAGGGTTGCCTTTTGGGGTGCACTAAATAAGGCGGCGCAGCGCACAAGACGGTCTTGCAAGGCCTCTGTTGCCTGACGATCGCGACCGAGCGCCGCGGGCAGCGCGCGGGCCAATCTGTCGGAGAGGTTGTCCAACGTCAATGCCTCGTTGTCGAATAACCGACCCGGTTCTTGGAAGAGCGGCATGAGGGCAAATCGCTGCAACTTAGTGCGATGGAGGGCCAGGCTGCGCTCCATGGCCGCCGTCATGCGGTTGCCCAGGGCGGACAGGTTCAGCCCAAGCGCCTCTTTCGATGGCGCCACCGCCTCTGCTGCTGCTGTGGGAGTTGAAGCCCGCAAATCGGCCACCATATCAGAGATAGTGGTGTCGGGTTCATGTCCGATACCGGTTACTACGGGTACGGGACAAGTGGCCACTGCGCGGGCCACGCGCTCGTCATTGAAGGGCATGAGGTCCTCGAAAGATCCGCCTCCGCGGCCGAAGATGATCACCTCAGCACTGTTGTAAGCGGCCATTTGCAGGCCGTACACCAGCCACTCCGGAGCTTGAGGGCCCTCAACTGGCACACCGGCCACCAGCACCTTCGCCAAGGGGAAGCGGCGGCGAAGGGTGCGCAGCACATCGTGCACGGCGGCACCGCGGGGCGAGGTGACTACCCCGATGGTGGAGGGATAGGTGGGAAGCGGCCGCTTTTTCTCGGGAGCCATCAGCCCGTCTGCTTGCAGTTTGCGGGCCAGCTGATCCACCTGGAGGCGCAGGTTGCCCTCCCCTGCCAGGCTATAAGACTCTACATCGAAATTCATGCGCCCTTTCGAGGCGTACACCGATACGCGGCCCTTCACCTCCACCAGCATTCCCACGGCAAGGGGGATGCCAATCCGCTGGTAGCGCTCGTTCCACATGAGGCAGGAAAGGCTGGCAGAGGCGTCCTTCAGAGTAAAGTACACCGCCCGATAGCCTGGTTTGGCGTTGACTTCGGACACCTCTCCCAAGATGGTGAAGGGGAAGCGCTTGAAGGCCTTGTTAAAGCTGTTAAGGAAATCCGAGACGCTGAGCGGATCTTCGCCTGCTTCAACTTGGGCAGCAGCCTTTTGGAACGCTCCCTCGGGAGTCGCTGGCTCCTGCTGCGAGAAATCGGTCAGCTTCATGGACGCACTAGTCTTGGCGCTGGCCCAACAGCCACAGCAGTTGCAGGATAGAGGTAAGCGCGGCGGCCACGTAAGTGAAGGCGCAGGCGCGCAGAACGCTGGCGGCTCCCGATTGCTCTTGAGCCGGAAGCCCGATTTGCCCCATGTATACCATGGCGCGGTTGGAGGCGTTGAACTCCACCGGTAAAGTTACCAGCTGGAACAGCACCACAGCGGCGTACATGATAATGGCTATGGTGATGAGGTTGTTGCTCACCAGAAAGATGCCAATGAGCAGCACGAATACCCAGAGGTTCGAGGCCAGGTTAACCACCGGCACGATGGCGGTGCGCACCTTCATGGGGGTGTAGTTGGCTGCGAACTGGCAGGCATGTCCAACCTCGTGACAGGCGGTGGCAGTGGCGGTTACCGAGCGGCCGTCGTAGGCGTCCGGCGAGAGGGTCACCGAGTTGCTGCGCGGGTCGAAGAAATCTTGTCCCGGACCACCGCGATGCACGGCCACGTTGGTGATGCCGTAGTACGCTAGCATCTGACGGGCGCATTCGGCACCGGTCATGCCGTTTCCGATAGGCACAGACGTATATTTTTTCAACTGATGGTTCACCCAGAACTGGGCTGCCATGCCGATGGCGAGGGTAAGCAGGACAAGGGTCAGGTAATTCATATGCACTCCTCTTCTGTATAGATTGAAGAAAGTTTACCAAACCTTTGTACGTGAAAAATGCAAGACCCTTAGCAGTCGGGAAACCTTCAGACAACAACCAAATGCATAAGAAGCAGCCAGCTTCCAGCACATCGGCGAATGCCCCTAGCTTGCAGCTCCGCCGAACATCTCCACGGCTTCCTGGGTGACAATGAACCGAGCCGCTTCGGGCAGCACCCGTGCCGTGAAAGGCGTTGTATAGGTGGAAACCTCTCCATCGTATTGGATGGAGAGCGGCGGGTCGGAGCTAATGCGTATCTGGCTGGTACGATACACCTCGATCCCCTCTCCGCGGCTGGGGTAAGAGCCATCTCTGTCCAGAACACAGGCAATGAACGCGGGAATGAGCCCCCAAGCGTCACGGGTGCGCATAACCACCACGTCGAACATGCCGTCGCGTGGCAGGTTCTCATGCACAACGGCAATATCGAACTGAATGCGCGAGAAGTTGATGAGCAGTACCCCTACCCCCTCCGTCTCCACCGTGCAATCGTCCATCTCGAGGGTGAAATGGGCAAACTGGGGCGTGGGGTTTGTGAGCGCTGCCTTGAAGTAGGCC
>CANSTH010000011.1 GCA_947649875.1 uncultured Parvibacter sp. | reverse complement strand
CCATCTTCTGCAAGCGCGCCCAGCTGCTCGTCGGCGGCTTCCAGATCCCCAACGTCGACCTGCCCGCCGTGATGACCCCCTTCACGGTGACCAACTGGGAGGGGAACATGGCCCAGGCCTACGCGGGCATGGTCTACTGGCCCACCCCGCTCGAGTTCGGCATAGCCCTGGGCGTGGTCGGCCTCGCCTTCCTCGTCTTCTTCCTGGGGCTCAAGTTCCTGCCGCTCAAGCCGGCCGAGCAGGAGTAGCCCCCATCCGTTCGATGCCCCTTCATGCAAGTGCCCCGGAGCAATTCGGGGCACTTCTGCTGTGGGCATGAGCTTTTGCTTGTTTATATGGTGATACTTCAAAGTATTATGCTTTGAAGTATCTTTTTGCCGAGGTGGAGGCGATAGTTCCGTGCGGCACACGAGCAATAGCTGTATTCTCTTCGTTTGCGAAAACCTCTCCCGTATTCACGGTCTTCAGCATCGCGGGGTTCACGCCCTAGCTTGAAGAAGGAGCCCGAAATCGCTCCGATGTGTTCTTGTTTCGATAGAGCAAACAGATGGCGATGGGGAGGCTTGAAGGGGAGGGCGAGTAGCAGACAGTCTCTTAAGGCGTGTTTGCTAGTATTGCTGACAAGCCGGTTGATCAAAGGGTCTACACTTTAGGTAAGAGTGGACATGTAAAGGAGCGAGCCCGTGACAATTGCCGATGACATACAGGGGTTTCTGGCGCAGAACCGTGATGCGGAATATCAGAAGTTCCAGGCGAAGCTGATTCCCTCCATCGAGCCCGACTCCATTATCGGCGTGCGCACGCCGGCGCTGCGCTCTTTTGCGCAACAGCTGGCCAAGCGGCCGGACGTGGAGGAGTTCCTGACAGCGGTTCCCCACCGCACCTTCGAGGAGAACCAGCTGCACGCCTTCATCATAAGCAGCCGCGGCAGCATTGATGAGATGGCAACGGCCATAGAGAGCTTCCTTCCCTACGTGGACAACTGGGCCACCTGCGACCAGATGTCGCCGCGCAAGCTGGGGAAAGACCCCGCGTGGGCCCAACAACTAGCGCTTAAGTGGATGGGGTCTGCGCATCCCTACACGGTGCGCTACGGCATCGGCATGCTGATGCAGCTGTTCTTAGGGGAGCACTTCCACGTGCGGCAGATGCGGGCAGTGGCCGACCTGCGCTCCGGGGAATACTATGTGAACATGATGCGCGCCTGGTATTTCGCCGAGGCGCTGGCGAAGCAGCCGGAAGCGGCGCTGCCCTTCATCGAGAAGGGGCATCTGGACACATGGACCCATAACAAAGCTATCCAGAAAGCCATCGAAAGCCGCCGCATAACGCCCGAGCAGAAGGCCCACCTGCGCACTCTGCGCCGCCAGTAGAGTGCCCTGTGGTTCTTGTGGCTGCGAGCCGTGGCTGGGCTTATAGCGCCTGCCTTCGCTATAATTTTGGCAACACCCATAATCGCCCCGCGTAGGGCTCATTTTCGAACAAGAGGAGGCCTCCTCTATGCAAGACACCGCTGCCGGCTCTTCCGTGCAAGACGCCATAGCCGTCCGCCCCACGTTGGCGGCGTGGCTTTCCGAATATGATGCCATCCAACGGGAATACATCGACAGTCTGGCTGGCTTCGGCGTAGACTTCGCTTCTCGTGATGCCGACTTGCCCCAGCGTCAAGCGCTGCTGAAGCAGTTGCGCTCCCAGGGCGCCCGCTTCCGCAACGGCGGAGCCAGCATCTCCACCGGGCCGCTCTCCAGTGCCTGCGTGGCCTGCGCCGACGACCCCGGCAGCCGCACCTTCTACCTTTCGCTGGCCTGCAACCGCGATTGCTATTTCTGCTTCAACAAAAACCAGGTGAACTACGAGGCGGATCGGCTGCTGAAGAAGAACTGGCGCCAAGAAGTGGACGAGTTTCTGGAGGGCGCCGTGCCGGTGACCCATGTGGCCCTCACCGGCGGCGAGCCGCTGCTGCATGTCCAAGAGGCGCTGGCCTTCTTCGCTCACGTGCATGAGGCGGCCCCGCAGGCGCACCTGCGCCTCTACTCCGATGGCGATTTTCTGGACGAGGGGCTGGCAAGACAGCTGGCCGATGCCGGACTGCAAGAACTGCGGCTCTCGGTGAAACCGGACGAGCCGGGCGCCTTCGAAGAAGCCATCCGCCGTCTGGCCATGGCCAAGCAGTTCATCCCCGATGTGATGGTGGAAATGCCCGTGGCCCCCGACATGCTGGAGGAGATGAAGGGGCTGCTGTTGGGAATGAACGCAATCGGCGCCTTCGGCATCAACCTATTGGAATTCGGCTACCCTATGGGCGATTGGGCGCCCTTTGCGGCCCGTGGTTACCAGATTGCCAACCCGCCCTTCGCCATTCCCTATGAGTACAGCTATGCCGGCGGCCTGCCAGTGGCCGGTAGTGAACTGGCTTGCCTGCAGCTGCTGGATTGGGCCATGGACCAAGGGCTTGAGCTGGGCATCCACTATTGTTCGCTTGAGAACAAAAACCGCATGCAAATGCATCAGCAGAATACCCAGGCGCGGCTGGACGGCGCACTATGGCTGTTCGACGACGAGGACTTTTTCTGGAAGACCGCTAAAGTGTTCGACGGCGACATGGCGGTTACGAAGCAGCTGCTGAAAGCTGCCGGCGTGCCATACCAGGAAGACCCCGATGAGGAGAGCCTGCAGTTCCATCCCCGGCATCTGCCGCTGGTGGCCGGCGCTGGCACGTTGCCGGCCATCTCCTTCAACGTGCTGGAGAATTATCCCGAAGGCATTGCCGTACGGGAATTGGCGCTGCGGCTGGCGTAGGCGGAAGGGGTAAACAATGGCAAAGATCGTAGTCACCGATACCGATTTCGGCGATTCGGAATTCGAGCGGAAGATGGTAGAAGCGGCGGGCATCAGGTTCGCCGCCTTCAACGATGCGGATGCCCGCAGCCCTCGCGAGATAATCGAGCACCTGCAGGGGGCCGATGGCGCCATAACCTCCTACGGCAGCTTCACCGCCGAGGTGTTCGAGGCGCTGCCGCACCTGCGCGTGGTCAGCAAAACCGGTACCGGGGTGGACAACATCGACGTGGCCGCCGCCACGAAGAACCGCACCTTGGTGTGCAACGTGCCCGGCTACGGCACCGAAGTGGTGTCCGACCACGCCTTGGCGCTGGCGCTGTGCGTGCTGCGGCGCATCAACGAGATTGACGCCGATATGCGAAACGGCATATGGGACTTCCGCAAGCGCCGCCCATTGGGGCAGGTGCACGGCCGCACCTTCGGCGTGGTGGGCTACGGCTCCATCGGCCGGGCGGTGGCGCGCAAGGCCCGTGGCATGGGGTTTGATGTGGTGGTTTGGGACCGAAAAGGGGTGCCGGGGCGCTTGACCCCCGAGGGCTTTCCCTATGCGGCGCTGGACGACCTCATCGCCCGCGCCGATGTGCTGAGCTTCCATACGGCGCTGGTGCCGGAAACCTATCACCTGTTGAACGCCCGGCGCATTGCCACCATGAAGCCCGATGCCATCGTGGTGAACACCTCACGCGGCGCGGTGGTGGACACCGATGCTCTGGCCCAAGCGCTGCAGGAGGGGCGGCTCTGGGGCGCCGGCATCGACGTGTTCGAGCAGGAGCCAGTGGCGTTCGACGCCCCCATCTGCGAAGCCCCGCACACGGTGCTCACCTCCCATGCCGCCTATTGGTCGGAAGAGTCGGCCATAGAGCTACGCACCCGCTGCACCCAAAACGCCATCGACGCCGTATTGGGCAAACGTCCCGAAAACTGCGTAAACGGCCCGTTCGAGAGGTAGATAGGGCGCGTCATCGTCCCTCGTCTTGGGGCGTGCGGGAATCCGCTGGCTGGCTATTGTATCGATGTAGTCGTGGTACCATAGCCGCAGCTAAAGGAAGGAGCAGTTGTGGCGCAGGACGTATTGTTTGTGGAATACCCGAAATGCAGCACGTGCAAGAAGGCGAAACAGTGGCTGGAAGGGCATGGCGTTCAATTTGCCGACCGCGACATCGTGAACGAGCGCCCCACCGCCGATGAGCTGCTGGAATGGCACCGTCGCAGTGGGCTGCCCCTGCGGCGCTTCTTCAACACCAGCGGGATGCTCTATCGCGAGATGGAGCTGGCCAAAAAGCTGCCGGACATGTCCGAGGAGGAGCAGATCGAGCTGCTGTCCACCAACGGCATGCTGGTAAAGCGCCCGCTGCTGGTAACCGATGCTGCGATTGTTCCCGGCTTCAGGGAAGCCGCGTGGGCCGAAGCATTGGGCTTGGGGCAATAGCGACAAGCCGGCTTGGTGGCAGGCGATATATAAGCGGGAGTGTGAAAGAGGAGCCCATGAGCTTTACGGTGCGCTTCGGGGAAGAGGTGGACGCGGCCTATCTGGACAAGCTGGTGCCGGTAGACCAGACCTGCTATAGCGAGGAGTATTGGGGCGACCCGCAGAAAACGGTGGATCGCTACCTGAAAAACCGCCGCTCCTTCGTGTTCGTGGAGGACGATGAAACCGGCCGTCTGGCCGGCTACATCAACTTCTTTCCCTGCGAAGAGGGGCTCTATCTCGACAATCTGGAGCGCTGTCCGGTAATCCGTGACGATGACATTTTGCCGGAAGAGGTGGCGCCCTATCGCACCGATGCCAACCACTTGTTCGTCATCTCGTTGGCGGTGCACCCCGATTACCAGGGCACCGAGGTGATAAAGCTGCTGTCCAACGGCTGGGTGGAGTACCTCAACCGGCTGGAAAGCGAGGGCCTTCCCATAACCGACATCGTGGGCACGGCGGTTTCGCCCCACGGGAAGAAAGCGCTGGTCAACTACCTGTTCCGCGAGGTGCGCACACTGGAGGACGGCAACACCGTGTACATCTGCGACGGCAAGCTGCTGCGGCACTTATTGGCAGGGCAGCTGGAGGTGAGGGGCTACAAGGGCGATATGTACCTGCTGATGCCCATGGCCGACCACCGCGACAACCTGCGGTTGGAGAATTTTCTGGAAGACTATCGAGCGGGCCACGCCGTATTGCCGGGCACAGCTGCCGACCGTGCTCTGGCGGAAGAGCTTATCGATGACTTGAAAGACTGCATCGCCTACGAGTGCAGCAACGAGGTGGTGGGAGAGCTGGAGCTGGCCTACATCGGCAGCTTCGACTTTCTGCAGACCACCGATGAGTACAGCGGGCTGGAAGATCCGGCCCAGGAAACGGTTATCGGCCATGCCCGCGGCCACAGCGTGCTGATAGCCCATCCGAAGACCCACATGTACGTGCTGTGCACACTGCTGCCCAGCTTCTCCTACTCGTTTACCCAGATGGAAGACCAGATGTCGTTCGACTACCTGAAGGTAGCGATGCCGCCGGACGTGGGCAAATGCGTGTCGGCCCTGGGCTGGAGGGCTATGATGCGCCCTGCCGGGCAGGAGAAGGTGGAAGAGGGGAAGGCGGCCGGCTCGAAGGGCGCGAAAGGCAACAGCCCGGTGGACGATACGGCGGAAAAGCCGTTGCCGCCCGACATCTTCTTCGCCGGGTACTTGTTGGAGAAGTTTGGGCTGCATACCTGCGGCAACGGCGTATGCGCCCTGTGCCTTTCCCGAAAGCCCGCTGACCTGCGGGAACTACAGGATATGCTGGTGGGGGAGGCCTATCACAACTTCGAGCGTGAGTATTGCATCGAAAGCGAGTGCATCCAGCAGAGCAGCTGCAGCAACCGCTCCCAATTCGCCCATTATGAGGTGTACCTTTCGCAGCGGGCGGTGGTGTACATCGACAAAAAGTTCGCCCCCGCCATCGAGGAGCGCATCGATGGCTTCGCCGACTATCTGTTCATCGTCATCCTCACGCTGTTCCAGAACACGGCGCTGGCGAAGGCGGCGAAGCGGGTGACGGGCATTTTGGAGGAGAGCACCAACATCACGCCGGAAACGAAGCTGATCATCGACCGCGAATACGGTGCCACGGTACGGTTTTGGGAGATGCAGAACTTCAAGTACCTGTCGTCGCAGCTGGAGGCGGCGCAGCTGCGGGAGGCCTTCGGCAATCAACAGCTGCACGATGCCTACAACGAGCAGCAGGAATACCTCGAGCACGTGGTGGCATCGCGGGCGGCCATCACCGAGAGCCGCAACGGCATGGTGATAAACTTCGTGGCCATTCTGCTGGCGGTAGCGCAGCTGCAGCCGTTGTTCATCGAGCTGCTACAGGGCTTCTACCAGGAGATGGGCATTCAGGCGGTATACGCCGAGACCACCATCAACCTCGGCATTTTGAGTGGCACGTTGCTGCTGGTGCTGGTGGTGCTGGTAAACCATCGCCGCAAGCGTCATTTGGAAGCTCGCAGGTATTAGGAGGTGCCCATGGAAACCATCGATACGCGCCCGAACTTCCGCCTTCGCCCCGTTGATCGGCTGCGGGGCAACCGCCTGTTCTGGACGGTAGTGCTGCTGACTATGGCCACTCTGCTGTCGGCTGTGAAGCCGGTGGTGCTGCCCGATGGCGGCGCCGTCACCTGTTTCAGCCTGCTGTTCCTGTGGCTGATCACCTTCTTCTACGGTCCCCGCTACGGGTTTTGCATAGGGGTGCTGTTCGGCTTCTTGAAGTTGGGGGTAACCTACCTCACCGGCGAGTTCATCAATTACAATCCCGGTGCCCTGCTGCTGGAGTACCCGGTGGCCTATGGGGCATTCGCGCTGGGCGGGCTGTTGCTGAACCGGCGCCATGTGCAATGGGAGGAAGACGGCGTGGCCCGCGACAGCTTCGGGCTGCGGGCCGGCTATCTGTTGGGAGTGTTCTGCCTGGGCGGCTGTTACGTCCTTTCCGCCAACCTGTTCTATCCGCCCGATCGCGCCGGCTTTTGGGCGAACTTCCTGTACTCGGTCACGTACGACATGAGCTATCTGCTCATCGAGGCGGCCCTCACGTTGCTCCTGCTGTGCATCCCCGCCGTGCTGGATGCCATCTACTACCTGAAGTTCGTGGCCACCACCCCCAAAACCGACCCCACTCTGCGCTCGTTTTAGCTGCTCCGCTGGCAATACGTTCCTTCGCCACCTTAGCTGGCAGCTAATGAAACGCGGGCGGCGAACCGACACCCTTCTTCCTTGTCTTGTAATGAGCAAGAGCTCAAAAGGAGAAGGGACTTATTGTGGAGAAGAAATCAACCTCCGGTCTTGCAGTGGCGGGCCTGGTATGCGGCATCATTGCGCTGGTCAGCTCGTTCGTGCCGCTGCTGAACCTGCTGTCGTTCCCGTTCGTGCTGCTGGCCATCATCTTTGGCGGCATCGGCGTGTGGCAAACGGTGAAGGGCACGAAAGGCGGCAAGGGCATTGCCATTGCCGGGTTAGTGTTGGGCATCATCGCGCTGCTGGTGACTGCGGTGATGTACGGCAGTGCGGGGGCTGCCTCCGATGCCGCTGGCAAGGGGCAGGGTGACTCGGGGCAGGCGGCACAGCAGTCGGCCCAAGGGACTCAGGGGTCAGAAGCCCAGCAGCCGGAAGCAGCCCAGAGCGGCGGCGAGGCGGCCGACTACCAGGTGACCATCGGCGAGACCCGTACAGTGGATGACTACCAGGGCAACCCGGCTATCCTGGTGTCTTATACCTTCGTCAACAACTCCGATGAAGCCGTTAGCCCCTTGGTGGCGGTAAGTGCCAAGGCATTCCAGAATGGCATGCAGCTGGAGGGCGCCATCGGCGTGGACGGCGCGGAAAGCAGCAAGTCGATGAGCGAGATTAAGCCGGGCGCCTCTGTTACCTACGCGCTGGCCTACGAGCTGACGGATACCAGCGATGTGACCGTTGAGGTGGAAGAGCTGTTCAGTTTCAGCGATGAGCTGCTTGCAGAAAAGACGTTCTCGCTGAGCTAACGGCATCTGGGTGCGAAGGTCAACGGAATCCAGATGGCCGAAAAGATGAGATTTGTACGCTTCGGCGCGCAAAAAAGCGAGATTTGTACGACGATCGAGAAGGTATCCCTCGTTTCGAATCTCGCACACGGCTGTGACCTGGCATAATGGCGCACTCACCCAAATGAGCCGTTGAAAATGGTATTCGACTAATCGGAATGGCGTACAAATCTTGCAATTTTGCACAGTGGTAGTAGCAGTGGAATGCCGCGATGTTTTCAGGTTGCCGCACCGGGGGGCTGTTCCCTCGGGCGGCGATCTGCCGTTACAATGAGAAGACGACAGAGGTCGGGCGATTCGCCACGTTTCTGCAGCAGCGTGAAGCGGCGCAGACCGAGACAAGGTGGCCAATGCCCCCACCCTCTGCCGTTCGGAGCCTGAAATGGGACGAAGGAGAAAGAAGCGCGTGGAAGAGCCGCTCACAGAAGACATGCTTGCAGAGCTTTTGAGAGCTCCCGACCCGCGTGCCTTCATCAAGAAAGCCGATGTAGGGGAGCGCAGCTTGAGCGGCTATTTGGCCCAGCTCTTGGAGGCGAAGGGGCTGAAGCGTGCGGCGGTGGTGCGAGAAGCGGGCATCAACGAGACCTTCGGCTATCAGATTTTCACCGGTGCGCGACGGGCTTCGCGGGACAACCTGCTGAAGATTGCCCTGGCCATGGGCTGCACGCTGCGAGAGACTAACCGGTTGCTGAAGGCGGGCGGCGCCAACGAGCTGTACTGCAAGAGCCGCCGCGACGCCATCATCATCTTCTCCATCGACCGCGGGGCATCGCTGCAGCAAGTGGAGGAAGACCTGTACCGCTTCGGCGAGCCTACTCTCAGCTAACGGATATCATTTGCGTCGCATCGAGCGCCGGTGGAATCGGCAGAAGTCCGATGAGGCATGGGCGCGCCTGTCCTGCGCTTTTGGTATGATGGGCTCCATGGAAAACGATCCCCTTGCCACATACTTGGATGCCCTTGCACGCGATGACTGCTATCGCGTGCAACGGGTGCTAAAGCAGTCGCCCCACGAGACCACCGAAGTGGTTTATTTTGTGGGGGCCAACGACGCGCAGCTGGGGCCGTTTGTGCGCAAGCGCATCAACTGCGATGCGGAAATGGGGAAGGGCTATTATCACTTGCTAGAGGCCCAGCGGGCGGGGCGGCGCTTCTTACATCTGCCGCGTATCTACGACGTGCATCGTCGCGACGACGAGCTGATAGTGGTGATGGAATTCGTGGCCGGCCGCACGCTGCGGGACGAGGTGTTTGCCTGCGACCCCTCGCTCAAGCTGGCGCTTCGCTGGTTCCCGCTGTTGTGCGATGGCGTTGCCGAGATGCATTCGCTTGCGCCCTCACCGCTCATCCATCGCGACCTGAAACCCGATAACGTGCTGGTGGGAGAGGGGCAGCTGACGGTGCTGGACTTCGGCATTGCCCGCCCTTACCGGGACGGCGCCGATAGCGATACCACTCACTTCGGCACTCGCTCCTATGCGCCGCCCGAGCAGTTCGGCTACGGCCAAACTGACGTGCGCAGCGATGGCTATGCGCTGGGGATGATTCTGTACTTCCTGCTCACCGAGCGGGAGCCGTCGCCAGCGGTGGTGCGCGCTGGATTCCCCGATCCGGAGATTCCGCCGCTTGTGCGCGGTGTGCTGGCCCGCGCCTGCGCGTTCGATCCTGCGTCCCGTTTCCAGTCGGTGCAAGAGCTAAAAGCGGCGTTTATGGCCGCTGCCCAGGCGGAGATGCCGCATCGTGCCCAGGCCGGACAGGGGCAAGCGGCCGGAGTGCCGTTGGCTCCTCCTTCGTCCGCCGCTTTTCCGCCGTCTGGAGCGTCCGGTTCTGAGGCGCCTTTGGCCGCATTCGCCTCTCCTGTGGTGGGAACGGCATGTTCGGCGGCATCAACCAGCCCAAATGCTGCAGATGCGTCCTCTCCGGTTGGCATTTCTTCCCAGGCGCCAGCTTCCCCTTCTACTGCCTACCGGGCATCTATCGTGGTGGGCATGGTGTGGAACGTGTTGGTGCTGCTTACCTGGGGGCTGTTCATGCTGGCCAGTACGGTAGCGGTGGTGAATCCCAATCAGAACGACCAGCAATTACCCTTGTGGTTTCTGCTCATGGAGTACATTGGGTTCTTCTGGCCCTGCTTCTCCGGCATTGCCTACGCGTTGCTGGACAAGCGTTGGCTACGGCGCCACATTCCCTTCATGAAGGGCCAAACGTTCAAGAGGGGCCTTATCCTGGGGGTCATATTGGTGGCCATCGGTTGCGCGTTTATGCTGCTGTGCGTCATCTGCATTGCCACTGGTGCAGTGGCCTACCCTTCGGCATCCAGCTAGAACACCAAGGTTCCAAGTGGTTCATCATGGCTGGGGCAGAAAGACTTCAAGTGGCCCATCGTAGGGCAGAGATTCTATCTCTGCCTGCGCTGCAATCGCGTGCGAGCCATCCGTTCAGGCGAAGGTGCAGCCCCAGCACTGCTGATCCCCCCAGATTGCGGATGCTGGTTTTTGCCGGTCTTGCGTCTATGGGCCCAATGGCTTCTCATCTGGGGAAAGCAACCGCAAGGCACCTGAAAATATGCGAAAATGATGCCGGAAGTTGGTGGCGGGACGGCGCGGCAACCGGTAAAGTGGGCGCTGTTGATCAACATTCCCGACCGTTCGCGGTGCGCGACTTCCAAGCGGCACCGCACATCATAAGAAAGCGAAGAACCATGAGCTTCCGCGAGAACTTGCAGTACCTGCGCGCCACTCACTCCATGACCCAAGAGCAGCTGGCCATGCTGCTGGGGGTGAGCCGCCAATCGGTAACCAAATGGGAGGCCGAGCGCTCTTACCCTGAGATGGACAAGCTGCTGAAGATGTGCCAGATATTCGAGTGCAGCTTGGATGATTTAGTGCAAGGGGACCTCACTGGCCAGCCTCCTACTGGATCCGCAAGGGCCAAGGCCCAAGCTATGCGCGCCTCTGCTGGCGCGCCACCTCAGGATGTGTGCGGCTACGACCAACATATGCGCGCTTTCGCCCGGCGCCTTGCTTTGGGCGTCTTCAGCATCGTTATGGGGGCAGCGCTGTTTGTGGCCATTGCTGGCATCGGTGATCTTCAGGGGCCGGCCAGCATCGAGGCACTGGGTGCCATCCCCCTGTTCCTCGGCATTGGCATTGGCGTAGCGCTGTTGGTGACCGCTGCGTTCCGACATGCAGAGTTTCAGCGCAGCCATCCCTTCCTGCAGGACTTCTACACCGCAGAGGACCGCCAGAGAACGCAGCAGGCGTTTGTGTGGCAGCTGGTGGGCGGCATCTTGTGCATCTTTGGCGGAGTTGTGCTGTGCATCTTCTTCGATGAGGCTTCTGAGGTAGCGCAGCAGCTGGCTGCTGCGGGGCTTATAGCTCTGGTGGCGGTGGGTGCTGCCCTTATTGTATACGGCGGCATCATGCTGGGGCGCCTGAACATTGCCAATTACAACGAGGCCCGCGAGCAGACCATCGCCGAGAGCGATGAGGGAAAGATCCTGGCCTATGAGGACGTGGCGGCGCTGCGCGCCATGTACACCGATGAGCAGCTGTGCAATTTGCTGGGAGTAACAGAGGCCTCCGATGAGGAGCTGACCCGCGTCCGTGCCCGCCTTGAGCGCAAACGGCGCAAGAGCCAGCTGACCGGTGGCCTGTGCGGCCTCATCATGGTGGTGGCCACCATAGCCGGCCTGGTGATGCTATTTGTGCCCGATTACCGCACTCCGTTTTTCTGGATGGCATGGGTGGTGGGCGGCCTTTTGTGCGCCGTTGCCTCCATCAGCGTGCAAACCTTCGTGAAGGACCAGTCGGGGGAATAGGGCGCGGCTGGTTGGTTTTTGTGACCGGGTGAGACCGTGTCGTTGCGACATCGTGCCGGTGCGCTATAGCCTCGTGTTCCCGCTGTGGATTCTCTTGTCAAGGATTGCCTATTTTGTATAATCGTAAATAGTATAAACGTAACTATACAAAAGGTGATGGCATGAAGTTTGTTGGCAGGCAGCGGGAATTGGACACCCTTGAAAGACTGTATGGGGCTCCAGGTTTTCAGATGCCGGTTGTTTACGGGCGGCGGCGCGTGGGAAAGACTAGCCTCATCAACCAATTTGTGGAGGGGAAAAGGGCTATTTTCTTTTCGGCCCGCGAATCAACTGCCAAAGAAAATCTCGTGGCGCTGAGCAAGGCTATCGCCGAATTCGCAGAGTCGGGCAACTTCGGCTCATTCGAGCTAACCGACAAACCGGTAGCCGTCTTTCCCGCATTCGAGGACGCCTTCTCTTATGTGTTCTCGCTTGCCAGCCAGCAACGGCTGGTGTTCGTCATCGACGAATACCCTTATCTTGCCCAGAGCGACAAATCCGTTTCCTCCGTTTTGCAGCATCTTATCGACAAGAACCGGGAGGCTAGTAATCTGTTCCTTATCCTATGCGGCTCGTCGATGAGTTTCATGGAACATCAGGTGCTGGGGTACAAGAGCCCCCTCTACGGGCGACGTACGGCGCAAATTAAAGTCGAGCCCTTCGGCTTCAGGGAGGCGTGCCAGCTTTTGTCCGGCGCTTCTGTTGAGGACAATGTTGCGTGGTATGGGATTGCCGGTGGAGTGCCTCTTTACTTGGAACAGTTCGATACCGGTCTTTCGGTAGAGCAGAACATTGCCCAAAACGTGTTAGGCATCGACAGCTTTCTCTTTGGGGAGCCGGATGCCTTTCTGCAGCAGGAGATGCGGGAACCAGCAAAATACAAGGCAATTATTCAGACGATTGCCGGTGGAGAAGGAAAGCTCACCAATATTGCCGATGGGGCGGGCATCGAGCGCACTGCTGCCACCAGCTATCTCAAGTCGCTTATCGAGCTGGGGATTATTCGTCGCGAAGAGCCCATGGTGGACGCCAGCAGGAAGAAGGTTCGTTACGTCGTGAGCGATCCTCTCTTTCGGTTTTGGTACCGGTTTGTCCCCCAGTATCTTACGCCCTTGCAGGTAGGACGTGAGCGTGAAGTGGCGCAGCTGATAGTCCGCGAGCATCTTGCCACCTACACGGGGCCGGTTTTTGAAGAAGTGTGTCGACAATGGCTGCTTGAAGAATCCATGAGGGACGATGTTCCTTTCATTTTAAATGTGGGCCGCTGGTGGGGAACCGATCCTGTCCGCAAGGCTCAGGCCGAGATAGACGTTGTGGCCCAGTGCGATGACGGAACCCTCATTTGCGGCGAGTGCAAATGGCAGTCGAAGCCGGTAGGCGATGACGTGCTCCGTACCCTTCAGCATCGCGCCTCGCTAATCCAGCATGGTCAGCCCCTGCAACTGCTTCTGTTCTCGAAGGCGGGATTCACTGAAGAGTGCAGGGCCGAAGCGCAGAAGGCAGGCTGCCGTTTGGTGACGCTGGAAGATATGTGGTAAGGCATGGCCATCGAGCCCGTGGGGTCGTGATAGACTGCTACGCCATCGGGTTTGATGCGGCCGATGATGGTGAGGTTTTTCTCGTGGGCCAGTTGCAGGGCTGCATCGGTGGGCACCGAGGCGGACAGCAGCACGGGAATGCCCGCGCGCACCGCTTTGGCGGCCATGTCGGTGGGCACGCGGCCGCTGGTTATGGCGAAGCAGCGGCGGAAGTCCACCCCGTTGCGCAGCCCCCAGCCTATAGCCTTGTCGAAGGCGTTGTGGCGGCCCAGATCCTCGCACGAGAACAGTATACGCCCGCCTTGCGCCAAAGAACAGCTGTGGGCGCCCCGCGAGCGTTGGTGCATGGGGGTGTCCTGGGCGAAGGCCTCGGCGGCGGCGAACACCCAACGGCGGTCGAAGACGGCGGGTTCCAGCGGCGGAAGCTCTAGACGGCGCCGCCTTGCCAAGTGAGCCTCGCGGGCGTCGTTGCAGGTAGATACGCGAACGGCTTTCGCCTGCTCGAACCGGGCGCCGTCCTGCAGCTTCACTTTCACCACATCGCCCTTCTGACAGCCGTGGATAGAGGCAACGTCGCTGATGTCGCTTATCAGCCCCTCGCTGAACAGCCGCCCCAGTGTCAGTTCCAACAGGTACTGCGGAGTGCAGGTGAGGGTGAAGGCCAGCTGGCCGTTCATCACGATACTCAGCAGGTGCTCGTGTTGGGTTTGGCTTTGCACCGCCGAGGCGCTGCCGTCGGGGCGGCACAGGGCGTACTCGCAGCTGGCAAGCGTCGGTTGGGCGGGGGAACAGCCGATGGCTTTCACGGGAATCACCTCGGATACGGGAAAGGCGAAGATGGGGGGCAAGCGCGCCTGTGTCGGGTGGCCGCAGGCAATCCGCCCTGCTGAACGCGGTGAAACCGCACCGTAAATGCCCCATGCTGCCTTGACGTTCTTGCAGACAGCGCCCCGTGGGGGGTTGGGGCGCTGTTTGTGCGGAAAGGGGCGCCCGCTGAAATGTCAGGGGGATGCGGACGCCCCGAGGGGAGGGCTAGTTGGGCAGGGGCGGCAGTCCGCTGTCCTGGCTGGAGTGGGCTGTCACCGTCATCACCCCGATGCCGCCCAGCTCAGTCTTGCCGAAGAGGTGGGCGTTGCCGCCGACCTCCGCCGCGCGTGCTTCGCCCGAGGCGGCTACTGAGGCGCGATCGCCGAAGGCCAGGGCGCCGGTGGGGCAGATGGACACGCAGGCGGGCTCCAGCCCCTCGTCCACGCGACCAGCGCAGCCGGTGCATTTCGTCACCGCTCGGTCGCCTTCGGCCGGGTAGTGGGGAATGTCGAAGGGACAGGCCTGATAACAGTAGCCGCAGCCGATGCACAGCTCGCGGTCCACGTCTATAATGCCGTCCTCGCGCTTATTCATGGCGCCGGAGGGGCACACGCTGGCGCATAGGCCGCAGTGGGTGCAGGAGTGGCGCATGTTCAGCTCCACTTTGCTGTCGCCGTCAGCGACGGTGGTGCGCACCACCCGCAGCCAGCGGTTAGCATCGCGGTCGTCTTCGGTTACGGGCGCTGGGCGGTTCTTGCCGAACAGCACATCGGCGGATTTCATGCCGCTGGGAACGGCGCTTTCGGGGAGAGCCTTCAAGTCCAGGGCCACATCGCAGGTAAGCCCGTTGGCCTTTTTGCAGGCCACTTCGCAGTAATGGCAGCCCACGCACTTGGTGGCGTCGAACAGAATGCCCTTCTTGCCCGACAGGTTGTCGGCGGCAAGGGCGGGCACGGCCGTTGCCGCAGCGGCGGCCACAAGCCCGGCGCCGGCAGCCCCCAGCGCGCCCAAGAAGTTGCGGCGGCTTACCGATGAGCGGGGCGTAGCAGTTTGAATAGAAGTCATAGCAAGTCGCCTCCTACAGGGCAAGGGGAAGGCCAGCGTACAGGATAAGGAAGCGCAGTGCGCAGCCGCCCACCAAGATGAGCAAGGGGGAGGCGAGTGCCATCCACTTCGCATGGTTGCCCTTGAGCTGTAAAAGCTCCAGCACCAGCGGCACTGCCAGGCCCGCCACGATGAGAATCACCCAGAAGGGCACGGCCAGGGGCCCTGCGGTCAGCACCCAAGCGGAAAGCGCCCCAGCCTCGCCGGCGCCACTGGTCATAAGCAGCAGCACAGCAAGCACAACGGCCTCGGCGGCAATCAGCCCAACGCTGCACTCCTCCAGCAGAGCGGTCATCTTGGCAAGGACGGCAGCATCTTCTGTGACCTTCATGGCCGTGGCGGCTTTCTCGCCGTCGACCGCATCAGGCTCGGAAGGCGTGTCTTTCGCAGGCGCTTCCTTCGCCGCCCCCAAGGGCTTGCCCAGGCACAGGTAGGTGCAGATGAGGGCAATGCCGGTATCGAAGGCGGAAACGGTGAACAGAACCGGCAGAAGCGGGGTGTTCCACAGCGGATGGTTCAGCAGCACGCACAGCAGGATGCCGGTGTAGATGGCGATGCAGGCGCCCAATACGGCCGATATGATGGCCAGCACCCGCTTGAAGGAAGGGGCCTTCTGCCCCAGCACCTTGCCCCCGATGGCCGGGGTGGCCGCAAGGGCGAACAGCCCCGTTGCCACGATGCCGGCCACCAGCAGCCAGGCGCCGATGGTCATCCAGGATATGGGGTTGGTGAAAGCGCGCCACAGCTGCATGGCCCGTAGCGGCATGGTAACCTCCGTCACCAGGCACAGCACGCCTGCCAGCAGAAGCAGCACCGCCGCCCATGCCCCGAAGCGCACCAGGTTCTTGAACCTCTCGCCCTGTTTCAGTTGGACAATGCCAGTTACCAGCGCAGTGCCGCCGGCTAGGCCGCCCAAGAACAGGTAGAGAGCAATCTGCACGCCCCATGAGGTTTGCAATGCAATTTCTCCCATAATTACTCCTCTAAGGTATCCAGAGCTTTTTCTAGCCCCAGGGTTTGTTCGATGAGATCGGCCGCTCGACTTCCAGCGCAGTGAAGTGGGGGATGGCCACGTCCAGTCCGCTGTCGGACACATAGGCCACCACATTGGGGAGCCCCAGGTTGAAGCCCTCTTGCACCCGTCGGGTGAGCAGCACGCGGGGCACGATGGCGAAACCGAAGTTCTGTCCGATCACGATGTCGTAGCCTTCCCGCACCGCATCCACGGCGGCATCGAGGGCATCGGCGGGGGGAATGGGACGGGAAATGGTCAGGCGCCCTTGCCCCACCGTTACCGATGCGTCCGGTTCAGTAACGGGCTCGCTGGCCTCCGGGGCATCGACGCCCTCCGCCAGCTGCCGCACTACGTGGGCCACCCGCCATCCGCGGCGCTTCAGCTCCGCGAGCAGGTTGTCCACGAAGGCTTCGCCCCCGGTAGGAAGCCCTGCCACCTCGTCGAATGCCACCAGCGGCACGCCGTCGAAGCGTTGCCCGGGCACCATCGAGGCACCGAACTGCTGTCGCAGTCGCTCTTGGATGGCCCGTACTTTCTCGTCCATGTCCCCTCCTATGTTGTGCAGAAATCAAATGGCCGTTTGACTGGCGTTTAGGCCGGCAGCGCGATGCCGTACTCACCTTCCATGCGGTCGGCCACGTCCTTGAGCCCCAGCCGCTCCAGTGTCGAGCGCCTCGGCAGCCCGGTTTCCACGTCGATGCCGCGAATCTCGTAGTACTGATCGATGGCGCTTCGCAGCCCTTCGCGGGTAAGGCCCCAGTCCTTATAGGAGGGATCCTCGAATATGCAGTCGTACATCCAGTCGTCTTCTTTGGTTTGCCCCTGGCGGGCGCCGATGCAGCGCTCCAGCATCCAAATACGGTCGCAGTACTCGTTTTCCTTTTCATCGGAGTCGATGTCCAGGCCGGAAACTGCCGACACCAGTTGGCGCCGGATATCCCATTTGCCCATATAGTTGTCGGAATACATGGAAATATGGGGCATGAACTGGGAACAGCTGCCCACGGTGTCTACCCAGCACTTGAAGTTGTGGGCGGTATAGGCCATGGGGGCAATTTTGTCGGACACCACACGATTGGCGTTGTCGATGGCCCCTTGGTCGGTATCCCACAGCATATTGCCGATATCCTGCTGCAGTTGCATGTAGGCTTTGCTTCCCGGCGCTACCACGCGCGGGTCGGTGATGGTGTTGGAGAACGCCCAGGTTTGGTCGTTGTCGCGGCCGCGGGAAACGCAGCAGCCCACCCAGCCAATGGGGCCGTAGAAGTTGGCGCCGTAGTTATAGGTGAGACGGCTTTGGCCAGAGGTAACCGCCTGCATCTGGTACATGAGCTTGGTTTGGTCGGTGCCAATGAACTCGTTGAGGAAGTGGGCGCGGCCCTTGGCCAGCTCGTCCCCCAGCCCTTCGCGCATGCTGATCTTGCGCACAAGCTCTTTCGAGAATTTCTTAGAGCCTACCGGGGCATCGATTTCCAGGTCCTCCGGTTTCAGCACCCCGTAGGTGAACAGCGGCCAGATGTCCAAGTGCATGGACCACACCGAGTAGCCCATCTTGTCCATTTCCTTCAGGCGCGAGAAGGCGGCGCGACCCCAGTTCTCGTTTTCCACTACCATTTCTTCTGGCTCGGCGTTGCATTCTACGCACATGATGTGGCCGGTGGATTCGCTGTAGCCGTCTTTGAACTTGATGGACATGCCACAGGCAATGGGGCACATCATGCAGCCGGCCAGGCCGGTGCGCACATTTTTGCCCTCTTGCCCCTCTTTCCAGATGTCATTGCCTTCGGTGGAAAGCGGGCCGAACAGGCTGCCGCGGTAGGGGTGTGATGGTTGCGCTTCGGTTTCCTTGCGAGTGATCAGTCGTTGGCTCTCATAGGCCAGCTCTAGCAACTCCTCGGGGCGCGCCATTGTTACCTCGCCGGTGCCGCGTACCACGATGGCCTTCACTTTCTTAGAGCCCATTACGGCGCCGAAACCGCCCTTGCCTGCGGTATTGGAGTCGTCGGAAAGGATGACGGCATCGCTTACCAGATTTTCACCGGCAGGGCCGATGGTGACGATGCGGTGCTTGTCGTCAAAGCGGTCCCACAACATGCGCTCGGTGGACTGGGTGTCCAATCCCCATAAATCGTCGGCGTCGCGGATTTCCACCCGGTCGTCCTGGATGAGGATGTACACCGGGGTAGCAGAAGCGCCCTTCAACACCACGCCGTCCCAGCCGGCGTACTTCAGCTCGGGGCCCCACATGCCGCCGAACACGCTTTTCAGGTAAGTCTCCACTGGGTACATGTGGGGCGCCACGCCGGTGACGCAGGTTTTTTGGCCGCCGGGACACGGGGTGCCGGTGGTGGGGCTGGTGGTGAAGGCCAGCACGTTTTCCGGGTCGGTGCCCTTCACGTCGGGGCCCACCAGATCCCAGTGCAGCTTGGCGCCCATGCCGCGGCCGCCGATGAAGTCGGTGTAGTTGGTGGTGTCCAGTGTGGAGGTTTCCCCGCTGGTGAGGTCCACCACTAGAATCTTACCGGTATATCCGTACAAATCTGCCATGGTTTTCCTCCTATGCCGTCTGGGCGGCGCCGTCAGCCGCAGCTTCTTCGCCCGGTGCGTTGGTTATGTAGGCGCTCTCGATGCGCAATGCCATGTGCCCCAGGTCGGCCACCTTTGCGGATGTGGGGATGAACAGCGAGAATTCCGCCGATTGCATTTCGGGGATTTCCATATGGGCGCTGCTGTCGGAGGTGCCCACCGAGTTGCCGCTCTTGTCGTAGGCTTCGGCGGTGGCATCGAAGGTGGCCATGATGATGTTGAACTGAGTGGCGTGGCTGGTCCACACAACGCCATCGAACTGAATGCCGCCGGACACATCGGAAAGCACCAGCGTGGGCTTCTCGATATGGGCGAAGGTCTTGGCATCGCCGGTAACCTCGATTTCCCAGAAACCGTCGTCTTCCTCTTCGGCGGATCGAATATCCCAGGAGGATTGCAGGGCGCCGGTGGGGCAGAACTTCACGCACTGGGGGTCGCCACCGCACAGGTCGCACTTGAAGCAGGTGCTGGTGCGCTCGTCGTAGCGAATCATGGAGGGTTTTACCGGGCAGGCCCCTTCGCACAGTCGGCAGCCGACGCACACTTCCTCGTCGATCACGCGGGCGCCGGTTTCCGGGTCGATGGACAGGGCGCCAGTGGGGCACACCGCCACGCACTCGGGGCCGGCGCATTGGCGACAGGTGTGGATGTCGGTGATGCAGGCGTCCATCACCGCCTTGTCCCATTGCAGTCGTGAGCGGTACGAGCTGGCCTTTCCTTCATGGAAGGTGGAGCATACGATTTCGCAGGTGCGGCAGCCGGAGCAGATGTCGGGATTGTGCACCACGCGTCCCAGTGCCAGCTGGGTGCCCTCCCACAGCTTGTTGCCGTTGGTGGCGCCCGGCAGCGGTTGGGCAGCCACAGACTCTTCGGCATGGGCGATGTTTGGCAGCATTGCGGCCGCCGCCACGCCGCCGGCCACTATGCCGGCGCCGGTGAGGAAGTTTCGCCGCGACAAGCCTTCCTCGGTGATGGGTTGGAGATTCTTCACTGATCGTCCCCCTTCTCAAAAGAGCGGAATCGCCTCCTCTGCGATTCCTGTTGAAGCCATGGTGAGGTGAAAGGCTCTGGACACGACAGTGACAGAGAACGTAGAATGGGTTTCGATGGGTAACAAAGAGGGTTTGTTGTTACCTGCCATTCTACAGAGGGGGAACAATGGATAAACGCGGAGGGGAAGACACGCCGACCCGCATAATGGAGGCTTTCAAGGGGCTCTTGCAGGAGACCGACTACGACAAGATTACCGTGGTGGACATCTGCGAGCGTGCCGGTGTGTCGCGCAAGACTCTCTATGTTTACTTTGATGGGAAAGAAGGGGTGCTGCGGAGCATCGTGCGCGGCGATGTGGTGACGCCCATTGCCACCATGATGGATCTTCTGCCCATGGGTTCGGGGACGGCCGGCGGAAAGATGCTCACGCAGCGGATGCTGGAGACCATCTACGACAACCGGGACTTCTATGCGTCGGCGGTAGTGCAGGGTCGTATCGGCATCATCGGCCAGGTGATGCGGGAGGTGCTGGCCGCCGCCAGCATCGATTTGTTCCGCGGCGAGACGGGCAATTGCAGCGAGAAGTACCGCTACGCGGCCCATTTCACCGCCGGCGCAAACGTGGGGGTTATCACCGAATGGCTGCGATCGGGGCTGAAGGTTTCTCCTGAGGAGCTAACCGACTGGTTGTTCGAATTCTCGCAATCGGGGAACAGGATCCTGCTGGATCCGATGCAGTAACGCCTACACCTCGCGGCAGTTGATTAGTTGGGCGTTGCTGCCGGTGGTGCCTTGGGCGTGAGGGGCCGGGATAATGGCGTAGTTGGGCTGCGTTATGTCGGGGCTGGGCATGGTGCCCACCTGCTCTACCACGTCAGCGTTGTCGGAGAGATGGGAGTAGGGGCCGAATTCCAGCGCCCGCTGCGGGCACGCCTCCACGCAGATGGGCTTGAGCCCCGCCTCTATGCGGTCGCGGCAGCCGTCGCACTTCACTGTGTGGCCGCTGGCCTCGTCGAAGCGAGGGGCGTGGTAAGGGCAGGCCACCATGCACGATTGGCAGCCCACGCAGGTATCGCTGTTCACCACCACGAACCCGTTGCTGTCTTTGGAAATGGAGTCCGATGGGCAGAACCGCAGGCAGGCGGGATTGCTGCAATGGTTGCAAGACATGGACACGTAGAACGAAAACACGTCCTGGTCCCAGCTGCCGTCGTTGTTCTGATGCCATTCGCCTCCCACGAACTCATGGATGGTGCGAAAGGCCACATCGCCTTCCAGATGATGGTAATCCTTGCAGGCCAGTTCGCAGGTGCGACACCCCGAGCAGCGGTTCTGGTTGAAGGTGAAGCCGTACTGCTCCCGGTCTGGCGACGGGGCTGCCCCTTTTGGGGCGGCGGTGGTAGCGCGCTTAGCAGTCATAGCCCCGCTCCCTTCCTGCTGCCTGCTCCTCGGCGGTAAGGGGGCGCAGCCTTACCAGGCAGCTGTTCTGGCCATTGCCCCGGGCGATGGGGCTGGGGCGCAAGGAGGTGAGGGTGTTGGCACATCCGCCCCAGTCCAGCCGCGAGCCGGCCATGTCGGCGTTGTGCCAGGCGCCGTTGGGCAGCGCCACCACGCCGGGCATGATGCAGGGGGTAAGGTGCACGCGGGCCACCAGCGCTCCGCGATCGTTCTCCACCACTACTGGCTGGCCCTCCACCAAGGCGTTTGCCGCCCCATCCACAGGGTTCACCTGAAGGGCGTGGGGCATTACCGACTCCACGATGGCTAGGTGGGAGAAGTTGGAATGGATGCTCTGGTAGCCGTGGTAGGTGATGAGCTGCAACGGGAAGCGCTCGGCGGTGGGGGAACCAGGCCCTTCTGCGGCTGGAAGATAGGCGGGTATGGGGCTGATGACTTGGCCATCGGGCAGCTGGGCCGTCTGGGCCATGCGGGCGAGGGCCTCTGAGTACACCTCTATCTTGCCGGAGGGAGTGGGCAGCGGATGCGCCGTGGGATTGGCGCGGAAGGCCCCGTAGGCGCAGGGCAGTGGCGCGCGCAGGGCCCGCATCTCATGTCCGGGGGCGGGTAGCCTCCGGGCGTCCTCGTCTGCACGGCCGGCAGAAGCAGCGGCCTTTCCGTTGTCGTCTTCGCCCGTGTGGCCGGCGGAGTCCGCGGAAGAGGCGGCGAACACCTGCCCTTCGCTGGCCATTCGCGCCGCTAGCGTTTCGTCGCCGTCCCCTGCGCCTTCTTCAAAGGCTTCCAGCACTCCCAGCCTTTCGGCCAGGGCGCGCCCGATGCTCCAGGGATCGCGGCGCTCGCCGGTGAAGTGGCTCCAGCTCTCGCCATGGCGCAAACAACTCACCCGGTCGCCGAAACCGGAGAGCACGGCGTTTTCCCGCTCGCCCAGGGCCAGCTCGGGCAGCACGATGTCGCCATAGCGGGCGGAGTCGTTCAGCATCACATCGCACACCACGATGAACTCGCAGCGGCTCTCGTCCGCCAGTAGGTCGTGGGTGGCGTTGATGGCGGCATGCTGGTTGGTGAGGCAATTGCCGCCATGGTTGACGATCATCTTGATGGGGAAGGGCAGCTGCTGGGCGCCTCGCAGCCCTTGGGCCTGAGTGATGCCGCCCCCTTGCAGGCACTCGGTCCACAGGAACGCCGGCAGTGCGGCGCGCACGGGGTTCTCCCGGCCGCCCGGCAGCGAGGGGGTGTAGGGGCGCATCGGCTCATGGACGCCGCTGTTGGTGCCGGGGCGTCCGAAGTGGCCGCTGGCCACCGCCAAGAGGCATATGGCGCGGCTGGTCTGCTCGCCGTACTCGCTGCGCTGCGGCCCCCATCCTTGGGTGATGAAGGCGCTCTTGGCCTGGGCCAGCGTGCGGGCGAATTGGCGGATAGTGGCGGCGGGGCAACCGGTGATGGCGGCCGCCCAGGCGCAGGTTTTCTCGGTGCCGTCGGGGCCGCGCCCCAAAACGTAGTCGCTGTAGCTGCTGTGGGGCGGGGTGCCCGGGGGCAGCGTGTCTTCGAAGAAGCCCACGCAATGGCTGCGCAGCAACTCCTCGTCGGCCAGGCCGTCTATCAGCAGCTCGTGGATGACGGCGGCCACGAAGGCGGCATCGGTGCCCGGGCGCAGCGGTATCCACTGGTCTTGGGCGCCGCGCACCTCGGGGGTGTGGCGAGGGTCGATGGACACCACCTTGAAGGGGCGCCCCTCGGCGGCCGCCTGCTCTCGCAGCTGGTTGAGATAGTGGCCGCCCGCGGCGCCTCCCTGGCGGGTGGCGAACATCGAGGAGCCGAACAGCACCAGCACATCGGAGTTGGCGGCCTCTTCCAAAGGCGAGCCGCTGTAATAGCCGTCGTCGCCGAACAGGGCCATCGTCCCGGCCTGCAATTGCGCGCTGCTGTAGTCGGAATGCAGACGCAAGTGGCCGCCGTAGCAGTCTATCGCCCGCTCCAGCGGCGATTGCCCGCTGGCCAAGATACCCGAAGCATAGGGGAAGAAGATGGCCTCGGGCCCGAAATCGGCGGTGATGCGCTTGATTTGCGCGGCAATCTCGTCCAATGCCTCGTCCCAGCTGATGCGTTGGAACTGCCCGGAGCCGCGGGGCCCCACCCGTTTCAGCGGATAGTCCAACCGATGGGGGCTGTTCACCCAGTGACCCCACGCGCGACCGCACAGGCAGGCGCGCATTTGGGGAGCGTCAGGGGCATCGGGGCCGGTGTCGGATTCCACCCACGCAACCTGTCCGTCTTCCGCATGAAGGCGCAGTTGGCAGCGGGAGCCGCAGTTGAACCCGCACGATTGGAGCACGGTTTTGTCGGGGGCGGTTTTCATAGGGTCAGGGCCTCTTAGTCGCAAGCGCCTCATCCTCTGCCCTTAGCCAATGTTTCATGAGCAGCAGGAATCGGCGGTCTTCCATAAGATTCCCGAAAAGCGACGTGAGCAGCACGAAGATGTCGTCTCCGGCGGCCTGCACTGCCTGGGCGCCTTGGGGAGTGAGCCGGAAAAGGATGCCCCGGGCGTCTTGCTCGTCGGGAATGCGCTCGATGAGGCCCTCCTGCTCCAGCCGCAGGGAGGCAGTTGTAACATAGGAGCGCCCCACCCGCAAGTAACTCACAATTTCCCTAGCCCGCAGCCGCTTGTCGCCCCGCTGCTTTTTCGGATACAGCTCCAGCAGAAAGCGGAAGTCGGTAAGGGAGAGGTCGGTGTTCTTCCGTATGGCATGGGCCATGGCCTGATGGATGGCGTGGAGCACGGTAACTCGCTGTACTGGGGAAAGCCCCTGGGCGCCCGGTTGCAGGTGGCGGGCGTAGTAGCTGCCGGGCACAGTGAGGGCGCGGGCCAAAACGGAGGCCAGCAGCTGCTGCTCGCTGGGCTGCAGCGCTTCGGCGCACTGCTGCTCCCATTCGGTCACAGCGCCATTGGCCCGCTGCAGCGCCTCGCGGCCGGTATTGGTGAGGCGGGCGGCACCGCGGGGGTCATGGGGGGAGGGCAGCGCCACCAGAGAAGCCTGGGCCAAGTCCTCCAGAGCGGCCTCCACCTCGTCGGGACGCATGGAGGCGGTCCAGGCCAGGCGGGCCTTGGTGCCCTGGTCCGCTTCCGGAAGGGCAAGGGAGGCCAAAACGCGATACTGGGCCGCAGTGAGGGTGGGGGCCAAAGCCCGCCCCAGCCCCTTCTCGAACTTCGAGATGGCGGCACACCAGAGGGTGACGAAGTGCGCCTTCTGGGCATCCATGGCAGCTCTTGCCTCCTTGCACACAAGGGGAAACGCGCCGCCGAACCACAGGCGACGCGTTTCCCCGATACAGCCTTAAGGGCTCTTGAGTGCTGCCATTATAGCCGATGGGCGAAAGGCCGGGGCCAGCCCCTTCCTTTCAGTTTGCCCACTATTCGGATGCTTTTGGCTTGCCGGGCTTAAGCAGCAGCCCCGCCAACAGCAGAAAGGCCAGCACCACCAGGGCAAGCACTCCAACCACGATGAGCACCTCGAACACGGTGGGGGCGTAGGAGCTGAGTACGGCGAACGAGGCGGTGCCAGTTTCGCGAATGGCCTCGCTGGAGCCCGAGATGAGCCCCGGTGCGCCCATGAGGTTGGGGGTGATGAAGGCGGTGAACAGCAGCCACACGCGCTTGCAGAACACGCCCAGCACCACCAGCGCGCAGGCGATGTTCACCAGCAGCGGCTTTTCGCGGTTCTTCTGAAACACCAGGATGCAGAAGGGCACCACCAGGCCGCCCACCACCTCGAACCAGAAGAAGGGGGCGGTGGCGCCGAAGAACAGCTCGTTCAGGATGACGGTGGCGCCGTGGGTGCCGTTGTAGCCCATGGTGAGCAGCTCGCAGAAGATGAAGAAGGCGTCCACCGCGATGCAGGTGGCCAGAAGGCCGGCCAGCGAGGCCATGAGGTCGCGGGAAGTGTCGAAGATGCGGGCCTTCTTCAGGGCCGACAGTACCAGCAGGAGCAGGGCCAGGCCGGAGTCCATGGCGCTGGCCACGAAGATGGGGGCCAGGATGGCGGAGTTCCAGCCCTCTTTGGCAATCTCCAAGCCGAAGATCCACGCGGTTACCGAGTGCACCAGGATAGCGCAGGGCAGGGCGAAGCGGGAGGTGATGGTGACGGCGCGGTTGTTGCCCCTGGCCATGAACGTCAGGTAGCAGATGTTGATGATAAGGTAGCAGGTGATTACGCACACGTCCCACAGCAAAGGCGAGGTGGGGTTGGGGCCGGTAATCAGCCGCCATACCCGCTGCACGCCGCCCAAATCGATGAGCACGAACATGCCGGCAGCGCAGATGCACACGGTGGAGAGGATGATGGCGGGCAGTGCCACCTGCTTGAATTTGGCGATGTGGAACACACTGGCGGAGGAGGCCACAATCAGACCGCCGGCGGAAAGCCCCACGAAGAACATGAAGTTGGTGATGTAGAGGCCCCACGAGGTGCCGTTGTTCATGCCGGTCACGGTAAGGCCCTGCAGCAGCTGGTAGATCCAGCAGCCAACGCCCACCACCACGAGCGCCGCCAGCAGCGCCGAGGCCACTTTGTATCGCTTGATGAGTTGCATAAGTTGTCTCCTAACCGATGTAGTGCACCGATGGATTGGTGCCCATGTCCTCGAGCATCTGATAGCCGTGGCGCTCCCGCACCAGGCGCGACACCTCGCTGTCGGGGTCGTCCAAGTCGCCGAAGATGCGGGCGTGGGCGGGGCAGCACACCACGCACATGGGCTCTTCGCCGTTGTCGGTGCGCTCCTTGCACAGGGTGCACTTCTCGGCCACTCCCTTGGGGCGCACCGGCACGGCGGCATCGCCGTAGTTGGCGCCGGTGGTGCGCACGGGGGTCTGCCAGTTGAACACGCGGGCGTTGTAGGGGCAGGCGGCCATGCACATGCGGCAGCCGATGCACTTCTCGTAGTCGATTTCCACGCGGCCCTTCTCGTCCTTATAGGTGGCGCCGGTGGGGCACACCCGCTGGCAGGCGGCGTTTTGGCAGTGCTGGCAGGCGATGGGGGTGTACACGCGGCTTACGTTGGGGTAGGTGCCCTCGGCGCCGTCCACCACGTCGCAGTTGGTGGTGAGCACGCGGTTCCACAGCAGCCCTTCCGGCACGTTGTTCTGCATCTTGCAGGCCATGGTGCAGGTGTGGCAGCCCACGCAGCGGTCAAGGTTGATGGCGATTGCTAAACGAGTCATTCCTCAAACCTCCTTTTAAGCTTTCTCGATTTCCACCAGGGTGTCCGAAAACGGAATGACCGGGCCGCACATCAGCGCGCTGCCGCGCTGGATGAGGGTGTCGTTGGTGGTGCTCTGCAGGTTGCCCTCTACGTTGTGCAGGGCGGTGGCGGCTTCGTAGATGCGGGCCGAGCCGGGGCGGATGGCGTTGTTGGCCGCCACCTTCACCTGGAAGCTGCCGCGGTTGTTGTACACCTTCACCACATCGCCGGTGGAAAGGTTGCGGGCGCTGGCGTCCTCGGGGTTGATCATGATCAGCGGCTCGTACAGCAGCTGCAGCCAGTCGGCGTCGTAGAACTGGTTGTGGATGCGGAAGCGGGTGCGCACGTTGGACAGCTGCAGGGGGAACTGGGCCCGCAGCGCCTCGTCGGCGATTTCGGTGCAGGCCTCCCATTGGGGCAGTTCCTGGCCGTACTCCACCAGGTTGTCGTAGTACACGTCCATGCGGCCGGAAGTGGTGGGGAATACCAGATCGGGCACTACCTCACGGATGGTATCGCGGTCGGGCACCGGCCACACGGCGCCGTTTTCGGAAATCTGCTCCACGGTAAGGCTGGACACCCACTCTTCGGCCGAGCTGGCCAAGATGGCGTTGCAGCGCTCCACGGCGGTGGCGGGCAGCCCCGCTTCCAGGCCGAGTCGCTTGGCTATCTCGCGGGTGATCCACAGGTCCGTTTTCGCCTCGAACAGCGGGTCGATCACCTTCTCCTGGATGACTATCTGGCTGTAGCCGCTCTTCACATTGCCGAAGGGCTCGTCGTACTCGAAGCGAGAGGTGGCGGGCAGCACGTAGTCGGCCCATTTTGCGCCCTCGGTGAAGTAGGGGTCGATGCTCACCACGAAGTCCAGGGTATCCACCCACTGGGTGAGGTTGTCCATGGCCGCTACATGCTGGGCCACGAAGTCGCCGCAGAAGATGGCGCCATGGACGTTGTTCTGCTTGAAGGGCATGTCGTAGAGGCTCAAGGTGGAGGAGGCCACGGCCCAGTCCTCCGGGAGGGCCCAGCTGCCCAGCGGTGCGCTGTAGCCGTTGTAAGAGGGACCCACGTAAACCCCCACGCCGGCGCCGGGCTTGCCGATGTTGCCGGTGACGGCAGTGAGGATAGCGGCGGCGTGGCCGGCGATGTCGGCATTGGTCATCTTGTCGTTGCCACCCCAGCCCAGCGCCAGAGCCGAGGGGCCCTCGGCGTACTCTTTCGCCAGCGCCTCGATGCGCTCCTGCGGGATGCCGGTGATTTCTGCTGCCCATTGGGTGGTGAAGGGTGCCTGGGTGTCCAGCAGCAGGCTGTAGGCGGTCGCATAGCTGCTGTTCCCGATGGTGATGGTGCCTTCCAGCTGGGGATTGTCGCAGCTGTTGTAGGGCATGGGAACGCCAGTGGCGGCATCGATAACGTAGAAGGGATTCTCCTCGCCGGTTTCCGGGACCGCCGGGGTGGCTCCATCGGAGGCTCCCTCGTTGGGGCTGCCGCCCACCGATATCTCGCCCAGCTCTCCGGCGGCAGCGACAGAGTCGGTGGCGAAGTTGGCCGCCGTGGCGATGGCTGTGGTACCGTGGTGACGGGCCAGCTGGCCGCTGGCCTGGTCTACCAGGAAGGGCAGGCTAGTGTGCAGTTTCATGAACTCTTCGTCGGCCAGCCCATTGGCCAAGATATAAGAGGTCATCCCCAAGAACAGCGCCGCGTCTGTGCCCGGCTCAATGGGAATCCACTCGTCGGATTTCGAGGCGGTCGTGGAGTAGTGGGGGTCTACGGTAACCATATGAGCGCCCGCCTCTTTGGCATCCAGGAAAGTGAAAACGTTGGGCAAGCTGGATTCGCAGTAATTGGAGCCCACGGTGAGCACCAGCTTGGAGCGCTGCCAGTCGCGGGCCTCGGGGGCGCTCATGGCGTAGCCAGCGCCCATTCCCGTGGCCGGGTCGAGGCCGTTTCCAATTCCCACGTCGATGCCGGACATGCCGCCGGTTTGGGCTCCCAGCATGGGGGCCAGGAAGCCGAAGTCCGCCTCATCGGTGGTCATTACCAGCACTGCATCGTTGCCGTGGGCCGCCTGGGCCTCTTTGATGGCAGCAGCGATCTCGTCCAGCGCCTGATCCCAGCTGATGCGCTCGAACTCGCCGGCGCCGCGGGCCCCGGTGCGCTTCATCGGCGCTTGCACCCGGCCGGTGCCGTAGATATGGGACACTTCCGAGATGCCCTTCAGGCAAATGGTCTGGAAGTCGGGGTTGCCCACCCCATTAGGTTGCACCTTCACCAGGCGCCCGTCGCGTACCGTGCAGGCCAGCGAGCACATGCCGCCGCAGTGCACCTGGTGGTAGGTGCGGGCAATGTACTCGGAAGGTTGGGCGTTGGCGTTGCCTTGCTCAACGGCCAGCGACAGCACCGAGGAAGCCCCTGCTATTCCCAGTATGCCCGCCGCGGCCCCCGAAGCCTTCAAAAAGCTTCGGCGGGAAATGCGGTTAAGCGGTTGCGAAGAATCGGTCATTTCTCCTCCTTCTCCTTCTTGGAAAATGCCTTTTTCCGTGACTAAAGTGTAGGGGGAGAACAGGGGCCAATTCAAGGAAACAAGTTTCTCTTCATATGGCTCTGAACTGGGGATATATAAGTTTTTTCGCCACTTTTAGTGAACAAAATCTTACATGATAAGAACCGGCCCGTTTTGGGAGGATGTCGCCGGAAACCTATAGGTTTATTGGAGCAGGGGAAAGGACGGGGGCAATCAAATTCGCTCAGACAGTCCTGCTTTGGCGAAAGCGCCACTGGCGCTTTCGCGTCGTGCGGAACTCGCTCGGTTTGACCGCCCCCGCCCTTTCCCCGCAAAGCGTTATCCCGGTCAATCTGCTAGATCAACATCCTGGATGGGCCGGTTCGGCAGGTCGGAGCGAGGTCCGGCCAAGCGGAGCGCGGAGGAGATCCACTCGGGCGGAGCCCGAGTTCGGCTACGACTAGCGGAGCGTCGAGCGCAGGCCTGTCGAACCGGCCCACCTCCGGAAGACTACCGAACCAGAAACCTATGCTTTGTTGGGACGTTGATTGTGCTTCGCCATCATTCGCGCGAACACTATAGAACCCGCAAGGGCTACAACCAAGATGACGATACTGATGATTACGGTGTGGGAAAACCCTGATGCATAGGCGCTGGCCTTGGTGACGCCGGTGGCCATGAGGCGGTCGGCATCGGCGGACATGATGCCCACGAACAGGGCCGATCCCACCGAGCCGGCAATCTGCACCAGGGTTGAGTGGATAGAGGACCCGAAGGAATAGATGGCTGGTGGCAGCACCCCCAGGTCTGATGCCTTAAGGGTGGGGAACACCAGCCCTACACCAATGTAGGCAGCCGCCGCACAGGCCACTACGGCAAGGGCTATTCCTATGGAAGAGAACGCTTTCATGCCGATGAAGGCCACCAGGATGAGCAGGAATCCGGCAGGTACCAGCGGCCAGATGCCGTGTTTGTCCTCGATGCGACCTCCTACGAAGCAAGCGCCCGCATAGCACAGGATGGGGGCTGCCAGCAGGCAGCCAGCGATGAACGCGCTGTAGCCGGCGGTGCCTTCCAGATAAAGAGGCACCAGCAGGCTCATGTAGATGGATCCCATGTAGCCCAGCATCATCAGTGTTTCTCCCACCACGAAGTTGCGGTGTTTGAGGGGGCTTAGGTTGAGCAACGGGTTTTCTATGCGGAATTGCCGCCGGGCGAATAGCCCTATCACGACGGCTCCGGCAGCCATGAATGCCAGCGACGGCACAAGCATGCGGGTGACTTCGTTCAAGCCGTAGATGAAAAGCCCCAGGCCCGCAAAGCTCAAAACCACGCTGAGCGCATCAATGGGACGGTTTTGGCGTTGATAGATGTTGTGCAGGAAGAAATACCCTAGCACCAGCAGCGCCAACGACATCACGGCGGGAACCAAAAACAGCGTGCGCAGCCCGGTGTAGGTGATAAGCAGGCCGGCCACCAGGGGCGCAAATGCAAGTCCTGCCCCAATCACGCCGCTGTTGATGGCTAGCATAATGCCCTTCTTGCCCGTGGGCGCCATGGTGAGGATGACGCTGGTGACCACGGGGAAGAACAGCCCCGCAGTGAGCGCCTGGACGAGGCGGGCCACCAGCATGGGGAAGAAGTTCCAGGCGAAGAATCCCAGCAGCGAGCCTGCTAGCGAGGCAAGATAGCCGAAGGCCATCACTCGACGGATGCCGTAGCGTTTGAGCAGCGATGCCGCCATGGTGATGGTGGTAGCGGCCACGATGGTGAACCCCAGCACCATCCAGTTGGCTACTGAAAGACTTACGTGAAACTCGGTGGCCACGTCGTCGAGGGCGACATTCATGAGCGACTGGTTGAAGGAAGCCAGCAAGTTGCTGCCCAGCATGAGCGCCATCATCACCCACATGGCCCGCCCCGTCGGGATACTGCCTTTAGCCACGGCGTCCAGAGCCCCCTGATTGGGAGTGGTAACGGGCACGCCGGCGGAGTTGACGGCCGGGGCGGGTGTAGTCAAGTTGCTGCTGGCCATGGTATGTTCCTTTGCGAGTATTGTTTCCTCAAATCTAGGCCACTCTTGGCAAAGTGACAGGCACGCGGCGGCAGTCGTTGCTCTGGCGGTACGAAACCGAAAAGGAAGCGGCCCTGTGTGGGCGCTGAAGAGTGGCTTGGGAATGGTGGAGTACACTTTCGCGAGCGCCTCGGCCCAGAATAGGCGCTTATTCTGGCCAAAAATGGCTTAGAGGTCCAAAAAAGCCGCTTGTATCGTCAAAGATTATATGGATCATATAATAAGCGAGTGCAGCTTGCACTTCTGTAAGCCCAGGGCCCAGAATAGGCGTTTATTCTGGGCCCTGGGCATCGGCGTGCCTCTTCTATAATGGTTCAAGTTGCAAGCTGCGTGGCGAAAGGTGCAGGATGGGCGATTTTTCAGAGCGGGTGTTTTCGGTGGTGCGGCAGATCCCTCAAGGGAAAGTGGCCACCTACGGCCAGGTAGGGCGTCTTGTCGGGGCACCGCGTTCCGCCCGCTATGTGGGCTATGCGCTGCACGGCAACCCCAATCCGGGCAGTGGGCCTGGATGCACTCCCTGTCACCGAGTGGTGTTCAAAGACGGAAGCATGGCCACCGGATTCGCGTTCGGCGGTCCTGACGAGCAACGAAAGATGCTGGCGGCAGAGGGGGTGGCCTTCGATGAAGAAGGCCGCGTTTTGATGGAGAAGTTCCAGTGGGACGGCCGGATGGCATTCGACAGGGAAGGGGCTGACGATGAAGCTGATGCCCCGCTTGGGCCGCCGCCCGATTTCGATTGGAAAGCCGAGGTGGGGGAGGAGTAGCTTGCTGTCCTCCCTAGTGTTCGGCAAAGAAAAACGCCATGCAGACGTCCATCTTGGGGGTAGCCTATTGGTTCGCGTAGCGCTCTGCCACCCAGGCCTGCGTAGTCTCGACGAATGCTCGGGTGGCAGTTGAAGCGGTTTCCCATGAGCGCACGGCCAGCGATATGTGGCGGAAGCACTCTTTCTCGGCCGGCAGCACGGCAAGGGGAAACAGAGGGTGGCTCAGGATGAGGCTGGGCAGTACCGAGAACCCCAGGCCGGCACTTACCATTGACATCACCGCGTAGTCGCTGTCTACGGTGAAGCGCACGTTGGGGGTTATGCCGTTTGCCTCGAAGAGCACTTCCATTTCAGAAGGGCGGGCGTTTCCCTGCAGCTGGATATAGGGCTCGCTGGCCAGCGCATCGGTGGGGAACACTTCTGCCCCAGCCAGAGGATGATCCGGTGGCAGTACTACCAGCAGTGGGTCGGTGTGCAGGGGCACTGCGGTCATGTTGGGCAGCTGGGGGGCAATGGAGAAGAAGCAATCGGCGCGCCCTTCCCAGGTGGCACTGCGCAGCTCCTCCTCGTCATCGATGCACAGTAGCTTGAGGTCGATTTTCGGGTACTGGGCAAGAAATACCTTGGCAATTTGCGGGAACCACTCGATGGCCACGCTGGTGAACGCCCCTACCCGTACCAGCCCCCATTCCCGGTGGGCCAACTCGTGAAGGCGGGTGGCCAGGGCGTTCTCATCGGCGCTTATCTGCTGCACCAGCCCCAGCACTTCCTGACCGTCGGCGGTGAGGTGAGCGCCGCCGTAATCGCGCACGAACAGCGGAACCCCGAACTCCTTTTCGAGGGCGTTTATCAGGTAGCTGACGCCCGCTTGGGTGTAGCCCAGTTCTTGTGCGGCTGCCTTGAAGCTGCCCAGGCGTGCCACTGCAAGGAAGGCATCGTATTTTTGGTTGGCCATCGATTCTCCTAGTTCTAACGGCGCGGCCTGTGATGGTCCCCTAAGTATAAGAACTTCTTTAAATGTTTTACAAGAAGTCTCGTTTTACTTTTCACAATGGGAAGCTTACTATAGCAGCCGTTCCTCATCCAGAAACAAAAAAGCCCCGGCATGGGGTTTGAGAACGTGCGCTCTCGCGCCATTAGCAAGCAGGAAGGGGAAGTGATGGAACACTGGAAAAATGCGCGTTGGCCCTATGTTGCCTTCGTGATACTAGAGGTGGTTATCTTCGGCTTCGGCAGTGCGGTGACCAAGTTCGCCTACGAGTCCATTACGCCCATGTGGTGCCTGGCCGTGCGTTTTGGCCTAGCTGCGCTCGTGTTCGCCGTGTTCTTCGGTCGCCGCATGGTGGGGCAGCTGCACACTGCGAAAGTGCGGGCATGGCTGCCGGCGGCACTGGGAATGGCGGTTTCGTACCTGTTCTGCAACGTGGCGTTAGACCTTACCACTGCCACAAACGTTGGCTTTCTGCTGGCGCTGCCGATAATGTTCACGCCCATTTTATCGTTGCTGGCTTACCGCACCCGCTACCCAAGGGCGCTCATTCCGTTTCAGGTGGCCGTAATTGTGGGGCTATGCCTTCTGTGCAGCCAAGGGGGAAGTCTCACCTTCGGCTTGGGGGAGGCTTTTGCCTTGGTGGCCTCCATTGGGTTGGCGGCGGCGCTTGTGTTCGGCAAACAGGCATTGGCCCAGCTGGATGCCATAACGGTGGCGGGAACCCAGATATTCGTCTCGTTCGCCCTCTGCCTTGGATGCGCGTTGGCTTTCGAGCCGGCGCTCGACGTGGCGGCGGTGCAGCCGGTGGCTTGGGGCGTCATCGCATTTTTGGCGCTGTTGTCTACTTGTCTCACATTTCTGCTGCAGACGTTGGCCTTGGGCCGGCTGTCTTCCACCACGGTTTCGCTTCTGCTAACAGGCGAGCCGGTGCTCACGGCTCTGTTCGCCTTCCTGCTTTTAGGGGAGACGCTCTCGGGTGCTGGCCTTATGGGGGCAGCGATCATCGTGGCTACCATCGTGGCCGCTACCTGCGTTGACGGCCGCGAGGACAATTCGGAGCTATCCACGGCGCCAGCACTTGCCGTGGAATCTCAAGCCCCGGTGGCCGCCCCTGCGGAGCCTCATGGTGCGCCGAGCTTTTCTGTCCCATCTGCAGCCCCTGTTGCCTCTGTCCTGAAGCCCCCAACTCCGGTTCGTTTTCGATCCTAAGAACTGCAATTTGCTTTGTAGCCAATACCCGTGATGCCCTGCAGCCAAGACGGTTGCAGGGCATCACGGTTTAGCGCATCGGGGGCATTCGCTGTGCGTTTTAGGCGAACAGCTGGGTTGTTTCCTCCATACGCTCGGCAATCTTCACCCCGAAGGGGCAGTTGGGTTCGCAACTTTGGCACCCGATGCAATCGCTGGCGTTCTTGTCCAGCGCCAGGTAGTGCTGGCGCACGCTCTCGGGCACTTCCGGCTGCGCCTTTGCCAGGTCGGCGAACTTGTTCACCGTGGCGATGTTTATGCCCACCACGCAGGGCTGGCAGTGGCCGCAGTAGGTGCATTGGCCGAA
>CANSTH010000010.1 GCA_947649875.1 uncultured Parvibacter sp. | reverse complement strand
CGCTCCGCTTGGCCGGACCTCGCTCCGACCTGCCGAACCGGCCCATCCAGGATGTCCCGCCCACCGCCAAAAACAGCCCTAGGAGGCCCCGGGGGGCGGTTCGACGAGCTCCGGGCGCCCCGCCAAAGAACGCGATGCGAAAGAAGGCGGCTATGCCTGCCGCAGTCGTGCGCCCTGGGACGGGACGCCAGATCCTCTGCGCCATGTCGCCGCCTTCTAGATCGCGTTCGACGCGGGAAAAAGCGCCCGACGCTCGGCGAACTGCTCCCCGGGGCCTCCCCTGCGGTGGGCTGTCAGGCGGCTCAAAAACCTATAGGTTTATGCGAAGTAGGCTACACCGCCTTCGAAGATGGGCTGGTACATTTGGCCGGGCACGTTTTTGTACAGGCCTTCGCCGCTGCGCTCGGAGTGTCCCATCTTTCCCAGCACACGACCATCGGGGCTGGTGATGCCCTCGATTGCCAGCAGGCTACCATTAGGATTCACGTCCAAGTTCATGGAAGGCACGCCGGCCCCGTCCACGTACTGAGTGGCCACCTGTCCCTTTTCCACCAGCTGAGCCAATAGCTCAGGCGGCGCCACGAAGCGCCCCTCGCCATGGGAGATGGCCACCGTAGTGATGTCTCCCACTTCCATCTGGCTGAACCACGGGGAGAGGTTCGAGCATACGCGGGTGTTCACGAGGCGGCTCTGATGACGGCCGATGTTGTTGAACGTGAGAGTGGCGCAATCGGCGTCCATCGGGCGGATGTCGCCGTAGGGCACCAGCCCCAGCTTCACCAGCGCTTGGAAGCCGTTGCAGATGCCAAGCATCAGGCCATCCCGCTGCTGCAGCAGGCGGCGCACCGCCTCGGTCACTTCCGGTGCGCGGAAGAACGCGGTGATGAACTTGGCGGAGCCATCCGGCTCGTCTCCGCCGGAGAAGCCGCCGGGAATCATGACGATTTGCGACTCATCGATGGCAGCCGCCAACCGCTTCACGCTTTCCGCCACCGCCTGGGGCGAGAGGTTGTTCACGATAAGGGTTTCAGCAACCGCGCCGGCACGGCGGAAGGCGGCGGCGCTGTCGAACTCGCAGTTGTTGCCGGGGAACACCGGGATGATCACCCGCGGCTTGCCGGCGTTTTCCCCCAGAAGGGCCGGGCCGTGGTAGGTGGCTCCCACTCCCCTCTCGTAGGTGATTTGCGGCGCCTCTTCAAGCGAGGCATCGGCAGCGGTACGGTAAGGGAACACATCCTCGATGGCGCTTTCCCATACTTCTTGCAATTGGACCAGGTCCAGCACTTCGCCGGTCACTTCCAGCTGATACGCGTCGGTAGTTTCGCCGATAACGCGATAGGCCACCACGCCGTCGCTTTCCGGCAGCTGGGCGCCGTCGGCCAACTCCACCACAAAGGAGCCGTAGGCGGGGGCGAACAGGGCATCGGCCGTGATGGCCGGCTGCAATGCCGCGCCGATGCGGTTGCCCACGCACATCTTGAACAGCGCCTCGGCCGCGCCGCCGAAGCCCACCGTGGAAACCGCCAGCGCGCCGCCGGTGCCGATGAGCTCCTCCACTGCGTCCAGCGCCTCGGTGATGGCCATCTTACGAGGCAGGATACCGCCATCGGTGCGGGGCACGATGAGGGCAATGCGGTGCCCGGCCCCCTTGAACTCCGGAGAAGTCACGCGGGACACCGGCCCCACCGCCGTGGCGAAGGACACCAGCGTAGGGGGCACGTCCAGCTGCTCGAACGAGCCGGACATGGAGTCCTTGCCGCCGATGGCGCCCACTTCCAAATCCAGCTGGGCCATGAGCGCCCCCAGCACCGCCGCCACCGGCTTACCCCAGCGCTCGGGGTCTTGACGCAGCTTCTCGAAGTACTCTTGGAAGGTGAGGTACATGTTGCGCCGTTCGAAACCGCTGGCCACCAACTTGGCCACCGATTCCACCACGGCAATGTAGGCGCCCATGTACGGATCTGCTTCTGACAGGTAGGGGTTGAAGCCCCAGGCCATGCCGGAGCAGGTGGTGGTCTCGCCGTCTACCGGGAACTTTGCCGCCCTGGCCAGCGCCGGGGTGAGCTGGTGCTTGCCGCCGAAGGGCATGAGCACCGTGGCGGCTCCAATGGTGGAGTCGAAGCGCTCGGAGAGGCCCTTGTTGGAGGCCACGTTGATGTCGGAGAGCAGCGCCTTCATGCGCTCTTCCAGGTTGGCGCCCTCCCAGGTGCGCTGATAGGGCACGCCCGGCTGGATTTCCACATCGGCGTGCTTGGGAGCGCCGTTGGAGGCCAAAAACTCGCGGGACACGTCCACGATGTTGGCGCCGTTCCAGCTCATGCGCACCCGCGGCTCGGCGGTCACGGTGGCAATGGGGGTGGCCTCCAGGTTCTCCTCGTGGGCCAGCGCGATGAATGCGTCCACGTCTTCAGGGGCCAGCGCCACTGCCATACGCTCTTGGCTCTCGGAAATGGCCAGCTCGGTGCCGTCCAGGCCCTCGTACTTCTTAGGCACGGCGTTCAGGTTGATGGACAGGCCGTCCGCCAGCTCCCCTACCGCCACCGACACGCCGCCGGCGCCGAAGTCGTTGCAGCGCTTGATCATGCGGCAGGCATCGCCGCGGCGGAAGAGCCGTTGAATCTTGCGCTCCACCGGCGCATTGCCCTTCTGCACCTCGGCCCCGCAGGTTTCGATGGAGCTTAAGGAATGGGCCTTCGACGAGCCGGTGGCACCGCCGATGCCGTCGCGGCCGGTGCGGCCGCCCAGCAGCACCACCACATCCCCCGGCGCCGGGGTCTCGCGACGCACGTGATCAGCCGGCGTGGCTCCTACCACAGCGCCAATCTCCATGCGCTTGGCGGCATAGCCGGGATGGTACAGCTCATGCACCTGGCCGGTGGCCAGGCCAATCTGATTGCCATAGGAGGAATAGCCGGCAGCGGCCGTGGTTACCAGCTTGCGCTGCGGCAGCTTGCCCGGCAGCGTTTCCGCCACCGGCACCGTGGGATCGGCAGCTCCTGTGACGCGCATGGCCTGGTACACGTAGCTACGGCCGGATAAGGGGTCGCGAATGGCACCGCCCACGCAGGTGGCAGCGCCGCCGAAGGGCTCGATCTCGGTGGGATGGTTGTGGGTCTCATTCTTGAACAGGTACAGCCAGTCCTGTTCCTCGCCGTCGACATCCACCTTGCACTTCACGGTGCAGGCGTTGATTTCTTCCGACTCGTCCAGCCCGGTGAGGATGCCCTGCGCCTTCAGCCAGCGGGCGCCGATGGTGCCCATGTCCATGAGGCAAAGCGGCTTCTCGTCGCGCCCCAGCTCGTGGCGAAGCCCCACGTACTTGTCGAAGGCCAGCTGCACCCGCGGGTCCTCGATGTGCACCTCGTCCAGCACCGTGCCGAAGGTGGTGTGGCGGCAGTGGTCCGACCAATAGGTGTCTATCATCTTGATCTCGGTGATGGTGGGATTGCGCCCCTCTTCGGCGAAATAGCGCTGGCAGCACTGGATGTCGGCCAAGTCCATGGCAAGCCCGCGGTCGGCAATGAACTGCGCCAAGCCCGCCTCGTCCAAATCCAGAAAGCCGTCCAGGGTTTCCACCATCGGCGGCTCGGGGAATTCCATGGCCAACGTGAGGCAGTCTTCCAGCGAAGCCTCCCGCGCCTCAACCGGGTTGATGACGTAGGCCTTCACCTTCGCCACTTCTTCAGGGGTCAAGTCGCCCTCCAGGATGTATACCTTGGCAGAGCGCACCAGCGGCCGCTCCCCTTGGGAGAGCAGCTGCACGCACTCGCTGGCGGATTCCGCGCGCTGGTCGAATTGGCCGGGCAAAAACTCAACGGCAAACACCGCGCCGTCCGTTTCCGGAAGCTGATAGGTCACGTTATCGGATTGCGGCTCGCTGAACACGGTGGGCACCGTCTTCGCGAACAGCTCGTCGCTGATGCCCTCCACGTCGTAGCGGTTCAACAGGCGCACGTTTTCCAAATGCTCCAGCTCAAGCAACGTCTTCAGCTCGGAGGTGAGCTGCTGCGCCTCCACATCGAACCCGGGCTTTTTCTCAACATAAACGCGTGAAACCATAGCTCCCTTAAGCCTCCGTTTTGGTCGAAGAAAACATATGCCCCCATGATAAAGGTTGCAAGCGCACCAAGAGCCCTCAAACCCCACCCAACAGGAAAATGGCGCGACCGAACGCGACAACCATGAGCCAGAAGGCTCCCAGCCCCTCCCCTACCAGTTCTCCAGCGGGAAGAACTCCCTCAGCGCCACGCCGTGCTGGTCGATGGAGAAGTTGGCCTGCACCAGCTCCACCCCCGCCTTCTCGCAAGCGCGCACGGTGGACTGAACCTCGTCGTAGGTGGTGCCGTGGTAGAACTTGAAGCCGAAGTTCTCGTAGTAGAGGCAGTAGAGGATGACGGCCCGCTCGTGGTCCTGAAGCGTTGCGGCCAGCTCTCGCAAATGGCGCAAGGCCCGCTCGGTGGAAGAGAACGGTGCCTCCGGCAAGCGGGGCACGTAGGCAGGGACGTCCGTCTGGATTTGCACCATGGGGGTCTTCACCTCTAGATAAACGGCGTCGTTCACAAGGAAGTCCAGCTTCGACTCCCCGAGGGGCACTTCGCGGCGCACCTCGCGCACCGGCCCCAGAAGCCCGTCGAAGGCGCCGGCACTCAGAAAATGCTCCACGTAGCGGTTGGAGGCATTTTGGTTGATGCCGATCCAGCGCTTTTGCGCCGCGCCGGGAAGGTCCAGCGAGAAGGCCTCCACCGTGAGCGGCATCTTGCGTTTGGGGTTGTGGCTGTCGGACACCAGGCAGGGGCGCCCGGCCAGGTCCAGGCCGCCGATGCGCGACACCACCGGGCAATGGCAGCGCGCCACTTCCTCATCGCCGAAGTCCACGTCCATGATAAACCGGTTCGGCCGCGCCAGAATTACCCCCTCACGCAGGGGCTCGGGGAAGAGCAGCTGTCGGCCAGCTACTTCCACAGACGAACTTCGGGCTCTAGGTCTACCCCGAACTGGGATTTTACTTCTGCTTGCACTTCGGCGATGAGGGCTAGCACGTCTTGGGCGGTGGCATCTCCAGCGTTCACTACGAAGCCGGCGTGCTTTTCGGATACCTGCGCGCCTCCCACGCGGCGCCCCTGGCAGCCGGCGTCTTGGATGAGCTTGCCGGCGAAATGGCCTTCCGGCCGCTTGAAGGTTGAGCCGGCGGAGGGCATCTCAAGCGGCTGCTTCTCTGCGCGGCGCCGCTGCAGGTCGTCCATGCGCGCTTGGATTTCGGCCGCATCACCGGGGCGAAGCTGCAGCGTAGCCTCAAGAATTACCCAGCCCTTCTCCATCATAAGGCTGTGGCGATAACCGAACTGCGCCTGGCCCACCGGCACCTCGAGAATCTCTCCCTCGTCGGTAAGGCAGCGCACGCTGGCGCACACGTCCGAGAACTGCCCCCCGTAGGCGCCAGCGTTCATGTAGGCAGCGCCGCCGATAGTGCCCGGAATGCCACAGGCGAACTCGTAGCCGGAAAGCCCGTGCTTGCAGGCGAAAGCCGCTACCGCCTCGTTAGTGGCCCCCGCTTGGGCGCGCACCTCTCCCCCCGGCAACAGCTCGATATCGGCAAAGTTCTCCGCCAGCTTCACCACCACGCCCGGCAGCCCCTCGTCGGGCGCCAGCACGTTAGAGCCCACCCCCAGCACGCGCCACGGCACGCCGGCCTCACGGCACAGCGCCACCACGGCTGCCACCTGTTGCTCAGTGCGCGGCAGCACCAGCCACTGGGCCGGGCCGCCGATCCTGAACGTGGTATGGGCCGCCAGCGGCTCATCCGCCAGCACGCTACCACTTCCCACTATTTCCGCAAGCTTCAGCGCAACGTCCACGGATCGGCTCCCCTAATCTCGCTCGCCCGGTTGGCGCAGGGAGACCTCCTGCGACTTCACCGACACGCGGGAATGGGGCGGCACCGAGCTGGTGACGAAGGCAGAGCCGGCAATAACGGAGCCCTCCCCGATCACCGTCTCGCCTCCCAGCACGCTGGCGTTGGAGTAGATGGTCACGTTGTCCTCGATGGTGGGATGGCGCTTTACGCCGGAAAGCCGTTGGCCGCCGCGGGTGGAAAGCGCCCCCAGCGTGACGCCCTGGTAGATCTTCACATTGCGCCCGATTTCGGTGGTCTCGCCAATCACCACGCCGGTGCCGTGGTCGATGAAGAAGTACTCGCCAATCTGAGCGCCGGCGCCGATGTCGATGCCGGTGCCGGAATGGGCCAGCTCGGTCATGGTGCGGGGCAAAAGCGGCACGTCCAGCTCGTAGAGCACGTGGGCGATGCGGTACACGTAGATGGCGTACAGCCCCGGATAGGCGAAGATCACCTCTTCCTTCGACGCGGCCGCCGGATCGCCGTCGTAGAGGGCCTGCACATCGGTGAGCAGCGTGCGCTGGATTTCCGGCAGCTGATCGAAGAATTTGGTGCAGATGTCCGAAGCCTGAATTTCAATGTCAGCCGTGCATCGGCCCTGTTCGTCGGTGTATTTCAGCGCCAGCACCACCTGCTGGCGCAGCACGCGCTCGATGTTCATCAGCATATCGCCGATGAAGTAAGTGGGGGTGGTGTAGGGCGAGAGCATTTCCTCGCCGAAGTAGCCGGGGAACAGCACCCGGCGGATGTCCTTCAGCATCTGCTTGATCACCGACCGGTTGGGGAACTGTCGCCCCGGTTTTGTGAAGAAGATCTCGTCCGCCTCGTAGTTCTTCTCGATGGCCGCCACAATGCGGTCCAAGTTGTCTCCGAACATGGCTCTCCTTATTGCGTTGCGGGCACGCGCCGGCGCCCCTGCCCAAGCACTCGCTCCCGAAAATGTTTCTGCCCATTGTTCCACAGTTTGACCCCGGAAACCCCGGCAGGTTCCCTTTTCGCCCCTTTCGTTCACCTGAAAAGCGGAGCCGCGAACTTGCAATCGGCGCGCCAGGCGGGGCAAGCCGCTATACTGGGGCAGTAATACCAGAAGAGAAAAACGGGAGCGGCGCCACGGCAAGAAGCGCGGTCTCCCGTTTCCAATTCACGGAGGTACCATGGGCGGCTTCTTCGGCGCAGTTTCCAAGCGCGATGTTGTACTGGACGTTTTCTTCGGCGTGGACTACCACTCTCACCTGGGCACACGCCGTGCAGGGCTCATCTTTCACGAGGACGAGAAGGGCTTTCAGCGGCAAATCCACTCCATCGAGAACACCCCCTTCCGCAGTCGCTTCGAGGACGACCTGGTGAACTTCGCCGGCACCAGCGGCATCGGCTGCATCTCCGACACCGACCCGCAGCCGCTGCTGGTGCGCTCGCACTTGGGCATCTTCGGCATCACCACCGTGGGCGCCATCAACAACGACGAGGCGCTGGTGGAGCGCTACTTCTCCGGCAACGACAGCCAGTTCATGGCCATGAGCTCGGGCCGGGTGAACTCCACCGAGCTGATAGCGGCCCTCATCAACCAAAAGGACACCTTCGAGGAGGGCATCCGCCACGCCCAAGAGCTCATCGATGGCAGTTGCACGCTGATGATCATGACTGAAGACGGCACCCTCATCGTGGCCCGCGACAAGATGGGGCGCCTGCCGGTGCTGGTGGGCAAAGACGCGGACGGTCATTGCGTGGCCTTCGAGTCGTTCGCCTACCATAAGCTGGGCTACGAGGACGCCTATGAGCTGGGCCCGGCCGAGATTGTGCGCATCACGCCCGAGCGCATCACCACCACCTCCCCCGCCGGCGACAAGATGAAAATCTGCGCCTTCATGTGGGTATACTACGGCTACCCCAACTCGAACTACGAGGGCAAGAACGTGGAAGTGATGCGCTATCGCAACGGCGCCATCATGGCCAAGGACGACCGCGAGCAGGGCTTTATGCCGGAAGTAGACTATGTGGCCGGCGTGCCGGACTCCGGCGTGCCCCACGCCATCGGGTACGCCACCGAAAGCGGCATGCCCTTCGGCCGCCCCTTCATCAAGTACACCCCCACCTGGCCCCGCAGCTTCATGCCCAGCAACCAAGACGTTCGCAACCGCGTGGCCAAGATGAAGCAGGTGCCGGTGCCAGAGCTCATCCAAGACAAGAAACTGTTGTTCGTAGACGACTCCATCGTGCGCGGCACCCAACTGCGGGAAACCGTGGACTTCCTGTACGAGTCGGGCGCGAAGGAAGTGCACATGCGCTCCGCCTGCCCTCCCATCATGTATTCCTGCAAGTACCTGTCCTTCAGCTCCAGCAAATCGGACATGGAGCTGATTGGCCGCCGCGTGGTGGATCAGCTGGAAGGCGATGAGGGACTCAAGCACCTGAACGAATACGCCGACAGCTCCACCGAGCGGGGCAAATGCCTGCTGAAGACCATCTGTGAGGATATGGGTTTCGACTCCCTGCGCTACCAGAGCCTGCAGGGTATGTTGGAGGCCATCGGCATCGACCCCGAAACCGTGTGCACCTATTGCTGGAACGGCGAGGAGTAGCATCCACAACCGCACCAAGAAAGGGAGGGCTTGCCCTCCCTTCTTTTCGCAGGGCCGAGATTCTATCTCGGCCTAAAGTTGTGCCCAATTGCAGGCTGTCGGTTAGGCAGAGATAGAATCTCTGCCCTACGAAAACGTTGTACTACGGGACGCGCCAGCGCTGCCGGTTTACCCCACAATCGCAACGGCCATCACGCCATCACCGGTGTCGTGGAACTGGAGGGGCAGCTGCTGGCCCTTGGCCACCTTCAGCTCGGGCGCCACGTCAGTGAGCAGGGTGGCGGCCACATCTTGGCCGCTCACGCCATCGATGCGCATCCACGCAAGGGAGGGCTGCTCCACCTCATCGTTGGCCACAAGGGCGCGAACCCAATCGGGATGCTGCGAATGGCGCAGCTCGTCGAAGAAATCCAGCTTGCGCAGCTCATAGAGGTAGGGGTCCTCCGGAGCGGTAACCTGCTCCAGATGGGTAATTTCCTCCGCAAACTGTCCCACCGACCCATCTACCACCTCGGTAGCAAGCATTTCGGCAAGCGCAGAGAACGGCAGCATGAGCCCCATGCCCTCCATATCGGCTGCAAGCTCATAACCATCGCCAACACGCTTAGCGGAAGAAAGCACGTACAGGCACAAGCCAGTCTCGGCGTCTATCACGCCATAGCACAGGGCGTCGGGGAAGCCCGGCGTTCCAAGACCCGCAGCTGCCTCATCAGAGGCCCGCACCTCGTCCATGGCGTTCTGCAGATAGAACAGGCCTCCCGCAATGGAACGGAACGACAAATCTCCCATCTTCCGGGCGCGGGCACCAAGCCCGAGCCCATCCTCCGCCGCAATGCCCACTTTTCCGGCCGTCATCTGGCAATATTCCTCATCCTGAAGCTCCACGATAACCGGCGCGGCAATCTTGTCCTGAAAGCGCTCGCGGGCGGTATCGATCAGCGGCTGCTCCACTGAGGGAATCTCTTCCGCGAACAACCGCCAGCGCTCGTCATCGGGCAGGTGCAGCAATGCGATTTGGGTGACGCCCTCGAACTCGAACACGTCGATCACCTTGAAATGGCCGCCGCCAGCAGCCTGCATGAGGCCCCAGCGCATAGCCCCCGGTTCTTCCTCCTGTCCCGGCAAATCAGCACCGGCGGAGATAAGGTCGCGCAGCGATGGGGCCGCATCTTCCGCATGGGCCTCAAACGTCTCGGCCGCCACAGCGCCCAAGTCCTCCATGTGGTTCGACATGATGGCGAAGCGCACGTTGCCGGCAGGCCCCAGCACTCGCTTGGTGGCGCATAGCGGGTCGGCCACTTCCAGAATCTGACCCGCCTGGTAGGAGGCAGTTTCCTCCGGCGACAAATCGGTGTCGCGCACGTAGATGCTCAGGCCCGGCACCATGTCGTCAACTGCGCGCTGCAAGTACCATTGGGGAATAGTCGCGATGTCCAAGTTTGCCATTACATGTCCTTTCGGCAGGCTGTTGCGTTGTTTCCCCTATGGTAAGCCAACAATGCTTCACGGAAACATCACAGCAGTACATTACGGCCAAACACCATTTCCAAAACGGCACCTCGGGGACATCTTCAAGCATCGGATGCCCAGAATAAGCCTCTATTCTGACCACCTCACCCTAAAGGTTGGTTGGGAGAGACCCTGAGAAGATTTATTCCACTTGGATGGCCAGAATGGGCGCTTGTTCTGGCCATTCACCCCAACAGGCCGCGGTTTGGCTCCGTCGCCCAGGCAATATGGCCAGAATGGGCTTTTGTTCTGGGCCTCGGCGCTCATATCCCGTTCGAAATATCGCTTTCTCAGGCGATGCGTCCAGAATAAGCGCCTGTTCTGGGTTTTCCATATCGATGTTTCACGCTATACCGCCGCTTCGCCCTTCCCCATTACCCGTTGAAGGCGCCCCAGGCGCCGCATCTCGAGTAGGACGAAAATGCCAGTCACGAACACCGCCAAGAAGTCGCTCACGGGAGTGGCAAAGTACAGAGCGTCAAGCCCATCCAGCGCACCGCCGGAAATGGCCGGCAAGATGTGGGGCATGATGAACAGCAGCGGCACCAAGAAGATGATCTGCCTCGTGAGGGTGAGAAAGATCGACTTCGCCGGCTGGCCCGTGGCCTGAAAGTAGTTCGATGACACAATCTGGAAGCCCACGAACAACAAGAACAGGAACTGAATGCGCAAGGCGAACGAGGTGAAATCCACCAGCACCTCGTTGGAGATGCCGAACGCGCTGACCACTGCATGGGGGAACAGCTGGATAATAGCCCACTCGCACACGGCGATCACACTGGCCCCCGCCACCCCCAGCAGGTAGATTTTGCGCACACGGGCAATCAGACGCGCACCATAGTTGAAGCCCAGCAACGGCTGCAAAGAGACCGCCACCCCCACCAGCGGCATGGTAGAGAACATGGCCACGCGGTTCACCACGCCAATGGAGGCCAGAGCGTTATCGGAGCCGATAGGGCTTAAGGCGCCATAGCGCACCAACTGGAAGTTAAGCACAAAGTTGATGATGGCCATGCCCGCCTGCACGGCAAAGCTGGGAAAGCCGTAGGCCAAAATAGTGCCGATGATGCGCAGCCGCGGCTTCATGTAGCGCCCGCGGATGCGCATGGGCACGTTCTTGGTAATCTGGAAGTACCACAGCACGGCACCGCAGGTGAGCGCCTGCCCAGCCAGCGTGGCCAAGGCGCTGCCCTCAACGCCCCAACCCAGCACGATAACGAACAGGAAGTTGAATAAAGTGGCCCCTACCAGGCCAATGACCATGGTGGCCAACGCCCGGTTGGGGGCACCAGCAGTACGAATGAAATTGTTCACGCCCATGCCGATGCACTGCAAAATGAATCCGAAGCTGAGGATGCGGATGAACGATGCCGCATAGGGGCGAACGGTGTCGGTGGCGCTGGAAAGGGTGAGCAGCCCATCCAAAAGCGGCGGACAGGCGGCCATCGCCGCCACAATCACCCACAAGATGAGGCTCATGGTAACCACGTTGCCCAGCGCTATCTCGGCGTCGTCGCGCTTGCCCTCGCCCAGGCGCAGCGCCGCCAACGCATTGCCGCCGTTGCCCACCAGCATGGCCAGCGCCATGAACACGATCATAATGGGGTTTGCCACCGTTACGGCGGAAAGCCCGATCTCCCCCACCGCATGGCCAAGGAAAATAGAGTCGATGATGTTATAGGAGCCGTTCACCACCATGCCCACCACCGACGGGATGGCGAACTCGGTGATCAACCGTGGGATGGAAGCAGTGCCCATACGCGTAACCCGGTCGTTGCCGGCAGGTGCTTTCCCGTCTGTGCTACCGGGAGAAACAGGCGCAGGGGTTGACGCCTCTTCGCTCTTCTGTGGTTCCTCGCTCATGCGTACCTCTTCATTCGTGAAACGTTCCTATGATAGAAGTCTACGAGGAAATGGAGCAAGCATACTAACAAAGTGGCAAGAGTTGTTTCCCGAATGGACGGCGAAGAGTCCATCGCTAAATCAGGTGCGCCTCTCCGAAGGAGACGGGACGAAGGCCAGTCTCGGTGAGCACGCGCAAGTTACCGGCGCCGTCGATGCCCTGCGCGATGCCGGAAACCAGCGGGCGGCCCTCCACATCCACCATTTGGATGCGTTTGCCATACAAAGGATCGCTATCGGCAAAGTCAGTGGCAAAAAGGGCAAATCCTTCTTCAAGCCACCGTTCGTAGCGAGCGGCAAACGCCGCGAGCACTGCGTCAGCCACCGCATCCACCGCCGCGTCCTGCTCACAGGTGTGGCCGTAGCCCAGCTCCGCCAGGTACAGGGGGCGATTGCCATGCACGGGCGCCTCCCCTGCCGATGCAGAGGGAAACACATTCACCCCGATGCCGATGCAGATGCCCCCCGCATGAGATTCCAGCGAGATGCCGCACATCTTGCGCAGTTGGCGCTTATCGAGCGTTTTACCATTTGAACGCGCCCGAGCGGAAACGGGGCTAACGGGATCTTCGGCCGAGCGAGTTCCGCACGAGCAGGAAGCATCGGTGGCGCTTTCGTGCGAACCAAGGCTGTTTGAGCAAATCGAAGGCCGCGATAGTCCGTGAGCGGCGATATCCGGGACGATCCCGAGCAAGCCTTCCGTTTCGCAAAACACCACGTCGTTGGGCCATTTCACCGTTATGCGACGGGCCTCTTCCGCAAACACGAGGCTGCGCAGCGCATCTCGCACCGCAAGCCCCGTCACCAAGCTCAACGTGGGCAGTTGCGCTGGTGGCACCGTAGGGCGCAGTAGAAGCGACAGGTACATGCCGCCCCGCGGGCTGGACCAACCGCGCCCCTGGCGGCCATAACCGCCGGTTTGGCAGCGAGCCTGAATGGCGAGTCCTTCCGGCTCGCCTGCCTCCAGCGCCTGCTTCACCACATTGTTCGACGAGTCCGCCGACTCAAGCACCTGACGGCGAAATTCCAGCACCTTCCACCCTTTCGTTATGACACCGCATCAAGAGTTACAACGGGTTTTCGTAGGGCAGAGATTCTATCTCCGCCTAACCGACAGCCCCGACGTATCTGCAGCCCAGGCAGACATAGAATGTCTGCCCTACGACAAGCCATCCGTAAGACCCACTCAGCATGATAGGGATTGGGGCAGTCTACCTCACGTCCAAGCGCCAGGCGCGGCCAACGCGCTGGTCTTCTGGCACGGCGCTGATGGGGGTCTCGTCTGCCAGGATATGGCCGGGCAGGATGTCCTCCAACGGCTTCACCACGAAGTCGCGCTCAGTGGCGCGGGGGTGCGGTAGCGTCAGCTCCGGCGTGTCCACCACGTACATCTGGTAGTCCACAATGTCCACGTCCAACGTGCGAGGGCCGTTCTCTATCTCGCGCACGCGCCCCAGGCTGTTCTCGATGGCGTGCAGACAGGGCAGCAGCTCCTTCGGCGGCAACCCGGTGCGCAGCAGCACCACCGTGTTCACGAAGTTGTCTTGGTCTTCGTAGTAGGCTGGCTCGCTGCCGTAGAACGGAGCGATGTCGATGATCTGCGAGTCGGGCAGTTGGCACAGCTGGCCAATGGCATGGTTGATTTGGGCGATCTTCCCTTCGTCCTCTTCGCCGGAATCGGCCACCAACGCCACGTTGGCCCCCAGCCCCAGCACCACGTAAGGGCGCAGGTTCTTAAGCGCCTCCGTCGTGGCGGCCACGTTATGGGTGCGGATTACGGAAGCTCCCAGCTCGGCCGCCATCAGCGCCTCGGCGGCCGAGGCCTCGTCTCGGTCTTGGGGGTTGTCGATGCCGTAGGCGTAGCCGATGAAGCTCTTGCGGGAAAGCGCCGCCATCACCGGATAGCCCAAGTGGCGAAACTCGTGGAAGTTGCGCACCAGCTCGATGGTCTGCTTGGGGGTTTTGCCAAACCCGGGGCCGGGGTCGATGCAGATGCGCGAACGGGACACCCCTTCCGCCTCCAATGCGGCAGCAGCGTCGCACAGGTAGTCGCGCACATCGTTCACCACGTCGTTGTACTGGCACTCCCCCGCCATAGTTTGGGGCGTGCCGGGCATGTGCATCACCACGCAGCCGAAATCGCCGGCCGCCGCCAACGCCCGCATGGCCGGGTCGCGAAAGCCGGACACGTCGTTCACGACAGAGGCACCGGCTGCCACCGCCTTCGCCGCCACTTTCACATGGCGAGTGTCCACGGAAACGCACACCCCTTCGCGGGCCAGCGCCTCCACCACCGGCGCGATGCGGGCCCATTCCTCCTCCGGCTCCACCGGCGCGGCGCCAGGGCGGGTAGATTCCCCTCCCACATCGATGATGCGCGCCCCCTCTTCCAACATCTTGAACGCATGGGAAAGGGCATCAGCAGGCTTCAGGTAGTCACCCCCATCAGAGAAGGAGTCAGGGGTCACGTTCAGAATGCCCATGATGACGGGCACACGGGTATCGAACTCAAAAGAGGAACACTTCCAGAGCATAAAGCGCCTTTCTATCGTTGGTCTCTCAAGGGTAAACCAGATAGTTTCCCGGAAGCTCAAACGAACGGCAGGCGGAGCAACAAAACATCCGCGGATAAGCGTCCGCTCGAATTCGTAGGCCCGAACGTGCGGGCGAGACATATCAAGCAGGATAAGCCGCCCGCCAAAAACGAACTAGGCGGGCGGGCATGCCCTCACAAAGCGAGTTCCGCACGACGCGAAAGCGCCAGTGGCGCTTTCGCCAAAGCAGGACTGTTAGAGCGACTGAGGGTGTGCCCGCCCGACTCCACCGCGGCGAGCTGTCGGGCGGCGGTGTTGCCGGAGACACAAAAAAGCCCCTGTTGCCAGGGGCTTTCAGTGGACAGGCTATTTCTTGTCTACATTATCGTCTGGGGCAGGCGCCTCGGGGGTGGAGTCCATCACGTCTTCGCGGTGGATTTCCGCATCCACTTGCGCTTGGGTGGGCTCGTCGGCGCGGTCGGCATCCTGGGCGGCGGGGCGGAAGGGCCCGTTGGCGTTCTGGTCGCCCGGCTCCACCTCGGCCTCCCGCCAATTGGGATTCGCCAGCTGCTCGTCTTTGGCGCGGGCCGCCGCCTCTTCCGCTTCCTTGGCGGCGATGATCTCGCCCTCATGGGCCAAGTAATCGTCCCAGCGGTTGTCCAGCAGCGCTTCACAAGCCTCGCCTTCCACGGTTTCCCGTTCCAGCAGCACGCTGGCCATCAAATCCATCTGGTCCTTATGGGCGGTCAGAATGTCGTGGGCGCGGTCGTGGGCCTCTTTCATGATGATGGACACCTGCTCGTCGATGCGGCGCGCGGTCTCTTCCGAATAGTCCTGGGTGTTGCCGTAATCGCGGCCCAGGAACACCTCGTGGTTGGGCTGGCCGAACACCTGGGTGCCCAGCGGGCTCATGCCGTACTGGGTAACGATGGCGCGGGCCATCTTGGAGGCGCGCTCGAGGTCGTTGGAGGCGCCGGTAGTGATGTCGTCGCAGAAAATTTCCTCCGCCACACGGCCGCCCATGAACACCGCCAGCTCGTCCTTCATCTCGGACAGCGTGTTCAGCACCTTGTCCTCATCGGGGATGGAGAGGGTGTAGCCCAGCGCGCGGCCACGGGAGATGATGGAAATCTTATGCACCGGGTCGGCATGGTCCAGCAGATGCCCCACCAGAGCATGCCCGCTCTCGTGGTAGGCGATGGTGTGCTTGGTCTGCTCGTTCATCACGCGGCCCTTGCGCTCGGGGCCGGCAATCACGCGCTCCATCGACTCGCTTACCTCGCGCATGGTGATGATCTTCTTGCCGCGGCGGGCGGTGAGCAGCGCGCTCTCGTTCATGAGGTTGGCCAGGTCGGCGCCGGTGAAACCGGGAGTGATCTTAGCGATCTTGGCCAGGTCCACATCAGAGCCAATGGGCTTGTCCTTCGAGTGCACCTGCAGAATCTTCTCGCGCCCCTTCACATCGGGGGTGTCCACCACAATCTGGCGGTCGAAACGACCGGGGCGCAGCAGCGCCGGGTCCAGCACGTCGGAACGGTTGGTGGCGGCCAGCAGCACAACCGAGTCGTTGCTCTCGAAGCCGTCCATCTCCACCAGCAGCTGGTTCAAGGTTTGCTCGCGCTCGTCGTGGCCGCCGCCCAGGCCAGTGCCGCGCTGGCGGCCCACGGCGTCAATCTCGTCGATGAAGATGATGGAGGGCGCCGCTTCTTTCGCGTCCTTGAACAAGTCGCGCACGCGGCTGGCGCCCACGCCCACGAACATCTCCACGAAGTCAGAGCCGGAGATGCTGAAGAACGGCACCCCGGCCTCGCCGGCAACCGCTCGGGCCAGCAGCGTCTTGCCGGTGCCCGGAGGGCCTACCAGCAAGCAGCCGCGAGGAATCTTCGCCCCCATCGACTGGTACTTGGCGGGGTTGGCCAGGAAGTCCTTGATCTCCTGCATCTCCTCCACCGCTTCGTCAACGCCGGCCACATCGGCAAACTTCACATCGGGGCGTTCTTCCAGCGTTTTCTTTGCCTTGTTCTTACCGAAGCTCATCTGCGAGTTGTTGGCCTTCTGCATCTGAATAAAGAAGAAGAACAGCAGCGCGCCAATGATGAGAATGGGCAGAACGGAGGTGAGAATAGTGAGGAAGGGACTGGGCAGCGTGATCTCATACTGGATGTTGGGATGGGCCGCCATCAGCTCGCCCAACGAGTCGGAGCCCACATACGTGGAGGTGAAGTTGTGCAGGTTGCCCAACTGAGCGGGCGACAGGGTTTCAGTGGCCACTCCACCCAGTGCTTTGCCGTCTTCGCCCTTTTGAGTGGCGATGCGGGCATTCAGCGCATCGAACGCGCCGTTGAAGGCATCGGCCGCAGAAGAGCCTGCCGTAGCGGCGGGGTAATAGGTGCCGCTGACGGTGTAGTCGCTGGCGGCGTACACCACCTTTGTCACGCGATCTTGCTCAACCGCTTGCACGAACTCGGAGGTAAGCAGCGCATCGGTTTGCATAGATTGCTGCTGGTTGAAGCTCATGAACTGGCTGCCCACGAAAAACGCCACCATGAGACCCAGGATAATCGAGATAACGGTAGTGCGCGAAACGGGCGGCTGCCCCTGCGGACCGCCGGGAGCGCCCTTCGGTGCCGGCATCTGCGGCGGTTGATTTTGGTTGTTCTGCTCTGTCATTGCTAATCTGCCCTTACTTGCTTAACTGATCAGTTACAGCCCTTAGCTGTAGATTTCCGGTTTCAACACACCTATGCAGGAAAGGTTGCGATACCGCTCGGCGTAATCCAGCCCGTAGCCCACGATAAACTCGTTGGGACATTCGAACCCGATGTAGCGGCAATTCACATCCGCCTGATTGGGGGTGTCCTTCCGCAAAAGCGTGCACACCTCAATAGAAGCGGGCTTCCGAGCGGAAAGGCTTTTGATGAGGAACTTCAGCGTAAGCCCAGAATCCAAGATGTCCTCGGCGATGATGACGTGGCGCCCCTCGATGCTAGAGGACAGGTCTTTTAAGATGCGCACCACGCCCGAGCTTTTGGTGCCATTGCCATAAGAGGACACCGCCATGTAGTCCATCTCCAACGGTAGCTTGATCTGACGGGCCAGATCGCCCATGAAGATGGCGGCGCCGCGCAGGACGCAAATGAGCACAATGCCATCGGCGGCCTTCTCGGCGTAATCTTGAGTGATGGCCTCGCCCATGGCCGCAACGCGATCCGCGATCTCTTGCTGGGAAAACAGCTCGTAGGCCAAGTCTTCTTCTAGGTTCATACCCGTTTCCTTCTCTGGGGCGGCCAGGCGCATAGTTTGCCCGGCTCACATGCCCAATTGTAAGCAAAGCCCCCAGAGCGCATTTCCGAAGGAAAAACTGGTAACTCATCCGTAGACAAAATGCCCGGTACGCGCCTCATCGGCAAGGCCCGCTTACTCCCTGCGTTGTGTATCCAGAACATTCTAGGGGTTTTGCCCGCCAAACCGCGCCACCGAACGGCGCCTTCATGAAAAACCGAGAGATACGGGGCTTACTTCGCTTGTAGTAGATCGGGGAATTGCTCCACCAGCTTTTTGGCGGGAAGCCCCACGATGGTGTCGTAGGCGCCCTCGTAGCGCTCCACCAGCTTGGCCCCTTCCCCCTGGATGGCGTAGGCGCCCGCTTTGTCGAAGGACTCGCCTTTGCGCAGGTAATCTGCGATTTCCTCATCGGTGAGAGGCTTGAAGGTGACGAAGGACTCGTCGGCGAAGGTGCGAAAGCCCATGGACAGCTTCTCGGGGTCGGGGGCGGAGATGAGCCACAGCGACACCGCGGTGATCACACTATGGGTGGCGCCGGAGAGCTGCCGCAGCATGTGCTTGCCATCGGAGAGGTTGGCGGGCTTGCCGAATATCTGGCCGTCTTTTACCACCATGGTGTCGGCGCCGATGACGGCAAACATCCCCACCGGGTTTTCCGCCAGCAGCTCCTGCACCACCGCGCCGGCCTTGCGCTCCGCCAGCTTCTTGCAAGCCTCGGCCGGGTCTTTCAGCTGATCGGGCTCCAGCGTTTCGTCCACTGGCGCCTGGGGCAGCCGCACCGTGTGCTTCACTCCCGCCTCTTCCAGCAGCTGATGGCGCCGCGGACTACCGCTGGCCAGGATGACGGTTAGGGGAAGGGGCGCGGGCTCGGCCGCACCGTCCGGCTCGACCGAGGGCTCGCTTGTCGCAGCCTCCGCGCCCATCGCAGGAGCGCCTTCAGCAGCCTCGGAGTTTTCAGGGTTCACAACTTCTTCGCTCATGTAAAAATCCTTTGCTCGAAAAAATGGCTTGCTCCTATTAAACCACGGGATGCGCCTTCCCCAGCGCCGCCCGCGCCAAGCGCACCGCCTGCTCGCTCAAATAGAGGGGAATGTTGAGCAGACACACATGCAAAATCCGCTAGGGCGCACCAAAATACATAAAACTGCCACCGATGCCCTTATCGCAGCCTGCCGCTTTCAAGGAGAGGTCTTCCAGAAATCGGCCGAAATCTGCGAGTGCAGCTCTGCCGTATTCGTACGCCGCTTCATGAATTCCCGCGTGGCCGCGCTGCTCGACCAACAGCTGCTTCGGGGAGTGAGCCTTGCGCCTGAAGACGTATTCGCGCAGCTGGAAAGCGAGTACGGCCCCTCGTCTTACGGCCAGACCCACTTCGACGGAGAAGCCCTCTACTGGATGGGCTGTCTGCTACGCTACTGGGCCATAACGCGCAATATCGCAAGCAAGGCCCTGTACAAACGAGTGAAGCCGGGCGAGCTGGCGGGGCTTTTCGCCGCCCATCACACCCTCGACCCCGACCAGGCCATTGAGCGTATATCGGAGACAAGGGGGCTGCCCGAGAAGGAAACGGAAGAAGGCCTCATCGAGCGGGGGGTGCGGGAACTGCGGCGTATCCGAAGCGAGAGCCGCTACGAATACGCCGTGGTAAAGCTTTCGGACTTGGTTGAGCCCTAAAGCGACCGCAGACACATCGTGGGATGGGCCGACTCAGACTTCGACTTCTTCGTAGGGCCGAGATTCTATCTCGGCCTGAGATCGCAACCTCATATCGGCTGTCGGCTTAGGCGGAGACAGAATCTCTGCCCTACGAATTCAACCTGCAGAACATCGTGGATGGGCCGATTCGGCAGGTCGGAGCGAGGTCCGGCCAAGCGGAGCGACGAGGAGACCCACTCGGACGCGAAGCGGCCGAGTTGGCTCCGACAGAGCGCAGCGTCGAGCGCAGGCCTGGCGAACCGGCCCACCTCCGGGAGAGAATCAATCGCGAGCTTACGCCCGCTTGCGGCGGGCGCGGAAAGCGGCCATGGGTTCCAGCAGGACGCCTTTCTTGTTGGCGCTTATGGCTATGTTCCCTTGGATATTGTCAACGTAGCCGCTGATGGGGGCGCCGCCTAAGTCGAACGCAGCCAGTATGGCGTCGATGGAAGCCGACTGCACCCGGGCCTCGGGCGGCAACATTTCGCGCAACAGCTGATAGAGCACGCGCTTCTGCAACGGCCGCGGCTCTTCCCCGAAACTGGGCTTCAGCAGAAACGCCTTCTCTTCTACCGGCACGCCCACTCCTGCAGGCACGTCCGCCGTTGCGACGCTCTCCCCCACTGCTTTCACGCAGCGCTCCCGGATGCGAGCGGCCATGGCCTCCAGCATGTCGTCCTCGTCGGCAATCTGGTTCATGGTGCGCACCAACACCTCGGTGAGCTGCGGGTTCCATTCCCGCGCCACCGGCACCATCTTGTGGCGCACATAGGCACGGAAGCGATCGGTGTGGGCGTTGGTGGCGTCTTCCCGCCACAGCGCCCCTTCCCCATCGCGCACCACCGGCTTCCCCTCGCGGGCGCGTCCCTCCAGATAATCGCGCAGCTGCTGGCGAGACACGTCCAGAAGCGGACGCGCCACCAGCCCGTTGCGGTAGCGCATCGAGCGAAAGCCGCCGGGGCCGGTGCCCACGATGGAGCGCATGTAGAAGTTCTCGATGCGATCGTCGGCCGTGTGCGCCGTGAAGATGCGCCCCTCGGAAACGGGCAGGGCCAGATGGCGGCAGAAACTGGCCAGTGCCTCGTTGGCAGCATCGTAGCGCTCGCGACGCGCCACCGCCTCCCAATTCCCGCCTTCCGCCTCTGCCAGCTGGGGCACGTTGATATCGCAGCGGAAAAACGGCAGACCCAGCAGCTCTGCCAGCGCTTCCGCGAACTGCGCATCGGCGTCCGCATCGGCACCGCGCATGTGATGGTGCACGTGCAGCAGCGCGCACGGACCCAGCGCCCCCGCATCGGACAGCTCGGCGGCAATGTAGGCCATCGCGGCCGAGTCGGAGCCGCCGGACACCATCAGCAGAACCGGCGTATCCGCCCCCGCCAACCGCCGATCGTTCATCGTATCGACCACCCGGCTGATCAGCGGCGCCCCTAATTCGCCCACGAGAGCCCCCTTACCTCTCAATGAAAAATTGTTCGTACCACACCACGAAACTGTAGATGGACCAGATCTTCTTCATGTTGGACTTCTCGCCGGAAACGTGCTGGTCCAGCAGACGTCCCAGCTGCTCGGTATCGAAGAACTGAGCGGCAACCGGACCGGTAATCTTCTCCCGCACCATGGTGGTGTAGGGCTCCTCGCGCATCCACTGGGCCAAGGGCGTGATGAAGCCGATCTTGGGCATCTTAGCGGTGACCGGGGGCAACGTTTCAGCCGCCGCCGAGCGCAGGGCGCATTTGGTCTCGGTTTTGGACACGCGGTCGGGGGTGGGCAGCGTGCGGGACAGAGCGAACACTTCCTTGTCCAGGAAGGGCACCCGCAGCTCCAGCGAGGCGGCCATGGACATTTTGTCCGCCTTCAGCAGAATGTCTTGCTGCATCCAGGTGAGGATGTCCACCGTTTGCATGGCGGTCACCTCGTCGATCTGGCCCTCGCCGGGGTAGTGCCCCTTCACCTCGGCGAAGATGGGCGCTTCCGCCTCCCACGGACCGCCGCAAGCCTCCGCCTCGGCGGCAATCTCGGGCTTGAGCAGTGCCAGCGCCTCGGGGTAGGTGTAGTTGTACTCCAGCCGCCGATAGCGCTCCTCCAACGGATGCGCTCCGCGAATGAGGAAGCGCCGGCCGTGGGTGCCCTCCGGCAACAGCCGCGCCACCGCCCCTGCCGCTTTGCGCAAAAACGACGGCACCTTCATGTAGGGGTGATAGTCCAGCCCCTCTTGGTACAGCGGGTAGCCGCCGAACAGCTCGTCGGCCCCTTCGCCGGAAAGCACCACTTTCACCTGCTCGGCCGCGAAATGGGCCAGGTGGTACAGCGGCACGGCAGAGGGGTTCGGCAGCGGGTCGTCCATGTGGTACTGCACCGCCGGCACCGACTCGAAGAACGCCGCCGCATCGATGCCGCGGCTGTAATTCTCCAACCCCATGGCATCGGCGAAGGTGGCCGCCGCCTCCAACTCGGAGTACTTCTGCTCGCCATAGCCGATGGAGAAAGTCTTGGCCTTCATGATGTGGGAGGTCTCGTTGGCCACCAGGCTGGAGTCCACGCCGGCGGAAAGGAAGCAGCCCACCTCCACATCGGCGATGGCGTGGGCGTTCACCGACTCCTGCAGCGCGGCGGCAATCTGGTCAGCCTCCTGCTGGCGGGTGCGCCCCTCTTGCGGGTCGAAGCTGGGCTCCCACCATTTCACCACTTCGAACATGCCCTCCTGCCAGGCAAACCAGTGGCCGGCGGGCACCTTGTGCACCCCTTCGAACATGGTCTCGTCGTCGGGCAGGTACTCGATGGTGAGGTAGTGGGCCAGCCGCTTGCGGTTCAGCTCCTTCTTGAAATGCGGGTGGTGCAGCAGCGCCTTGGTTTCAGAGGCGAAGATGAGCACGTTGCCCTGCGCCCAGTAGTACAGCGGCTTGATGCCGAAGTTGTCGCGGGCCATGAACAGGCGCCCCGTGCGGCGGTCGTAGATGACGAAGGCGAACATGCCGCGCAGCCTGGGCAGCAGTGCCTCGCCCCATTGCTCGAAACCGTGCAGAATCACCTCGCCGTCGCCGTGGGTTTTGAACACATGGCCGGCGTCGATGAGCTGCTGGCGCAGTTCTTGGAAGTTGTAGATCTCGCCGTTGAAGCACAGCACCAGCTGGTCGTCCTCGTTGTAGAGGGGCTGGTTGGCCCCCTCGAGGTCGATGATGGACAGGCGGCGAAAGCCCAGCGACACCTTCTCGTCGCTGAAGAAGCCCTCGGAATCGGGGCCGCGGTGGGCAATGGAGTCCGCCATCGCCTTCACGACGGCCGCATGGTCGAAATCGGTGCCGGCGTCATAGAAGCCCACAAAACCGCACATACTTACCTCGCATCTTCTTACGTTGCCGCCGCAGCGGCCTGTTTGTTGGCACCCGCCTTACACGGGAATCGTTCTTCTCTTGCGGCGCCCTCGGGGACGCCTTCCTTCCGCACCGCGCTCCCGCCCGATGGCGGCAACTCGGTGGGCGACCTACGCCAAGGCGCCTGGCCGCACGGCGGCGCCGGCCTCCTCGATGGTGCGCACCACCAGCACGTCCAGCGGGTCCACCACCGGCAGCGCTGAGGCGCTGCGGTCTTCCCCGAAGGCGGCGGAAAGCTCGGTGCAGCCCAGGATGACGGCATCGCAACCAGCCGCGGCCATCATCGCCGCCAGCGGCCCCAGCTCAGCAGGTGCCACGGGACGGCCCGCCTTCACCGCATCGTAGATGATGCGGTCCACTTCCAGCTGCCCCTTGGGGCCTGGATAGGCCACCTCCACGCCGGCAGCGGTTCCGGCGGTTCCGAACATATCGGTAGCCACAGTGCCCTCGGTGGCCAACACTCCCACACGGGCAAACCCCCGCTCGCAGCAGTGGGCCATGGTCTGATCAATCATGTGGATGATAGGGATATCCACCGATTCCGCCACCTGGTCAAACAGGCAATGGGCTGTGTTGCAGGGAATGGCCAGGAAATCGCAGCCGCACTTCTCCAGCAACCGGGCATCCTCCACCAGGTAGGGCAGCGGCGACACTTCGCTCTTGCCCAAGATGAAGTCGGTGCGGTCGGGGGTGGCGGTGTCGTTGTGCACGATAGCGCGCACATGGTCTTGGTCGCGCTGGGCATCGGTGAGGTCTACCAGCCGCTTCAGGAAATAGGCGGTGGCAGCGGGCCCCGTGCCCCCCAGCACCCCAACCAGCTTCGAGGCCATTAACGCTCGCCGCCTTCGGGGGAGGTGCCGGCGGTCGGAGCGGTGCTTGCCTCTGGCCCCGGCACCGTCACGTAGCCCTTCGGCGATGCAGGCCTTTTCGGGGCCGCATCGGCGCCCTTGGCGGCCTTGTCGGAGCCATCAGCCCCTTCGCCAGCCGTTGCGCCGCCGGCCCCTTCCCACCAGCCGCTTCTGCCGCCTTGCGGGCCGCTTCGGCCTTGTAGAACTCCCGCAAGCTCTTCTTCTGCTTCTGCTCGAAGTAGTAGGGGTACAGCTTGCGCACCAGCTTCTTCTCAGCCGGGTAGTTGATGGGGTTCTTCGCATGGCCCTCGGCGAATAGCTGCTCCACCTCGTCCCGCAGGGCCGGGTCTTGCACATGCTCCACCAAGATGGACTTCGGCAGCACCGTGTACAGGCTCTTGCGGCCGCGAGCCACCTGCACCTCATCGGGGAAGTCGCGCCCCTCCACCAGGTCTTCCACGATCCAGCGGACGGTGTTGTCGCCGGCAGCGGTCACATAGTAGTTGCTGCGGCCCAAACGAGTGTTTATCTCGAAGAACACGAACTTGCCGGTTTCGGGGTTCACCTTGATGTCGTAATTGGCGAATCCGGTGTAGCCCACGTGCTCCACCAGCCGCCGCGCGCACTCCACCGCTTCGTCGCATTCGCGGCTGATGATGGCCATGGGGTTGCCGATGGCCTGGGGGCGCGGGTCTTCCAGCACCGTTTGGCCGAAGCTGGCGAAGCGCATTTTGCCGGTACGGTCGCTGTAGGTGGTGAGGATGCGCATGTTGGTGTCGTCGCCGGGGATGAACTCCTGCAGCAAGAACTTGCCCTTGTAGCTGCTGGCGCACAGGTTGTTCAGCATTTCGTCCAGCTGCTCCGGCGTATCGAAGACGAACACCTTCTTCTTGCCGGGGAACTTCGCGTAATGGTACTCGGCCGAAGACGCCGGCTTGGCCACCACCGGGAAGGTGAGGCCGAACGTAGCCGGGTCCACCGGCGCTTGGGTGTCGAACACGGCGGTTTTGGGATAGGGCACGCCACACTCTTCGCAAATTTCGTAGAAAGAGTCTTTCAGCACCAGGCGGTTCAGCAGCTCTTCCGAAATGTAGGGCAGAATGTAGCCGGCCTCTTCCAACTCGGCGCGGTGCTCCACCAGCAGGCGCACGTACCAGTCGCCGCAGGCCAGCACCATGAGGGTTTCCCCTTGCTTTTCGGCCGCCACGTCCTTCAGAGTCTGCATCAGCACATCCACGTCATCTAGCTGGGGGTTTACCCGGTTCTCCAGGATGCTGGAGTCGTGGCACAGGTGGCTGTTGGCTTGGCTGAGCACCAGCGGCTTGATGCCGTAGGCCTCATGGAAGGTGCGAGCCAGGCTGTAGGCGCCGATGTCGCCGCCTAAGATGACGGGGCTCACGATGGGCTTGCTGGACTCAGCTGGGCTGCTAGGCGCGCTCGACCCACTAGGGCTGCTAGGCGCATTCGACGTGCCGGCTATAGATGCCTCGGGCATAGGTTCTCCTTGCGAAACACTCTCGCGCCACCGCAGAGTGCGACTCTTCGCATCCCTTCCGCAGAAGCACGCGGCAGCGAGCCAAATGCGGGCAAGACGCAGGCCGAACACCCTTTTGATGCGCGAAACGAAACAGGTTAAAAGGCAACGTCCGAGTATACCATTACCCCCGCGTTCTCCCGTGCGCACCCGCCCCGCGCCACGGCGAATCCACGCGACGGGCCCACGAGGGACGGAAAACAAGATGGCCCGCAGGCAACAAATCGCCTGCGGGCCATGAAGGGAGACTCTGACGGAGAGGCCGGCCTGCCAGAAGGAGGAGGCGGGCTATTTCTCCTTCCCCGTCAGATGGAGGGGCAGATATTTGATGCCCAGCAGCAACAGCAGGCCGCCCAGGGCCACTACGCCGGCCGCCACGCCGAACTCGATGGGCGTGGGCCAGTACACCATGCCCTGATAGCCCAAAAGCGACATGCCCGATTCCCACTGGGTGATGGTAAAGGAGTTGGCCACGTCGGCGAACTGGATGTTGGGAATTTGGAAGCCGCCCACCAGAATCTCGCAGCGCTTGCAGAACACGCCGGCAATCACCAGTGCCGACGCCAGCACTACGCCGCCCTTGGTGCGCAGCCGGGGCACGAACAGGATCACGCAGGCCAGCCCCATGCAGACGATCTGCGTCCAGAAGAAGGGGGCAAGGGCGCCAGTGGTGAGCATGGCCACCACGTCGGAACCGGAGCCGCCGGGGAACCCGCTGGTAAGCAAGTCGCACGCGAAGAAGTACAAGTCCACGCAGGTAAACACCGCCAGCATCTTGGCAAGATTCACCATATGAGCACGATCGAAGGCGATACGGCCCGCCTTCTGCAAGGCAATCACCACAATCAGCACCAGCGCAGTGCCGCAGTCGAGTGCTGAGGCAACGAACCACGGCCCCATAAGGGCAGTGTGCCAGAACTCATGGGCGGCCGACAGCGAGAAGATCCAGGCAGTCACCGTGTGCACCGCCACTGCCACCACCAATGCGATGATGGAGATGACGCGGATGGCAACGTGGGACATCTTGCCCGCATCCTCTCGGCTATAGGCCCACAGGTACACGATGGACAAGATGAGGTAAGTGCTCAGCACGATGATATCCCACATCAGGGGGCTGTTCAGGTTGGAGTACACGAACAGTTCCCACAGGCGAAGCGGGCCGCCTAGGTCCACCACCACAAAGCCGATGGCCACGCAGGTGCAGCAGATGCTGCTCCAAATGGCCACGCGGGATATGTCGCCGAAGCCCTTCATGCCGAAGGCGTTGGGAATAGAGCTGATGATGAGGCCGCCGGCGGACAGGCCCACGAAGAACATGAACAGCGTGATGTAGAAGCCCCAGGAGTCCAGATTGCGCATGCCGGTTTGGACCATGCCGCCAGAGAGCTGCACCATCCAAAGGGCAATGCCCACCACCATGACAACGGCGCACACGCCGATGCCGATCATCAGCCCCTTGCCGCCCTTTTTCGGGGCCGGGGCCGGCGCCTTCGCGGCCACCGCCGCAGTAGTATCAGTCATAAGAGTATCTCCTTAATGCGATATGAGAAACCATGCAGGTCCAAGTAGGCGAGCGAGGCGCTCTGTGGTGCCCGCAATTGCCCTGAAGGCCGGCCGAGCGTGCTTCGCACGTGAGGGAAAGGCCTGAAGGGCAAGGGCGGGTGGCCACAGTGCGCCGAAGCGCCGAGTGGTTCCGATGGCCGCAAGGCCAGCGGAACTATACGAGGTAGTACACGGAGGGTTTGGTGCCGAACTCGGGGTGGAGCTGGGTCCACTCGCGAGTGGCCAGCAGCTTCGACACCTCGGAGTTGGGATCATCCAAGTCGCCGAAGTGGCGGGCACGGCCGATGCAGTCGGCCACGCACGCCGGCTGCTCCCCCTTCGCCACTCGCTGGGTGCAGAAGATGCACTTCTCCACGGTGTGCTTCTCATGCTTGGCAGCATCCGCATCGCCCAAAGCGAAGTCGGCATAGTAAGCGGGCTCTTCCCAGTTGAAGCTGCGCACGCCAGTGTAAGGACATGCGGCCAGACACATACGGCAGCCGATGCACTTGTCGTAGTCCTGGCGCACGATGCCCGTTTCTGCATCTTTCCAGGTGGCGCCAACCGGGCACACCTTGGTGCAGGCGGGATTCTCGCAATGCTGACAAGCCACCGGCCAGTGCTGCATGGTGGGGTTCTCCCAGGTGCCGCCAGCGGTATCGGGCGCATTGCCCCCTTCGGTGAGCACCCGGTTCCAAATGATGTTGTTGGGCAAGTTGTTGGCCACCTTGCACACTACCGAGCAGGTTTTGCAGCCCGAGCAGCGCTTCAGGTCGATGACCATTCCGTATCTCATAAGATCCTCCTCGAATCAAAAAGCGAAGTTGCCAATGGCGCCGTGCAGCCTACTGGCCGTCCCACTTCTCCATTTCCACCAGGCAGTCGTGGTAGGCGTAGTTCGGGCACGTCCAGTCCACAATCTGTTTGCTGGTGAGGTCGTTGTTGCAGCCTTTCTTGTACTGGGAGCGCTGCCAGCCGCGGTCGATGTCCAGGCATCCGGGGCGAATGCCGGCGCTCAACGTGGCCTTCGCCACCGCCTCGCCACGGTCGTTGTACAGCCGCACGTAGTCGCCGTCCGCGACGCCGCGGGCCTCGGCGTCAGCCGGATTGATGCGCACACAGGGCTCGTTGATTTCCATCTCACGCAGCAGCGGGTTTTGGCCGTAATAAGAATGCACGCGGAAGCGGCGGGTGCCGGCGGTCACGATGAGCGGGTACTTCTCCGCCAGCGGATTGGCTTCGAAGCCGCCGGCGCTCACCGGCCACGCCTCCATGGGCGGCTCCCAATGGGGCAGCGCGATGGAGGAAGGGTCCATCACCTGGCCGTAGTACTCGATGGGACCGGGTTGCTCTTGGTAGAACTGCAGCTTGCCGGTCATGGTCATGTAGGCCGGCAAAGGCATCGCCCCCATATAGCGCACGCCTTCCGCCTTCAAGGTGTCTTTGTCAACGCCCACCGATGTGAGCAGCGTGGTGTTCACCACATGGTTCATGGCCTCGTCGAAGTCCTCCTGGAACCATTCGCCCAGGCCGATGCCCCGTCCGATGAGGGTGGCCATATCGTGGTCGGACTTCGCCTCGAACTTGGGCTCGATGGCCTGTTCGCCGTACACCAGGCAGCCGTCGATGGAGATGGGGCCGCCAACTTCCTGAATGGTGGCCGCCGGCAGCACGATGTCGGAGATATCGGCGGTGTCGCACCACTCGATGTTGGCGGTTACCAGGAAATCGAACTTCTTGTAGTCCTCGATAGTCTTGTTGCAGTCGGGAGCGGAATTGACGATGTTGGCACCGAAGGAGATGAGCATCTTCAGCGGCTGCTCCACCGTGGCGCCGGGTACTTCCATGGTCTGCTGGCCCATGGTGACCGTTCCGTTGGGGAAGGTGTACTTGCCCGCCTCCAAAAGGTCGCCGAACATGAACGTGCCCAGGTTCTGCGATACCACCGGATGCTCCACCTCGGTCTCGTCGAAGCCGCTGTCGTTGAAGCCGAACTTCGTGTTAGCGTCGGGCACCATGCCCAACATGATGCGCAGCACGCTCACTCCCGAGATGGTGTTGAAGCCGTGGCCGTAGTGGTCGATGCCGTATCCTTGGAAGATATCGGCCTTGCCAGGGCGACACAGCATGTCGGCGAAGGTGCGGATGGTTTCCGCGGGCACCGTGGTGATCTCGCTCACGCGGTCGATGGGGTACTCGGCCAGGCGGTCGACGAGCAGGCTGTAGGAGGTGTTGCAGCGCTGGCCGTTCACCTCGACGCCCTTTTTGCGCAACACGGGGTTTTGGGCAGTGGAGATGTAGCCCAGCGAATCGGTGGCCTCGTCCCACACGGCGAAATCGTCGGCCTCGGGCGCCACGCCCTCTTCCAAGTCGCTCTTGCGCAGGAAACGGCCGTCGGATTCCTTCACCAGGAACGGCGCGCAGGACTTCTGCTGCATGAAGGCGTCGTCGGTCTTGCCCTCTTCCTCGATAATCTTCGCCAACCCCAGAGCCAGCGCGGCATCGGTGCCCGGCTGCACGGAAACGAACAGGTCGGCTTTCTGGCCGATGGTGTTCTTATTGGGATCCACCACAATCAGCTTGCAGTCGTTGTACTCCATGGCATCTGCGATGTAGTGCCAGGTGTTGGGCCAGGACACGATGGGGTTGTGCCCCCAAATCACAAAGGTGTTCATCTGGGAGATAAGGTCCATGTCCGAACCGCCCTGGTAGAAGAAGCCGCCCGCCGTGTACATGGTGCCCTGGGTGAGAGCGAAGTCGGTGGTGCGGTTCTGGTGGGAGAACTGGGCCACGTTCTCAAGGCGATGGAGGTTGTACATGTTGCGGGGCTCAGTGGTGCCATAGGAAAAACAGCACACGCTGCCCGGCCCGAATTGGCTCTGGTACTCTTTAATCTTCGAGCAAATGGTGTCGATGGCTTCGTCCCAAGAGATGCGCTCCCACTGGCCTGCGCCGCGCTCGGTGCCCTCCACCCGCCTCATAGGGTACTGAATGCGCTTTTCTTGCACAATCAGCGTGGGGATGGAAGCGCCGCGGGCGCACATGCGCTTGGCATCGATGGGCGCTCCCTCGATGTGCTTCGCACGGGTCAGCACCACATTGCCATCGCGCACCACCGCCTCAAGCGGGCAGCCCATGCAAGCGTTGCAGTAGGTGGTGCACACCTTCTCCTGGCTGTCGGCCATGGCGGTGCGCTGGTCCAGCGCCGCCAGCCCTGCGGCCGCGCCGCCGCCGGCCACCGCCAATGCCGCAGTTGCCGCCGTGGTCTTCAAGAATCCCCTGCGCGAGAGATTCCCGATTGTGTTCTGGGTAAGCTCCAAAACATCCCCCTTCCTCGTTTCCCGCGCCCGCCTTACCGTTTACAGGCGCGCGCCTTTGAGGCTTATTGTGGGAATGGGAGAGGCGAAACGGGAGAATCTCCTGGTTGCCAGCAGCGAAGCTTTTGGTTTACAGGAAAGTTATGACCAGGCGGAGCGCGCTGTTTGGCGCGCCAGACAAGGAGAAAACCGCAGGCGTGAAGCCCCTACCAGAGGACGAAGTCTTCCTTGCCGCTGAAGAAACGCAGCAGGTACGGGTCGCCCAGGCCCTTCTTCGCAATGGCGCAATAGGCCCATTTCATCGAGGCATCTTCCATGGGGATGCATATCACGTCGGGCGCGCTGCGGGGAAACCGCAGCGGCCGATAGGCATAAGTGAGCGTGATTCCCGATTGCACCATGTTGAGACGGTTATGGAGCCCCGAGCGCAGACATACGAAATCCAGCGGCATGCCTTGTTCCTCCCCCGCCTCCTTCAGCCGCTCATGCACGTCGTAACCTGGGCCCTGGGAGGTAAAGGGGCGTCCTTTGATGTCTTCCAGTGTCAAGGAGTCTTTCTTTGCAAGCGGATCGTCCACACGAACGGCAATGTGGATGCGCCCTTCGATGGCAACGTCGTAGTCGAACAGAGACTCGTTCATCACCGTTGCGATGATATTGGCGTAATCCACTTCCTCTTGAAGCACCTGTTGGCGCAACTGCTCGCAACTACCCTCCATATAGCGCATGCCTTTTGTTATGAGCTCGTTGGTGGCGGAAAAATCCGCGATGCGCTTCGTTTCCCCAGGAGTCATTACGTCATTGGCTTCCACCGACGAGCCGAAGCGCACCACTCCGCGGCTCTTCAGCTTTGCCAGGTTGAGATCGGCTTCCATTTGAGAGAACGCCGCCAACACAGGGCGAGACGAGGTGAAAAGCTGATCGGCAGCCGCAGTGGGCACCAGCGCGTTGGCCTCATTCTCGAACAGGGGCTCTCCCAGCTCTTGGGCAAGCCGCGCCACCGATTTGCGCAGCGCCTGCCGCGAGATGTACAGCTGCTCGGCCGCGCGGGTGAAGCTGCGCGTCTCGTAAACCCGGGAAAAATACTTCAACTGCTGAATGTCCACGGCAGCCCCCTTCTCGATGGGGGAAATTGTAGGGCACGAGGCTCGCGCTGTCACGAAACACGGCCATCCATCCCATAAATTGACCCGCCATAATCTGCGCCACGGTGCTAGCAGACCATTGCTTTAGCTTCTCAGAATTCTTTAGAAGTTATTGAATGGGTCCAGCCAGGCAACCCTCCCCTAGCTCACATTCGGCTTCGGTGGCTTATACTCAAAGGGGTTCACCACCGGGATGTCCAGGAAGTCGAAATCCTTGACGTTTCGCGTGGCCAGGATGCAGTCGTTTCGCTGGCAGATGGCCGCGATCATGGCATCTTCGCGGGTAAGGCATCTCCCCTGCCCGATGGCGCGCACCTCAAGCTGGGCGCAAAGAAAGCCGCAGAACGGGTCGAACGAGAAGGTGTAGTCGGCGCAGTCCATCACGATTGCCGTAATGGCGTTCACCAGTCGCTCCCTCCGCTTCCCCTCGGGCAACCGGAGGGCGCCATGGAACAGCTCCAGCACGGTTACCGCGGACAGGTACACTTCGCCCTGATTGTCGTGGAACCAGTCCACCACGTTCCGGGAGGGCGCGGGCTTCAAGAGCTCCGATACCACATTGGTGTCGACGAGCGCCCTCATCGTTAGGCCCACTCGCTTGTGTCGAGCCCGCGGCCCGGGCGGCGCTCTGGCAGCTCCAGCTGGTAGCCGCCAGAGGATTCGGCGGCATGGCGCAGGATGCCCACCCAGCCGGGACCGTCGACGCGCAGGCCGCGCTCCAGAAGAGCCAGCGCCTCGGCGGATTGCGACCGCCCGTTGCGCCGCGCCTGGGCCTCGAGCCGCTTCTTCGTGGACGCATCTATGCCGCGTATGAGCAGATCAGCCATGGGCATTCCTTTCGATTCATATGATATCAATGATATCATCTTGGCGCGTCGAACACTATAGTCAGGCACGAAAAGGCCCCGCGCCGGGGAGCGCGGGGCCGCAACGAGATTTCTGCCAAATGAGCCCGCAAACCCTACCCCGTTTGCAGGGCACCTTTCACCATGGAACGGCTGGTGAAATAGGTGATGGCCAGGTATCCGCCGTAGATGACCAGCAGGAAGATGGCTGCCGAGGCAATGGGGCCCTCCATGGGAGTAGCGGCCAGCTGGAACAGGGTGTCGTGCATCACCCAAATCGAGTAGGCGGAATGGCACAGCGCCAGCCCCAGCGGCACCAGGAAGTAGATGCAAATCTGCGCCAACAGGCTGCCATAGATGCGGCGTCGGTCGCACCCCAGACGGTCGAGCGTACGGTAGCGTCCGGTGGAGTCGGCCACACTGGACAACTGCTGGATGGCCAAGATGGCCGCCGTGGACACCATGAACACGAACCCGATGTACAGGGCCAGATAGGTGATCATCAGCCGCAGGCCGCGCGATTGGGCGAACATGCTCTCCTGGGTGGTGCAACTGGTAACCGGCCACAAGCGTCCGGCCCATTCTCCGGCACCGTAGCTGCCGGGGCCGTTATCGAAGCCGCCTTCGGAAGCGGGCTGCACCAGCGCCACGACATCCATTACGGCATTGATGTTCTCTTCCGCCGTGCGGCCGTTTTCAGCGAAGTTCAGGTCCAGGTAGCACACCTCGGGAATGAACCCTTGTTCGGCCGCCGCCGTAACCACCGCATCGGGCACCACCAGCATCATTCCGCTGGAAGTCATGGACGAGTCCTCCAGCTGGGTGTCGGCAAAAATGCCCGATGATTCGAGGGGAATTCCCGCCACCGCGAGCTGCGGCGCCTCCGCAATCATGGCATCGGCATAGCGCTCGGTGGCGGTGAAGTTGTTCAGCAGCGCCCATTGGCTCTCGCCCAATTGCAACGGCTCTTGCCCCTGCAACGCTCGCACGCTGTTCAACTGCGACACACCCACCATTTGCATATTGTTGTTGCCGCTCACACCATCGATGTAGGTCATCTCCTCTTCGCTCAAACGGCCGGAGCCGCGCAGCACATCGGCAAGCTCTCGAAACGTAAGGCCCGGGGCGGAGTACAAGTTCACCTGGCCCCATGCGGCCACCGTGTCGGTCCACGCCTGCGGGTCGGCCGCCTGAAGCACCGAGGCCATGTCCCAATCGGCCGCCTCTGCCTGGGCCAGCCGTTCCGGCGCGTCCGCCTCCATCTCCACCCGACGCTGAGCGGGGTCGCTCGCGGCATCGCTGCGACTGCCGGTAGGGCTCACCCACACTTGGGCGTTCAGCGTCATGTCGAAGGGCGAAGCCCCTTCCACGCTCACGCGGAACAAATCCGCCAGCGCCATGCCGCAGGAAAAGCACGTGATGGAGAAAAACAGCAGCACGCACACCGCCCACAGCGACACGAACGCCGTGTTGATGCGGCTGGCCACTTGCCGCAGCGTGAAGGGGCGCAGCCGTTTCAGATACAGCCCCGGCCGGCGAGACACAACGCCGATGACCATTCCCGCCAGCGACCAGAAGAACAGGAGGCTGCCCAGCAACATACCTGCAGTGGCCTGCACAAATGCTGGATCGTCCAGCATCAGCAGGCCGTTTTCCTTCAATCGCACATAGGCAAACACCAAGATGACGATGGACACCACAAACACGATGGCGCACACCCAAGGGTTGCGCACTTTTGCCTTCTCGTTGCGAAGGTCAGCCTGCAACAAGTTGACCAGGCGAAACCGGCTCACCGAGAACGCGTTGAACACCGTGACCACCGCAAAAATCAGCGCAAAACAGCCGATAGTGAACAAAAATGCCGACTGCGAGAACACGAACTGGTAGTTGTTCATGATGACGCCGAACAGGCTGGCGGTAAGGAAGGAGAGCCCTTGCGACACCACGATGCCCAGCAGCAGCCCCACCACCAGTGCAATGAGGCCCACCATCACCGTTTCCACCAGCACGATACCCGACACCATGGAGGGGCGCATGCCCAACAGCAGATAAATGCCGAACTCGCGCTTGCGACGCCGCACCAAAAAGCGGTTGGCGTACAGCACCAAAAAGCCCAGCACGCAGGCGATCACGCCAGAGAACATGCCTAAAATCCCCGCCGTGGTTTGGAACTGCTTGGCGTCTGCCGCCGATTGGATATCAAACAGCAGCTGCTGGCTCTCGATGGAGTTGAAGGCATAGAACACCGCCACGCCGAACACCAGCGTGGCGAAGTAGATGGCGTAGTCGCGTACCGACCGTCGGACGTTGCGCCACGCCAGCTTAAATACCATGACCCACCTCCCCGGAGAGGAAGGTGGTCACTTCCATGATGCGGGTGAAAAACTCCTCGCGGGAGGAATCGCCGCAGCGCAGCTCGTTGAACAGGGCGCCGTCGCGCAAGAACAGCACGCGATCGGTGAACGACGCCGCGAAAGAGTCATGGGTGACCATGATAATGGTGGCCCCCAATTCACGGTTCATCAGCTCCATGATCTCCAGCATAACAGCCGATGCCCGCGAGTCCAACGCGCCGGTAGGCTCGTCCGCCAAGATGAGCTTTGGGTCGCCCACCATGGCGCGTGCCGCCGCCACTCGTTGCTTCTGGCCGCCAGACATCTGGTAGGGGTACTTGTTCAGCACCGCATCCACCCCCAGCGTGCGGGCCATGGCGCGCACCTTCTCAGGGATTTCGCGGGCAGGCGCCCCCTTGATGGTGAGGGCCAGCGCAATGTTCTCGTATCCGGTAAGGGTGTCCAGCAGATTGAAGTCCTGGAAAATGAACCCCAGCTCTTCGCGGCGGAAGCGCGCCAGCTCGCCCCGGGAGAACGAGGTGATGTCGCGGCCGCCCACCACGATGCTGCCCGATGTCACGCGGTCGATGGTGGAAATGCAGTTCAGCAGCGTGGTCTTGCCGCTACCGGAGGGGCCCATGATGGCCATGAACTCGCCATCCTCCACGTTGAAGGTAACGCCGTTCAAGGCATTGGTAAGGTTGTCTCGGCTGCCGAACGTCTTGCGAACCGCCATTACCTGCAGCGCATCACGGCTGCCGCCCGCTGCATGAGCGGCGGTCGGGCGTGCAAAAACTTCAGCCATGTTCTAACCTTCCACTTTGATGGTCTTCGGCAGCTGCGTTGTGGTCAGCGCCACCAGGGCGCCGGCGATGGCCACGATAGTTATCACCCGGATTATCGTATGCATGGGATCTTCCTTTCTGCGCGAAACTTGGTTTTCGACAGTGAAAATCCTATCGTGCGCCCATTACAGCTGCCATCGAACCGGCTTACCCTTGCCTTACGGTGCTGTAAGGATGCGTCACATCCCCCGCTATCCTCCCCCGAGCCCAGAACAAGCGTCTATTCTGGGCTCGGGCTCAATAACTATGGGAAAAACCGCGCCTTTACCCCACAGCGGCCAGAATGCACGCTTATTCTGGGCCATTCGTGCTACGCTTCATTGAATTCGTAACACAAGCCCAGAATAGACGCTTGTTCTGGGCGACACCGTTCAAAAAAGAGCCGGAAGTATTACGCATGGGGAAAATCCAGCAAAATGCGGGTGCCTACGCCCTCTTCGCTGAGCAGCTGCAGTCCCAGCCCCATGCGCTCGGCCATCATGGAGATGAGGTACAGCCCCATGCCAGTGGCGTTACCCCGGCTGCGGCCGTTGCTGCCGGTGAATCCCCGATCGAACACCCGCGGCACATCGGCGGCGGGAATGCCCTGCCCGTCATCGCGCACTTCCAGCCGCGTATGGCCCCTCGGTGTGCCTGGCTCCACCTCTTTCGAAGAGATGACGATGTTCTTCGCCCCGTACTGGGCGGCGTTGGTGAGCAGCTGCCCCAAGATGAACAGCAGCCACGGCTCATCGGATTGCACCTGCACGTCATCGGCCACTTCCACCTTCGGC
>CANSTH010000009.1 GCA_947649875.1 uncultured Parvibacter sp. | reverse complement strand
CTCCGCTTGGCCGGACCTCGCTCCGACCTGCCGAACCGGCCCATCCAGGATGTCCTGCCGCTCGCCAGGAACGTACCCGGCCGACCCCACCGCGATGAGTAATCGGGCGGCACGCAAACCTATAGGTTTTGCTCTTCTGATGGAGGCGGGTTTCGGCCGCTATACTGACAACCATGGCTAACTTGAATGACAATCCGAAAACCGCTCGGCGCCGGACACGCGAAAAGCGCACCATCTCCCAGATGGTGGCTATGTACTGCGCCGGCCACCATGACGAATCATCTCGCACCGAAACCGCCTATTGCGGCGAAGCGGTGTGCCCCCATTGCAAGGCCATCGACGACAACGCTGTGCTGCGCACCGAGCGCTGCCGTCAGATGGAGAAGAAAACCTCCTGCGATCAGTGTCCCTATCACTGCTATAAGCCCGCCGATCGGGAGGAGATTCGCGCCGTGATGCGCTACGCCGGCCCCCGCATGATGACCAAGCACCCCATAGCCGCCGTGCGCCACCTCTTGGGCAAGTAGGCGCCTTCTACTCCCCCAGTTTTTCAGCGGCTTCCAGCCATTCCAGCTCGAGGGCTTCGATTTGGTCCTCCATCTGGGCAATCTCGGTTTGGACGGCAGTGAGAGCCAGGTAGTCGGAAGGATTGCAGGCGGCCATCTCCTCTTGCTTGGCGGCAATCTTTCCCCGCAGCGTTTCGGTCTTTTTCTCATTGGAGGCCATCAGTTTGCGCAACTGCCGCTGCTCGCCACCGGAGAGCCGCGGGGCGGAAGGTGCGTCGGCAGAGCTGTCACCTGTAACGGCCCCATCGGCCAGAGCACCGCAGCCGCCTAAGCCCATCGCATTCGCGCCCTTACCGCCCTCCATCGCATTCGTCCCATCGCCGGCCATCGCCTCCAGCAGTTGTGCCTGCACCCCAATGGCACCAGCCGCCTTCTCCTGTACGGAAGCGAATCCGGGCGGCAACGCCCCCTCCACTTCCGCCTGGGCCGCCAGCTCCAGGTACTCTTCCACGCCGCGAGGCAGGTGGCGCACCTTGCCGTTCAAGATAGCGAACTGGTGATCGGTCACCCGCTCCATGAGATAACGGTCATGGGTTACCAGCAGAAGCGTGCCCGGCCAGCCATCCAGCAGGTCCTCTACCGCTGCCAGCATGTCGGTGTCCAGATCGTTGCCGGGCTCGTCCAAAATCAGCACATTGGGCTCGTCCAGCAAGATGAGCATCAGGGCAAGCCGTCGCTTCTGGCCGCCGGACAGATCGCACACCGGCTCGTTCAAATCCGCCTTCGAGAAGCCCAACTTCTCCAGTACCTGGGCCGGCGTCATCTCCTTGCCGTCCAACATGGTACGACGGCTATAGCGCGATATCACCTGGCGAACCCGATCGTCTCCCAGGGCCGTCAGCTCGTCCAAGTGCTGGGAGAGCACCGCGAAGCGCACCGTCTTGCCGATTTTCACCCGACCGGCAGTGGGCGCAAGCGCCCCCTGGATAACCTTTAGCAGCGTGGTCTTTCCAGCGCCGTTGCCGCCCACGATGCCATAGCGGTCGCCCGGGCCGATGATCCACGACACATCGTCCAGCACTTTATGAGACGAACTCGTCTTGTCGTTGGCAAGGCCCCTGTGTTTGCCGCCCGCGACAACCGCCTGCGCTGCGGCAGCCTCGCCGTTCGGGAGGCCTGCATCTGCGGCATTCTCTTGCATCGGAAACCGATCAGCCTCTAGCACCCCCCGAACTTGGCCGCCTTCGCCGTCTCCGGAAGCACCCCTCTCCGGATACGCTACCGTCACACCTTTCAGCTCCACCACGTCTTTGCCCAGGCGGGCCATGGCCATGCGCTTGAGCGCCAACTCGTCGCGCAGCGGCGGCACATCGGCGATGAGCGCCTGGGCGGCCGCTACATGGAACTTCGGCTTCGTGGCCCGCGCCCGCGCCCCGCGAGAGAGCCACGCCAACTCGCGGCGCAGCTGGTTCTGACGCTTCTGCTCGGCCACGTTCGCCAGCCGCTCTCGCTCTACCCGCTGCATGATATAGGCGGAAAAGCCGCCCTCGAACGGCTCCACCTTCCCATGGTGCACCTCCCACATAGAGGTGCACACCTCGTCCAAAAACCAGCGGTCGTGGGTGACCACCAAAAGCGCTCCTTGGCCCTTGCGCCACAGGGTCTTCAGGCAATTGGCCAGCCAGGTGATGGCGCGGATGTCCAGGTGGTTGGTGGGCTCGTCCAGCATCAGCACGTCCCACTCCCCTACCAGAAGCCGGGCCAAATCCACCCGGCGTCGCTGGCCACCCGACAAGGTGCCCACCAGGCGAGTGCCGGGGATGTCGGCCACCAGCCCCGCCAGCACCCCCTTTACACGGTTGTCCTTCGCCCAAGCATAGTCGGGCAAGTCCCCCAGAATGGCCTCCTTCACCGTGGCGCCGTCGTCCAGCGCGTCCGCCTGCCCCAGGATGCCGATGCGGGTGCCTCGGGTTTGCAGCACGCGCCCCTCGTCGGGTTGCACCAATCCGGCCAAAAGCCGCAGCAGCGTAGACTTGCCGTCGCCGTTGCGCCCCACAATGCCAATACGGTCGCCCTCGTCCACCCCTAAAGAGATGCCCGAGAACACCGTTTTCGTGGGGAAGTCCACTTCCGCCTTTTCGCAACCCAAGAGAAACGCCATACCGCCCAACCATTCGCGCACAAGCCCAACAGAATTTACCAGCGGCCATTCTACCGCAACTGGCCTCCCCGTTCACCCAGCCCCCCGGTAGAGCACGATTCCAGTTTCCTGCGTCGGTTTCCCACCTCTCAGAAGAGTGCGAGCTGCGCATTCAAGCTGCGCATCGCCCAGAATAGGCGCTTGTTCTGGGCTCGAGATCTCCGAATGGATCGTATTCCAGCCACCGATAGACAAAGTGGCCAGAATAGGCGCTTATTCTGGGCCTCCCGCCACCCGATTGGGCAGATAAAGGCCCGAGAGGCTAGATGGGCACAGCCATCGTCGCATCGATGGCAGCATGAAGAGAACCCGCGCCGCGAAGAAACATTTCAAAATCGATGCAACAAATGCGACTCGCAGTTACTCTTATACATGAGACGTCTTTTTACCAACCTGGGGGACAAATGGACGCACACGCGTTTACGGAACAATACGGAATGATCTACCGCGACCTCTATCACTTTGCCCTCTGCATCATGCGCAATGCCCACGATGCAGAAGACGCGGTGAGCGAGGCAGTGCTGGCGGCATATGCGGGAGTGGATGGCCTGCGCAAAGACGAGGCCTTCAAAAGCTGGATGTTTTCCATCACCGCCAACGTGTGCCGCAAAAGGCTGGGGCGAAAACCGCCGGAGCCCATTGAGGAAGTGCCAGAGCGGGCGCAGGAGGGGCCCGACACTGCCACTGCTTTGGCGGTGCGGGAGCTGTTCGGCCAACTGCCCGATGAAGAGCGGCTGATTGTGGCGCTATCGGTTTTCGGCGGCTACAGCTCGAAAGAGGTAGGCGCGATGATGAGCCTAAACCCCAGCACCGTACGATCGAAACAGAGAAGAGCGCTAGCGAAGCTGGCGGCCCAACTGAAGGATGTGAACTGATGACCCGACAAGAAGAGATCGAGTCCGCGGCCAAGGCCCTGAGGGCCGAAATGGAGCAAGAGCCGATTCCCGCGTCGTTGGAGCCGGCTGCCATCGAGGCGATGCTGCTAGCCCGGCAGAACACGGGCGGCACCGATCCATCGCAGTCGATGCCGGATTTCAAAGTGGGAGCCGCACGCCAGCGCCCGCGCATGCGTCGCTGGCCCATAGCGCTGGCCGCCTGCCTTACACTGTTGGCCGGCGCAGGCGTGGCGGCAGCGACCACCCAGGGAGCGCTGTTCGGCCCCTTCAACACCGGCTTCGATGCTCCGGCGGCGCTGCCCCAGAACAGCCTGGACGGCGCCGACACCCAGGCACTCGATGAAGCCGCTAAGGCCACCGCCGCCAACCCATTCGCCACCGCCGAGAGCTACGAGCAGGTGCGCGCCTGCCTGGTGGCCTACGAGGAGGTAACGGAGGATGTAGCTGCATCTGCCTTTGTCACCAAAGGCATCGCCCGCGCAGAAAACGCCGCCGCCGACACCGTTGCAGCGGGACTCTCAGCCGACGGCGGCCTCTCTTCTGCGAAGCATGCCGCCGCCTTCACCGATACCAACGTGCGCACCGAGGGCGTGGGCGAAGCGGACGTGGTGAAAACCGATGGGCGGCATCTCTACATTCTGCAAGACGATGCGGCCACTATCGCCATAGTCGATCCGGGTGATGGGCGCATGTCCGCCGTCGGCGCTGTTGAAGCGCCGGAAGAGGCCCAAGCGAGCGAATTCTACCTGGACGACGGGAAGCTGTACCTGTTATCCACCGTGTTCCCAGAGGGCATTGAGCAAGAAGACGGCAGTTACACTTTCCCGCCGGAAACCACGCGGCTGGACACCTACGACGTATCCGATCCGGCCAATCCCACCCACCTGGCCACCCTCACCCAAAGCGGAACCTACCGCACCTCTCGTTTTGCTGACGGTTACGTGTACCTGTTCAGCGACCTGTGGAGCTACGATACAGCCAAGCGCGAAGACCCCGCCGCCTATGTGCCCTCCGTTAACGGAGAAGTCCTGAAATGCGGCGACATTTACTTGCCGCCCGCGCAGCTAGGCGATCACTACTTGGTGATTACCTCCATCAGCACGGCGAACCCTGGCACCACTGCCGACCAGAAGGCGGTACTGTGCGACGGGGGCAGCGTGTACATGAGCGGCGAGAGCATCTTCCTGTACGAGACCACGGGTCAGAACTGGGGCATCATGCCCATCGCCCGCTTTGAAGACACAGTGGGCGAAGTGGACGCGATCGCCGAGGATGTCACCGAGAACGACGACGCAACCGAAGGCGCGGCCGTCGATTCGCCCAGCAACGACGCCGGCGAGAACGTCAACGGCGAAGAAGCGGTCGACGATAAGCCGGAAGCGGAGGATGAGGTCTTCGCAGAGGACGAAAGCCTCGGGCCCGAAACGCCTGCCGACGACCAGACCCCGGCGAATGATGACCCCAATCAGGACGCCAAAGAGGACGAAGCGCCTGTTTCTTCTGAATCCGACGTGACTCAAACCTGCATCCGCAAGTTCTCCTTCGAAGGCGGCAAGCTGGAGGGCGTGGCACAGGCGAAGGTGGACGGTATTGTGGACGACAGCTTCTGCTTGGACGAGTACGACGGCCATCTGCGAGTGGTAACCACCATTTATCGCGGCAGCGATGAAAGCGAAAACGCCCTTTATATTCTGGACGACCAGCTAAAGGAGACAGGACGCATCGGCAATATCGCTCCTGGCGAGCAAGTGTACTCGGCGCGCTTCTTGGGCAACACCGGCTACTTCGTCACATTTAAGCAGGTAGACCCGCTGTTCAGCGTCGACTTGTCCGACCCGGCCAATCCCACCATCTTAGGTCAGCTGAAAATTCCCGGCTTCAGCGAGTACCTGCATCCCTACAGCGAAAACCTGCTGCTGGGCATCGGCATGAGCGCCGACGACGCCGGCGCCACCGACGGGGTGAAGCTGTCGATGTTCGATGTGTCCGACCCGGCCGATGTGAGCGAAGTTGCCACAGAGGTGTTGGACGAGGCCTACTACTCCGACATCTTCTACGACTACCGCGCCGCCCTCATCGATCCCGCCAGCAACATAATCGGCTTCCCCGTTAGCGGCAGCCGCAGCGAGGAGTTCTGCGTGTACGGCTACTCAGACGGCAGCTTCAGCCAGCAGATGCGCGAGGACGTGAACGGTACCGGCTGGCAACCGGCCCGCGGCGTGCGCATTGGCAACGTGCTGTACGTAGTGAAGGGCAACGCCGTGGAAAGCTACGAGATAGGCACCTACAACAAGATTGACGACCTACTGATTTAGCATCTGCCCTACGAATTCGGCCAACAAACGCAAAAAGACGGCCCCGTTTGGGGCCGTCCTCAGCAGAATTGTTCAGAACCTCACAGGTCCAGAAATGTAAGCGAGGGTTTCTGCGGCGTCCGTAATTGGCTTGAAAGCCGGCCGAACGTGCTTCGCACGTGAGGGTAAGGCTTGAAGGCCAAGGACGCTTTCGAAATGGCCGCTTCAGAATCCCACAGGTCCAAACACGTAAGCGAGAGGCCCCCTGGTCGAGCAGATTGGCTTGAAAGGCGGCTGAGCGTACTTCGGTACGCGAAGGAAAGCCTTGAAAGCCAAGATGCCGGCCAGGGGGCCTCGCAGCGTCAAGCGGTGCCGCCGGTCGTCCGACCGGCGGAACAAGCACCCTAGGACATTCCGCCGCCACCGCCCATGGCACCGGCCACAGCGGACAGGTCGGGGCCTTCCTTGGGCATCTCGTTGATGGTGGCCTCGGTGATCAGGATAAGGCCGGCCACGGAAGCCGCAGACTGAAGCGCGGTGCGGGTAACCTTCACCGGGTCGTTCACGCCCATCTCGATCATGTCACCGGTCTCGCCGGTCTTGTAGTTGCGGCCCCAACCAGGCTGGGCCTTCTTGACTTCGGCCACTTCCACGGAGCCCTCATAGCCGGCGTTCTCGGCGATGCAGCGCAGCGGCGCCTCCAGCGAACGGCGGATGATGTCCACGCCCACCTTCTCGTCGGTGTCCACGTCCAGATTGTCCAGCGCGGGGATGGCGTTGATCAGAGCCACGCCGCCGCCGGCCACGATGCCTTCTTCCACGGCAGCGCGAGTGGCCTGCAGGGCGTCCTCGATGCGGGACTTCTTCTCCTTCAGCTCGCTCTCGGTGGCAGCGCCCACCTTCAGCACGGCAACGCCGCCGGAAAGCTTGGCCAGGCGCTCCTGCAGCTTCTCACGGTCGAAGTCGGAATCGGTGCGCTCCAGCTCGGCACGGATCTGAGCGATGCGGTCGTCGATGGCCTTCTTGTCGCCGGCGCCGTCCACGATGAGGGTGGTGTCCTTGGTAACCTTAACAGTGCGGGCGGTGCCCATCATGGCGACGGTGGCGTCGGCCATGGTCATGCCGAAGTCCTTGTCCACCACCTGAGCGCCGGTGACAGCGGCGATGTCCTCCAGGATGCGCTTGCGGCGGTCACCGAAGCCGGGGGCCTTGATGCAAACGCAGTTGAAAGTGCCGCGCAGCTTGTTCAGCAGGATGGTGGCCAGCGCCTCGCCGTCAACATCCTCGGCCACGATCAGCAGCGGACGGCCGGACTTCATGACTTCTTCCAGCAGCGGCACCATGTCCTGGATGGAAGAAACTTTCTGGTCGGTGAGCAGGATGAACGGGTCTTTCAGCACCGCTTCCATCTTCTCCATGTCGGTGGCCATGTAGGGGGAAATGTAGCCGCGGTCGTACTGCATGCCCTCCACAATGTCCATCTCAAGGCCGAAGGTCTGGGATTCCTCGACGGAAATGGCGCCGTCGTTGCCCACTGCCTTCATGGCCTCGGCGATCTTGGTGCCAATCTCGGCATCGCCAGCAGAGATGGTGCCCACGTTGGCAATTTGCTCCTCGGTAGAGACAGGGGTGGAGGCCTCCTTGATGGCCTTCACCACGGCATCGGTGGCAATCTCGATGCCGCGACGGATGCCCAGCGCGTCAGACCCAGCGGTGACGTTCTTCAGGCCCTCCTTCACGATGACGTCGGCCAGGAGCGTAGCGGTGGTGGTGCCGTCACCGGCAACGTCGTTGGTCTTCACGGCCACTTCGCGCACCAGCTGGGCACCCATGTTCTCTACCGGGTTCTCCAGCTCTACTTCCTTGGCCACGGTCACACCGTCATTGGTAATCAGCGGCGCACCGTAGGATTTCTCCAGAGCCACGTAGCGGCCCTTGGGGCCAAGCGTGACCTTCACGGCATCGGCCAGCTTATTAACGCCAGCAGCCAGGGCGCTGCGGGCATCGGAGTCGAACAAAATCTCCTTAGGCATTGTCTGTCCTTTCAGATGTAATCGAATCTATTTGCGCGAAATTTATTCCACAATGGCGTAGATGTCGTCGGCGCGCAGGATGAGCACGTTCTCGCCGCCCATGGCCACTTCGGTTCCGCCGTACTTGCTGTAGATAACCTTGTCGCCCACCTTCACGGGCATCGGCAGGAACTTGCCGTCCTTGTCCATGCGGCCCTCGCCCACGGCCAGAACAGTACCGGTCTGGGGCTTTTCCTGGGCGCCAGAGGCCAGATAGAGGCCGGAGGCAGTGGTAACTTCCGCTTCATCCTGACGGAGGATGACGCGATCGCCGAGAGGCTTCAGATTCATCTTGGTGACTTCCTTTCGTTGCAAATAGCTTGCACTTTAAGCTTGTCACTCCCTGAGAGGGGAATGCTAGCACTCGCATAATGTGAGTGCTAAAAACTAACGGAAGTCATGATAACAGGCTGCCAAAGCTTTGCAACAGCAGCACAGAAAAATCTTAGTGCCTGTGACTCAGATTTCGGAGTTTGTCCATATATCTATAGATTTCTGAAATTATCGAAACCCTTCCAGAGAAGAGCCGATTGCTCAAACTGCGCTATGATGGTGCCATGGAAGACATGCTTGTAAACAAACAGAAGATGCGCCCCGTCGACTGGGCCGTGGACGTGGCCATTGCACTGGCCGCCTTCGCCTTCGGCTGCCTGCAGCTGTACCTTTCGGTGAACCTGCTCATTCCCGATGAGGCGCTGCGGCGTTTCTTGGGGATAGAGGCACTGGTGCCCTCGGCAAACGCCATCGCCGCCGTGGCCATTACCACCCTGCCACTGGTAGTGCGGCGCCGCTTTCCTTGGCCATGCCTCGTCTTCGTGTTGGCAGCATGGGTGTTCGCCCAAGCGTCCGCCTACAATATCTCGCTTTCCGTCATAGGGCCGCTCGTGGCATTGTTCACCGTAGCCTACATCCGCACGCGCCCCGAAGCAGTAGCCGCCGCTTGCCTGGCCGCCATGTTCGTGCTCATTGTTCCCACCACCATGCGTCCTTCTTACTTGGCGCAGCTGACCCTCGTCCAGAATATCGCCCTTCTGACGGCCGCGGCCCTTGCCGGGCAAGCGATGCAACTGAACCGCGCCTATGCCGCCGAAGCAGAGCAGCGGGCCCGCGCTGCCGAGCGCAGCCGAGAGGTGGAAGCCCAACGGCAGGTGGAGGAAGAGCGGGTGCGCATCGCCCGGGAAGTGCACGATATCACCGCCCATTCGCTTTCGGCCGTGAGCATCCAGGCGGCAGTGGCCGAGCGCCTTGTGGAAACCGACCCCCAGGCTGCCCTCGCCGCCATCCAAGAGGTTCGAGCCACCGCAAAAAACGCATTGGGCGAAATGCGGGCCATGGTGGGTGTACTGCGTAGCGGCGATGCCCCCGAGACCTCCCCCACTGCCGGCAGCGACCGCTTGCCCGACCTGCTTGCCTACCTTGAGGGCGCCGGCATCCAGGCGCAGCTGGACGATGCCCGCTATCAACGCAACCAAGTGCCCGCCTTCATCGATGTAGCCCTGTTTGGCATCGCCCGAGAAGCCTGCACCAACATCGTGCGCCACGCCCAGGCCACCCATGCCACCATCACCTTGGCCTGCCAGCAAACCGGCAACGTGCGCCAAGCCCTGCTGGTGGTACAAGACAATGGATGTGCGCCCAAATCGCTGAAGATCGAGACCAGTGGCCACGGTCTGAAGGGCATGGAGGAACGGGTACGGCTTTTGCACGGCACCCTGCAAACGGGCATCGGCAAGGACGGCGGCTTCGTGGTAAGGGTTACCGTGCCCCTGGATGGCCAGCCGCAAACCCAAGACAGTTAGGAGCGTCCATGACCGAGGAAATTGCCGCACCGTTGCGCGTGCTGGTGGCAGACGACCAGGACCTGGTGCGCCGCGGCTTCCAGGTGATCCTGAACTCTTACGACAACTTGGAAGTTGTAGGGCTGGCCCGCGATGGCGAAGAGGCGGTAGAACTGGCGCAGCAGCTGAAGCCCGACGTGGTGCTGATGGACATCCGCATGCCCCGGAAAAACGGCATCGAGGCCACACGCGACATCGTGAACAACCCGCTTTTGCGCAGGACTCACGTGCTGGTGCTGACCACCTTCGACACCGATGAGTACGTCTACGATGCCCTGGCAGCGGGCGCATCGGGCTTTCTGCTGAAAGACGTGGACCCCGACGAGATTGCCGATGCCATCCGCATAGTAGCCCAGGGAGAGGCGCTCATACAGCCGAAGATCATGAAGCGACTGGTGGAAACGTTTGTGGCCTCCCGCCCTCAAGCCGCAACGGGCAAGGCGGCGCCAGCAGAACTGAAGGCGAAGCTACGGGAGCTAACCGACCGCGAGCGGGAGATTCTGCTGCTGGTATCCCGCGGTCTGAACAACGAGGAAATCGGGCAGGAACTGTTCATATCCCCCGCCACCGTGAAAACCCATCTGGCCCGCATCATGGGAAAAACCGGCGCCCACGACCGCGCCCAGCTGGTAGTGTTTGCCTATGAGAGCGGCTTGGTCAAAGGGGCCTAATAGAACTTCGCCTGCGGATAGGGCGGCTCTAGCGCCCGCTTGAACGCGTAAGATTTTGCGCGCGCAAGGATGTTGCGGGCACGCACCACGTCCATCTGCAGCAGGGTCGCCATTTCTTCAAGCGACTTGCCCTGCTCCAACACCCCTATTAGCAACGCGTCCAAACTATCGTAATCGATTCCCAAACTGCGCTCATCGCTCTGGCCCGGCGCCAATTCGGCGCTGGGAGGCTTCACAAACACGTTCACCGGAACAGGACCCTCATGGCCGTTCTCTACCCCCTTGCGGTTGCGCCAGCGGGCCATGGCGTACACATCGGTTTTGTACACACCTCCAAGCGGGGCAAAGGCACCGGCGGTATCGCCGTAGAGGGCGGAATACCCCATTTGGGCCTCGCTTTTGTTGCCGGTATTCAGCATCATCCAGCCGTGAGCATTAGACAGGGCCATCAAGCACACCATGCGGCACCGGGCCTGGGTGTTCTCGGCTGCCAGCCCTTTCAACTGACCGCCGCAAGCACGGGCCAGCACATGCTCGAAGGCCTCGAAGGGCTCACAAATGGAAACCGTGCGATGGTCAATTCCAAGGTTACGGGCCAGCTCCTCGGCATCGTCAACTGAATGCTCAGTTGAATACGGGCCGGGCAGCAGCACGCCATGTACATGGGAAGCTCCCAGCGCATCAACCGCCATAACCGCCACAAGAGACGAGTCCATGCCGCCCGAAAGCCCAATCACCACATCGGCAAAACCAGCGCTGTGCACATAGTCCGCCAGCGCCTCACAGCATACGCAGTACATGTCTTCCGGCGTCATGGAGCACCCTTTCTCGCGTATCGGAACACCATCAGTATGGCCCATCAATGTTTCCGGCCCATTGCGGACACAGGACGCAAAGGTAACGATACCGCCGGCAGGCCAGAATCGACATGGGCATGTCGGGGGACGCGGGCTGTCCGTTAGGCAGAGATAGAATCTCTGCCCTACAAAACCGAGCTGAACCGCTCCAGCACCCATTGGGCCATCGCCTCCAGCCCCGCCCCTGTAGTAGCGGAGGTGAGAAAGAGGCGCGACTCCGGCCACAGGCGCGCAGCGTCCGCGGCAAGCGCGGCGCGATCGGCCCCAAGGCGCTCGATGGTGTCGGCTTTGTTAAGCGCCACCGCCTCGGCCGCCGGCATCGCGCCGGGCCCATCGGGCAGCATCTCAAGCGCTTCTTCCGTGGAAAGCACCCGCAGGGCACAGGGCTGCTCCCAGGACACTTCCCATATCACAAGATCCAACCGGTCTTCATCAAGTCCAAGGGCCGAAAGCCCTGCTTCGGCTTCGCTGCCAGCGGCAACCGCCCGAGCAGCAACACCAGTGGCCTCGAACTTCTCCACCTCAGCTGACGTAGCGTCAGGCCCCAGCACAACTGCCATATTCAGCTGGTCGCGCAGCTGGTCCACCAAAGCCATGATGAGGGAGGTTTTCCCCGCATGGGGCGAAGCAGCCACAGTGAGCAAGGCCACGGAAAGCTGCCGCTGCGAATTGCGGGCGCCAACGTCCATCAAACGCCCTCGCCCCCATCGGGAATGTCCACTTCGATAGATTCGATTTGCAACTCGCGCCCGGCCAATAGCTCGGTCATTGCGCTGCCGCAAATAGGACAGGCCCAATGGAACTGATCATGGTCGAATTCATTGCCGCACTCTAAGCAACGGCTGCGCGGATGCACTGTCTGGATGGACAGCTGTGCCCCCTCCAGAAAGGGATCGCCCTCGCACAGGGCTTCCCAGGCGAATTGCAGCGCATCCTGCAGCGCGCCGGTCATCTCCCCCACCCGCAAGGTGATGCCCAGAAGCCGGCTGGCCCCCGCCTCCTGCGCCACCGGGCGCACGGAGTCCAGCACGCCGGAGACGATGCCCAGCTCGTGCATTAGCCTTCGGCCTCTTCCTTCGCCAACTCCTCGTTCTGGCGCTTGATGCGGCGCGACAGCACCACACGGGCCAGCAGCAACGACAGCTCATAGAGCACAATCATGGCAGCGAACATGAGGAACATGGTGACCGGCGAAGCGTCAGGGGTGATGATGGCGCAAATCACCAGCAGCGCCACGTACACGGTGCGCCACGCTCCGCGCAACTTGGCGTAGGGAACCACATCGAAGATAACCAGGTAGAAGATGATCAGCGGCAGCTCGAAAGCGAAACCGAAGCCCAGCTCGAATTTGATGATAATGTCCACATACGAGGACATGCGCGCCGCCACATAGCCCAAGCCATCCGCTTGGTCGGTGAGCCACTGGAAGGCAGGGTTCAGGATTATGCAGTAGCAGAAGATGGTGCCGATGATGAACAATGCCACCGCCGCAATGAAAGTGGGCATGAACCACTTGCGCTCTTTGGGCTTCAATGCAGGCAAGAAGAAGGCCAACAGCTGCCAGAGAATAACCGGCGAGCAGGCCACAACGCCCGCCCAGAGAGATATCTGGAAGCGTACCGCGAAGGCCTCGAAGGGATCGATGGCTTGCAGCGAGGCCATGCCCGTAGCCGGGTCTACCGGCAGGTACTCGGCAATGGGCAGCAGCAAGAACTGGCCCATGGTGGGGGTGGCCATATAGAAGACCACAACGGCCACGGCAAGGCAGGCCACGATACGCACGAGACGCATGCGCAGCTCGCCCAGGTGGTCGAAAAGGGGCATACGTGCCGGTCCGATAGGCATGATCTACTCCCCTTTCTCTTCTTTGGCGGCGCTGGCCGCAGCGGACGATTGAGCGGATTTGGCCGCAGAAGCAGACGATTTCGAAGTAGCAGTCTTGGTGGTGGAAGCCTTTTTGGCCGTTGTGGCGGTTTTCCTCGCCGCCGGCTTTTTCGCAGCAGCAGGGGCGGCCGTCTCTTCAGCCTTCGCGGCAGTGGCCTTCGCAGCTGACTTCTTGGCGGTCGCGGTCTTGGCAGCAGCCGGCTTTGCAGATGCGGCCTTGGCGGGTGCCTTCTCGGCAGCGGCAGCAGTCTTGGCAGACGCCTTCTTGGCCGGTGTGGCGGTTTTCTTCGCAGCAGGGGCAGCCGCCTCTTCCGCCTTCACGGCAGCCGGTTTTGCAGCCGGCTTCTTGGCGGCGGCAGCGGGCTTGTCCTCGGCTTTCTTGGCCATAGCCGCCTTGCGAGCGGCAGCAGCGGCTGCAGCAGGGCTGCTGGCGGCCTTGCCAGCGGCGGCAGCGGCAGAAGCCACCGCCGAGGATGTAGCGGCGGCCTTGGCGGCAGCCGGCTTCGACGCCGGCTTGGGCGCTGCCTTCACCGCAGGGGACGCAGGCTTGGTGGCGGCTGGCTTCGCGGCAGACGCAGCGGCCGTAGCAGCGCTCGCAGCCGCAACGGGTTTGGCGGCATCTGCAGCCTCGCTCAGCTTGGCATCGGCAGCATCGGCACTAGCAGCTGCTTCCGCCGCTTTCTCTTTCTCGGCCGCCAAACGAGCGGCGCGCTCGCGATCATAGCGGGCCTTGCGTTCGGAGAAACTCTCCCCCTGCTTCGACACCCCCGTGGAAGAGGCCGGCTTTGCTGCCGGAGCTGGCTTGGCGGCCGGTCGTGCAGCCGGAGCAGTGGACGAGCCCGAGCCAGACGAAGCGGAGGCTGCGGGGCGCGCCGCGGCCTTCGAGACGGTCTTGCCTGCGTTCTTGCGAGCCTCCGACACCTCATGCCCGGCCTTCTTCAAGTCCGCTGCGCTCTTTTTTGCCTGCTCGGTGGCCTTGTCGAACGTCTCCAACGGGTTTTTGAAGGGATCCTCGGCATTCGGGTCGAATACCTCATTTTTAAGCACACCGCTCATTTCTTCTTGGGCAGTGCGGAATTTGGCGATGAATTTCCCCAGCGTGCGCGCCATAGCGGGCAACTTGTCCGGTCCGAAAATCAGAAAGCCGAACAAAAGGATGAGGAAAAGCTCAAATCCTCCGATACCGAACAATGTAATCGTCCTCTCTTTCGAATTACATCGACAACACGCTGAGAGCCACAGTGGGAATGCCCAAGGCAAGCACCAGAATAACGCACACCACTATGGTAAATATCTTCTTGGTTTTTGCCTCGGCAGCCGCCTTTTCTTTCGCAAGCCGCTCCCGCTCTTCAGCGGCACGTATCCGCTGCGCCCTTTGAGCAGCCGTGGCCGTGCGCTGTTGTTTCTTTGCGTTCTTGTTTACGTTGCCCATTATTCCGACCTTAGTTTTCCGCGAATCTCGATGGCCCGAGCCACGCTGCGCGCCACCTCAACGTTCACATGCCATTTGTTCTTCTCATACAGGATGTTGCCGTCCACCATGGTCATAAGCACATCGGCGCTGGTGCAGGTGTTAACCACAGCGGATATGGGATTGCCGCCAGGAGCCTGGTGCGAGCTGGAAAGATCCACCGCCACGATGTCGGCGCGCTTGCCGATTTCCAGCGAACCAACCTTGTCGTCGATGCCCAATGCACGGGCGCCGCCCAACGTGGCCAATTCCAAAATGGTACCGCTGTCCAGGAACCGCCGCGAATTGTTCGCACGGCTCATCAACATGCCGATGGTCATCTCGGTGAACATATCGGTAGAGTTGGTGGCCGCAGGGCTGCCGGTGCCAAAGCCCACCGGGAGTCCAGCGCGCAAAAACTCGTCCAAGGGGGCCACCCCCATGCCCAGCTGAGCATTCTCGCGCGGGCAAGTGGCAATGGCCACATTGTTCTTGCGCAAAGTTGCCAGGTCACGGTCGTCCACGTGCACCGCCTGCACCACCAAGGTACGCGGCGCCTGGAAAGCGCCCCAGTTCAGGGCGTATTGCACTGGCGACACCCCTGTGGGCATCCAGGGGGGAATCTCCACGAAACCGCGATCGGGCCCCATGGCATCCACTGAAAACGAAGAAGATCCGTAGCGCACGAAGTTGATCTCCTCGCGGCTTCCGGCCAAATGGATGGCGTAGGGGATGTTCTCCCGCAGCGCGAACTCAGCCGCCGCGCCCATGAGCGCCGGGTGGGTGGAGAACAGATGTCCCGGGGCAATGCCGATGGTCACCCGATCGCTGTCCACCTCTTCCTGCCAGTGGAAGATGTCTTTCTGAGCCATCTTCATGGCATAGTCGACGCGGTTCTTGTCCATGGCCCGCACTTCGCGATAGATCACCGCGCGCAGCCCCAGCTTCTGGGTGGCCGTAACCGATGCGCCGTTGGAGGTGGTATCCGATATGGTGGTGATGCCACCGGACAACGCATCTAGACAGCCCAGCACCGCCGAGTCGTACCAGTCGCTCATTTCCATGAGCGGCGCCTTCTCCATGAGCCTCATCAGCCAGATGTTGTAGGGAAGGTCATCCACCATGCCGCGCATGACCGAGTACTCCATGCGCGTGTGAGTGTCCACCATACCGGGCATGACGGCCGCCAGGCCGAAATCACGCACTTCCTCGCCGGGATAGCGAAGCTTCATGATGTCCGCCGCCCCCATATCGCAGATAACGCCGTCGCGAACCAGCACGGCTCCCCTGCTCATAGGGTCGGAAGCGATGGGCAATATGTAGTGAGCGCAAATGAGCATGCGGTTTCCCTATCTAGAATGTTCCTTCAAGCCATAGCCTTCTTCGAAAACAGACGCTCCCCATCGAAGAGAGGGCACACAGCAAATTTGAATGATACCATTACATGCCCCCTCCCCTCCTGCCAACCCGGCCATGCGCAAGAAATGCAAAACAAATCGCCCGCTTGGTGGCAACATATGCCAAACGGAAAACGGTCGCACCCGCATGCGCTTCTCGGCGGCTATGCTGGGGCCAGACAACAAAGCGAATTCGGCATGAAGGAGGATCCTCGGTGAAGTTCGGCATAATCGGCGCCATGGACGTGGAAGTGCAGCTGCTGGTGGAGGCGATGAAGAAAAACGGTCCCATCCTGCGCGCCAATCACGGGGGCATGGCCTTCAGCGAAGGCGTTTTGGGCAACCACCAGTGCGTAGTGGTGAAAAGCGGCGTTGGCATGGTGAACGCCGCCTTGTGCGCCCAGGTGCTGGTGGATCGCTTCGGGGTGGATCACATGGTGAACACTGGCGTGGCGGGCTCGCTGGACCCACAGCTAGACATAGGCGAAGTGCTGGTGGCACGCGATGCCGTGAACCACCTGATGGACGCCTGCAACTTCGGCTATGCGCCGGGGCAGGTACCGGGCATGCAGCAAGCGGCCTTCCCCACCGACCCCATTTTGGCGCAGCACTGCATGGAGTGCGGTGAGAAGCTGGAAATCAAGGCGGTGCTGGGCACCGTGGCCTCGGGAGACGAGTTCGTGCGCACCGCGCAAGAAAAGCGGCGCATCTGCGACACCTTCGCCGCCTCCTGCTGCGAAATGGAAGGGGCAGCCATCGCTCAAGCCTGCCTGGTGAACGAGGTGCCCTGCGTGATTGTGCGGGCCATCTCCGACAAAGCGGACGGGTCCGACGCTATGGACTACCCCGAGTTCGAGAAGAAGGCGGCCGCCACCAGCGCCCTTTTGGTGGAAGCTCTCATGCGCTCCATTCCGTAAGTGCGCAACTCTCCCGGAGGTGGGCCGGTTCGACAGGCCTGCGCTCGACGCTCCGCTCTGTCGGAGCTAACTCGGGCTGCGCCCGAGTGGATCTCCTCCGCGCTCCGCTTGGCCGGACCTCGCTCCGACCTGCCGAACCGGCCCATCCAGGATGTATTTCCAGGCCAGACGACCTTTTACTCCAACATCGCGGGATAGGTGGTGTGAGCTTCGTCCAGCCGCTCGAGGGTGTTGGCCAGGTAGCGGCAGGCCCACCAATGGGCCTGGTTGAGGTCGGCATCGTGGTAGTTTCCACACTCAGCAGGGGTGGCACCGGGAATTTCGCCTTCGAAATCGCGGGCAAATGCGAACAGCCGCCTTACCAAATCGGCCACATCGGCGGGCTGATAATCACCGAACACCACCAGGTAAAACCCAGTGCGACACCCCATGGGGCCGAAATACACCACGCGGCTTTTCCACTCATCGTCGTTGCGCAGAAACGTTGCGCCCAAATGTTCCAACGCATGCACGGCCGACGTATCCATCACTGGCTCGCGGTTGGGGGCGGTCATGCGCAAGTCGAAGGTGGTCACCACCGCACCGGTTTCCGGATCCTCATCGCGGCGGGACAGGTACACCCCCGGCTCCAGCAGCCGATGGTCTACGGTGAAACTGGCAATACGCTCCATGGTTTTGCTCCTTGTCTATTCCGGCTTTCGGGCGGTGTGCACCGCCGCGATGCCGCCCGTGTAGTTTTTCCACTGCACATCAGCGAACCCCGCCTCTTCCAACATTTTGGCGAATTCCCGCTGGTCGGGGAAAGCCTCGATGGACTTCGACAGGTACACAAATCCATCGCGATCACCGGTGATCAGGCCGCCCCAGAAGGGGATGAGATGCTTCAAATAGAAGTGGTACAGCCCTCGCCACAGAGGGTTGGGAGGAGTGGAGAACTCCAGGCAAGTGAACGACCCACCGGGTTTAAGCACCCGATACATTTCAGAGAGCGCCTGTTGCCGCTTGGGCATGTTGCGGATGCCGTAGGCCATGGTGAGCGCATCGAAGGAGGCATCACCATAGGGAATGTCCTGGGCGTCCACCACTTCGAAGTCTATCGGCACATCGCCGCCTGCCCCGGTTTGGCGATGGGCGCGGGCCACGTCCAGCATCTCGTCCACCAGGTCGGTGCACTGGATATGGGCCGGGTGCTTGGCGCGGGCCACCGAAAAGGTAACGTCCCCCGTACCTCCGGCGATGTCGATTACGTTGTCAGAGGGCTGGATGTCGGCCTGGCGCATCATGCCCGCCAGCCATAGCTTGTAGGAGCCGAAACTGGAAATGGCGTTGAAACGCTCGTACTTCTTTGCAATGGTGGCGAAAATGTGCTTCACGCGCTCGCTAGAGAGTTCCGCCTCGGCCGCCTGGCCAGTGGCAGTATCGATGCTAAGGGGAGCATCTTGATATGTTTCTGCGTTATTTTCCATAGTGGGCTCAAGCATAGCGCATTGGACTAGTAGGGCTCTTCGAGGTTGGCGCCGGCGGCAGCATCGGTGGCCAATGGCGAGAACTTACCTTGCCGGAAGCGATCCAGCGCCACCAGCGCTATCATGCCGGCATTATCACCGCAGCTGGAAAGCGGGGGCAGAACCAGCCGCACCCCCATCTGGGCACACAGTTGCTCGTAGGCCTGGCGCAACACCGGATTTGCCGCCACGCCGCCGCCTAAGCAGAAGGTGGGGGCACCGGTTTGCTGCAGTGCCATGCGGGCCTTGGCAATCTGCACGTCCACCACCGCCTGTTGGAAACTGGCGCACACATCGGCCACGTTGGGTTCTTCCCCCTGCTGGCGGCACTGATTCACGTAGTTCACCACGGCCGTTTTCAGGCCAGAAAGCGAAAAGTCGAGGTTGCCTGAGCGCATCATGGCACGGGGAAAGTCGATGGCGGCCGGATTGCCCTGCACGGCGAAACGGGAAATAGCAGGGCCGCCGGGATACCCCAGCCCCAGCGCCTTGGCCACTTTGTCGAAGGCCTCCCCCACCGCATCGTCGATAGTGGCCCCCAGCACATGGTAGCTGCCCCAATCGGCCATGTGCACCAGCAGCGTGTTACCGCCGGACACCAGCGACACCACCGCCGGGGGTGCAAATTCGCTATCGCCTATCTTGTTGGCGTAGAGGTGCCCTTCCAGATGGTTGACCACGATAAAGGGCACGTCCAGCGCCCACGCGGCCCCCTTGGCAAAGGCCACCCCTACCACCAGCGCCCCCACCAAACCCGGAGCGTAGGTAACGGCAACAGCATCCAGGTCGCGCCAGCTGAAGGCCCCGGCCGAAGCGCCCAGCGCCGCGCCCGCTTCCTCTAGCGCGGCATCGCACACGCCGCAGATAGCCTCGATATGCTTGCGGCTGGCAATCTCGGGAACCACCCCACCGAAACGAGCATGGAAGTCCACCTGAGAGGCGATCACATCGGAGAGCAGCTGGCCGCTACCGTCCACCACTGCCGCCGCCGTCTCGTCGCAGGAGGACTCAATGGCCAGGATGAGGGGATGGACGGAAAAACCGGCGTCACCCGCCGAAATGCCCTCATGCGACTGGGGCCGCGCCCCCGCATGATGTTGCAAGTCCATGCCGGCCACGTCTTTGGCGGAGGCAGGCAGCTTCTCCGCCCTCATGATGAGGGCGTCCTCGCCATCGGAATAGTAGCGAGGGCGACGGCCCAGCACCGTATACCCCAGCGTTTCGTAGAAGGCTTGGGCAGAAGTGTTCGATGCCCGCACTTCCAGCGAGCTGGTACGGGCGTTCAGGTTGCGGGCATCGTCCGCCACCCGCGCAACCAGCTCTCGCGCAATGCCCTGACGGCGAAACTCCGGATCCACTGCCACTTTGAGAATCTGTACATCCCCATCCACCACCAAACCGCCGGCATAGCCCAGAAGTCGGGCATGCTCCGGCAGCGGCATAGAGGGATCCGCCTGGTAGGCAGCCCACCACACGCGGTTCGCCTGGGCCAAGTCGTCTGCCACCAGCGCTTCGCTCCAAGCGTCCGACCCCATTGTGGCCCGCTCCATGGCGGCCACGTCGGCCGCACGAGCCGCCCGCAGCGGCTTGTAGGCAATGCCCTCGTCGTTGGCACGGGCGTTCAGCACCGCCGTGTCGTGCATGGTGGTATGACGGCTCTCCCGCAACATTTGAGCCGGATCTACCTGGGCATTGCGGCGCCGCTCCGCCTCCTCCGCATCCGAGAGCCGCGTGTACACCGGCAACGCGAAAGCGGGGTTGTGGCGCCGAACATCAAAGGGGTTGCACTCCCCCACCTGCCAAGCCGCCTGCAGCGCCAGCAGCAAGCCCTTGCCAGTGGGCGCCCACAGCTCTTTCGACAACAGCCGTCCAGAAGGGGCGAGCACCTCGGCGTACTTCGCCAGCGCATCACCGGTGATTGCAAGGTCGGCAACGTGCTCTTCCGCCAGCCTATCGGCAAACTCCTGGGCCTTCTCTACCGCGTCATCGCTTTGGCGCCAGGCACCGTCATCGGCCAGCCGATAGAACACCGGGTACACTTCGCGGCGCATGGCATCGGCCGCCACCAGCAGCTGGCCGCGCTGGCCGGCTGCCCACGCGTTCCAGGCCACCGCGTCCAAGCTGGAAAGCCCCACCAGGCCCACCCCCAGCGCACTGGCCACCCCTTTTGCGGTGGCCATGGCAATACGCACGCCGGTGAACGAGCCGGGGCCGCGCCCTACCGCCACGCAGGCCAGCTGTTCGCGGGCCACGCCGGCCCTCGCCATCAGCTGATCGATTTCCGGCAGCAGCCGCGTGTTGGAAGCGCGGTGGGCCTCCACCTGCACGGCGGCCATTTCCTCCACCGTCTTGTCTTCCGCACGCAAGCGTCCCAAGCCCACCGCGATAACCTCGTTGGCGGTGTCGAAAGCCAGCACGTAGTTCTTTTCCATCATAGATGTCCCTTATGGTCGTAATTGATCTGGTACATGTTAGACCAACCTTAAGGCCACCTCAATTTTTTATGGCGGCCAGCGGAACATTACCGCAAAGCCGCCATTTGGGCTATCATGGAGCCATGGCTAACGGACTCACATACATCAGGCGAACCAACTCGGTGGAAGCCACCAAGCAGTTGGCGGCAACGCTGGCGCCCTACGTGCATCCTGGCGATGTCATTGTGCTAGAAGGCGACCTGGGCGCCGGGAAAACCCAATTCACCCAGGGCTTCGCCGCCGCGCTGGACATCGAAACCCCGGTGACCAGCCCCACCTTCAACATTCTGTTGTCCTACTACCACGGGCGCGTGCCGCTGCACCATATGGATCTGTACCGCCTCGACGATGCGGCCCAGCTGGAGGACATCGGATACTACGAGCTGATCGACGGCGACTCCGATGGGGTAGCTTTCGTGGAATGGGCCGAGAAGTTCCCCGAAAGCCTACCCTGCGACTATCTGGAAGTGGTCATTCGCCGCGACCCTGCAGACGAAAATGCCCGCCAGGTGCGGGTGCACTCCTTCGGCCCCCGCTCCCGCCAACTGCTATGCGTGTGGGCGAAAGATTCCAAGTCCCGCCTGCAGAAAACCGCTTAGAACGTCACAAACTGCCACACCAGCTGATCGCCTTCGTTGAGCACCGTCTCATTGGCACTCACCGTAGGGCTCTCGCCATTCACAGTGTAGGTCCAGCCGCTATTTCCCTCCGCAACCGTGTCACCGATAGCGGTCACGTAGGGGCCGTATTGGGAATCCTCCACCTTCACGTCCAAGCCGGTAGCCTGGAGTGCCGCAAGCGCCGTGGTGCCGGCATCCACCGCCATATCCTCCTGGAACAGCGCGGCGCCCTCGTCAGTGGCACTCATCACCGCCACGTTCACCGTAATCTTGTTGGCATCGGCGCCATCGTTCACCGGCGCCTGAGACGGATCGCCGTGCTGCTCCTCAGCGGCTGGCTGGGTGCCGTCGTTGGCAGCGGTACCGTTGTCGCCCGCGCAACCGCCCAGCACAGGCGCCACGCACAAGGCAAATGCCACTGCTAGCGCCACCCACACGGCAGCAAACTGGCCTTTCAGCTTCTCGACACATTTGAACATAGGTACAAACCTTTCTCTCCAGGGCCTATCGGTTCGGCTCGGCATTCCGACTTCGCCGCCCACAGGCGGGCTTTACGGTTACTGGCATAGCGGGGGACTTCCACCCCCATTCCCCGAGGCGCGCCGCAGCAGGACTCCCCTACCCGCAGCGCCCCACAGCAGAAAAACTCCTGCCCCGAACTCAGGCCACTTCGCGCTCCAACAAAAAAGCTGCCGTCGCGCGCAAACGACAGCAGCTTGAGATTATATACGTTTTTGCTCGGAGCTCTCCCAAAGGTGGGCCGGTTCGCCAGGCCTGCGCTCGACGCTCCGCGCTATCGGAGCTAACTCGGCCGCTTCGCGACCGAGTGGATCTCCTCTGCGCTCCGCTTGGCCGGACCTCGCTCCGGCCCGCCGAACCGGCCCATCCACGATGTTCAGCCGCCCGCCAGAAACGAACTGGGCGGGCGGGCATGCCCTCACAAAGCGAGTTCCGCACGACGAAAAGGCGCCAGTGGCGCCTTTTCCAAAGCAGGACTGTCTGAGCGACTGAGGGTGTGCCCGCCCGACTCCACCGCGGTGAGTTGTCGGGCGGCGCGCAAGAACTTAGCTACCCGGAACTAAAATAGCCCGGAAATAACGCCGTTTTCGTCTACGTCGATTTTGAAGGCGGCGGGGGCCTTGCCTAAGCCGGGCATGGTCATGATGGAGCCGGTGAGGGCCACGATGAACCCGGCGCCGGCAGACACCTTCACCTGGCGCACCGTGATCTTGAAGTCGCGCGGGGCGCCCAACTTGGAGGCATCGTCGCTGAAAGAGTACTGAGTTTTCGCCATGCACACCGGCATATCTCCGAAGCCCAAACCCTCCAGCTGCTTGATCTCTTTCTGGGCAGCCGGCTCGAAGATGACGCCATCGGCATGGTAGACGCGCTTGGCGATGGCCTCGATCTTCTCGGCGATGGACAGGTTGCTGTCGTAGGAGAAGGTGAATGTCTCGGCGCTGCGGCCGGCTTCGTCGCCGTTCTCGCACAGCTTCACCACTTCCTCCGCCAGCGCCACACCGCCTTCGCCGCCCTTGGCCCACACTTCGGAGAGGGCCACGTTCACGCCCAGCTCGCGGCATTTGGCCTCCACCAGGTCAAGCTCGGCCTTGGTGTCGGTGGGGAACGCGTTGATGGCCACCACGCAAGGCAAGTTGTACACCTCGGTGATGTTCTGCACGTGCTGCAACAGATTGGGCAGGCCCGCCTCCAGCGCCTCCAGGTTCTCCTCGTTGAGATCGGCCTTGGCAACGCCGCCATGGTTCTTCAGCGCGCGCACCGTGGCCACCACCACCACGGCATCGGGGGCCAGCCCCGCCAGGCGGCACTTGATGTCCAGGAACTTCTCGGCGCCCAGGTCGGCACCGAAGCCGGCCTCGGTAACGCAGTAGTCCCCCAGTGCCAGCGCCATGCGGGTGGCCATGATAGAGTTGCAGCCGTGGGCGATATTGGCGAAGGGGCCGCCGTGCACGAACGCCGGCGTACCCTCGAGGGTCTGCACCAAGTTGGGTTTCAGGGCATCCTTCAGGAGCGCGGTCATGGCACCTTCGGCGTGCAGGTCGTGAGCGGTCACCGGCTTGTCATCGTAGGTGTAGCCCACCACAATCTTGCCCAAGCGCTCTTTGAGGTCGGTGATAGAGGTGGCCAGGCAGAACACCGCCATCACCTCGGAGGCCACCGTGATGTCGAAGCCATCCTCGCGGGGCACGCCATGGGCCTTGCCGCCCAGGCCGTCCACGATGTGGCGCAGCTGGCGGTCGTTCATGTCCACCACGCGCTTCCAGGTTATCTTGCGCACATCGATGCCCAGCTCGTTGCCGTTTTGGATATGGGCGTCTAGCAGTGCCGCCAGCAGGTTGTTGGCCGCCCCGATGGCGTGGAAGTCACCGGTGAAGTGCAGGTTGATGTCTTCCATAGGCACCACCTGGGCATATCCGCCGCCGGCCGCGCCGCCCTTGATACCGAACACCGGGCCAAGGGAGGGCTCGCGCAGCGCCACCACCACGTTCTTGCCGATGAGGGAAAGGGCATCGGCCAAACCCACCGTTGTGGTGGTTTTGCCCTCGCCGGCGGGCGTGGGGTTGATGGCGGTCACCAGAATCAACTTGCCGGGTTGGTGCTGTTCACGGCGAAGCAGGTTGTAGTCCACCTTCGCCTTGTAGTTGCCGTACAGCTCCAGGTATTCCTCACCAATGCCTGCCGCCTCAGCGATCTCGGTGATCTTCTTCGGCTCGGCCGCCTGCGCAATCTCGATGTCCGTCAGCATGAAGCCCTCTTTCTCCCTCAGACGCTCCGCCAAAAGCGCCTTCGTCGTCAACTGCCCCCATTATAGAGGGCGTCCAAGCCTCTCACCTCCCCCACTCGGTAGAGGGCACAGCGGGTTTGGTTCGGCAGATTTTGTCCCGTAGATAAAATCTGCCGAAATAGACAGAAATAGCTACTGGTTCAAGTCGGCAAACATCGCCTCGGTGGAGGCATAGGGCTTGGGGGCCATCTTGCCCGACATGATGTCACGAGACTCTCGGATGGCGGCCTCGGTGGCAGCGTTGTAACGAGGCTGCCGAGACGAGAACGAAAAAAAGAGGGCCCGGAGGCCCTCTTGGGGAAGCTTTGCGTTAGGCGCGACTTACGCATGGAAGCGGTAGCCGTAGCCACGGACGGTTTCCACCAGACCGGGGTCGTAGCCGGCGCCGGCGATCTTGTCGCGCAGGCGCTTGATGTGGGTGTCCACCGTCTTGGTTTCGGTGAGGTACTCCCAGCCCCAGGCGTCACGCAGCAGGTCTTCGCGGGAAACCACCTTGCCGGCGCTCTTCATGAGGCTGGCCAACAGCTCGAACTCGCGCGGGGTAAGATCGATCTCGCCATTGTCGCCTGCCGCCGTATGGGCATCCTCGTCCAGCGTTATACCACTTACGGTAATGGAGTTGCTGGCTCCGGGGAAATCGCCACCGGCGCCGCGGCGCAGCAGCGCGCGCACGCGCGCAATAAGCTCGCGCACGCCAAAAGGCTTGGCCAGATAGTCATCGCCGCCAATCTCCAGGCCCACCACCTTGTCAAGCTCGGTATCGCGGGCAGACAAGAACAGCACAGGCGACGTGGTTTTTGAGCGCAGCCGGCGGCACAGCTCGTAGCCGTCCATACCCGGCAGCATGATGTCCAAGATGAAAAGGTCATACTTGTTCTTGCTCGCAAGGACGAACGCCTCCTCACCATTGTCCACTACGTCGGCGTTGTAGCCTTCCTTCTTCAATGCGTAGCTGACGAACTCGGTGATGGAGGGCTCGTCGTCAACAACAAGGATGCGGCTGGGGGTTTCTGTCATGACAATGCCTTTCTCTCGTCACTCTGAAGATGCACCCTTGGGGGCAGACCGTTTAGGGTTCGATATAATTCTCGTCTAAAATATAGCTATTGTGGAGAAAAGTACAGTTAGGTTGTCATAATTATGTTACTTGTTGTGGACATTGGGAACACCCACACGGTAGTAGGAATCTACGATGGGCGCAAGCTGCTGGCTTCGTGGCGAATAGGCACGAATCGCCTGAACACTTCCGACGAGCTGCGTTCGGTGCTAACGCCGCTCATGCAGGCTTCCGGCATCGACTCTGCCGCCATCGATCGCGCCGCCATTGCCTCAGTAGTGCCACAGCTCACCAGCGCCTGGCAAAAGGCCGTGCACGATGCAAACGGTATCGATATGCTGTGCTGCAACGCCCGCACCGCCGCCGGGCTGTTTGCCGCCGACTATCCCCATCCCCACGAGATAGGTGCCGACCGCGTAGCCGATGCAGTGGCGGCCAGCGCCCTGTACGGCGCGCCGGTAGTGGTGGTTGATTTCGGCACCGCCACCAACATCGAGGTAATAAACCGCGAAGGTCGCTTCGTAGGGGGCATCATCGCGCCGGGGCTGCAAACCAGCGCCGCCGCCCTCACATCCCATGGCGCCCTGCTACCGGCCATCGAGCTGTCCGCACCGCTGCAGCCGATAGGCACCAATACCGTCGAGGCCATCCAATCCGGCGTGATGCTGGGCGAAGCAGACCGAGTAGACGGCCTGGTACGGCGCATCTTCCGTCAGTTGGGATACGAGGCCACCGTAGTGGCCACCGGCGGCCTGGCAGAGGCGATGGCGCCCCTGTGCGAGACTATCCAAGTGGTGAATCCCGACCTCACGCTGGAGGGGCTACGACTTATTTTGGAAGCGCAGGAGCGCTAGTTCTTCAGCGAGTTCAGCGGAGCGGGCATGCGGCCACCGCGATGGGCGAACACAGTGCCGGCATGGGTGTTCACCGGCATTACCGGCGCATAGCCCAGAAGGCCGCCGAAGTTCAGGGTGTCCCCCACCTTCTTGCCGATGGCGGGAATGAGGCGCACGGCAGTGGTCTTGCAGTTGATCATGCCAATGGCGCACTCATCGGCGATGATGCCAAAGATGGTCTCGGGCGTGATGTCGCCGGGAACGGCAATCATGTCCAGCCCCACCGAGCACACGCAAGTCATCGCTTCCAGCTTCTCCAGGGAAAGCGCCCCGTCTTCGGCAGCACGAATCATGCCGGCGTCCTCCGACACGGGGATGAAGGCGCCGGACAGGCCGCCAACGGAAGACGACGCCATAACGCCGCCCTTCTTCACGGCATCGTTGAGCATGGCCAGCGCCGCCGTGGTGCCGGGGCCGCCGCACTCCCCTACGCCAATGGCTTCCAGAATCTCCGCCACCGAGTCGCCGGGGGCAGGAGTTGGGGCCAGCGACAGATCCAGGATACCCTTCTGCACCCCCAGCCGCCGCGAGGCCTCGCGGGCCATTAGCTCGCCAGCGCGGGTAATTTTGAATGCCGTGGCCTTGATGGCCTCGGCCACCGTGGTGATATCCGCATCCTTGGGCAGGTCCGCTAGCACCGCACGCACCACCCCGGGACCGGAAACCCCCACATTCACCACTTCATCCGCTTCGCCGGAACCGTGGAAGGCGCCCGCCATAAAGGGGTTGTCCTCCACTGCGTTGCAGAACACCACCAGCTTGCCCGCGCCAATGCAGTCGCGGTCGGCAGTGGCCTTAGCGGTGTCGAGGATGATGTGGGACATCTTCAGCACCGCATCCATGTTGATGCCCGCACGAGTAGAGCCCACATTTACCGACGAACACACATTATCGGTAACCGCCAACGCATGAGGGATAGACTCCATGAGCTTGGTGTCTGCCACCGAGGCGCCCTTCTGCACCAGCGCCGAAAAGCCACCGACAAAATCGACGCCCACCTCTTTGCCGGCGCGATCCATAGCCTCGGCGACCGGCGTAAGGTCCACCGCCGTCACCGCCGCGCACACCTCTGCGATGGGCGTAACGGAAATGCGCTTGTTCACAATGGGAATGCCGAATTCCCGCTCCAGCTGTTCAGCCGTGGGCACCAGCTTTTCGGCGGCAGTGGTCATGCGGTTGTAAACCTTGCGCGCTACCACGTTGATATCGCTGTCAACGCATCCGCGCAGGTTCAACCCAAGCGTAATGGTGCGTATGTCCAGATTCTGCTTATTGACCATCGCCAGTGTTTCGGCAATTTCCTGAGGCGTAATTTGCATGAGACATCCTTCGGCGCAAAATGAGACTTGTGAACGCCAGGTGGCACCGGCGCTTGTAACGTATGGCCCATATTAGCGCCCCTTGAACCGCACGGACCGTGGGCTCGGCTTTTTTTCGCCCGTAGGAGCAAAGCCACCTGCCACGCTCCGCTAGTAACATGCTTGCCGCTCAGCCCCGGCGTGTTCGAGAGTCCCTGCTTCGATCCGGAAATTTGCTAGAACTGGAAGTAGATGAAGGGGTTGTAGGCGCTGGAGACTATGGACATGGACGAGAGCACGAGCACTGCCAGGAGCGCCGCGTCCACCAGCGCCTTCCTGGCAAGAATGCCGCCGATTTCCCCAGAGAGCGCTTGCTGTCCGGCACCCGTCCCACTTTTGCCCAGGCCCGGCCTCGATTATTGCTCTTCGCTTTCGCGGGCAGCCTCTTCCAACCATTTCAGTAATTCCTGCTGAGACTTTACCCCTATCTTGGCATACACATTGCCAACATGGGTTTTAACTGTTGATACCGAAATCACCAGCCTGTCGGCAATCGTTTTCGCCGTATACCCCGAGGCAAGAAGAAGGAATACCTCCTCCTCTCGACGCGTAAGGGAGAAGCGGCGGCTCAATTCCCGCCAACGTTCCTCTTCAGATCGAGCGGCATCGGCGAATCGCATGGTCTGCAATTCATCCCGCAGGCCGTCGAGTTCGCTGCGGATCGAAAGCAGCTCTTCGCTTTCCGCTACACCACCATCAGCCGAAGCATCATCGCGCCAAGGTCTGAACCATTGGGTAGCCGCTTTTTGCATGGTAGGAATATAGAAAACGAACGATCCAAGCAAAAGCATCAACATCAGCACCGAAAGCGCCGTTTGGAGCCCCACGGCCGCCGACAGGGAAAACGCAGCAGTAGCCAGCGTTTGGAACAGAGTGCGCGAAGCGTTGAGCGCACAGTAGGCCACCAGCCGTCGTTTTCGGGAAAAGAAGAAGGGCACGAGAATTGTGGCTGCAAGCAAAATAGAACCTGCGAAATCGACTCCAAAACTACCGATGAGCGTGATACGGCCATCGACATTGGACAGCACATACAGCAGGGCGCATATGACGGCCACAAGCGGAAACGCCCAAAAAGTCGAGACCGACTGAGGATTCCAGCGACGGCGATAGAGCACCCAGAACAACAGGCCGATGGCCGCATTACTGAGAGCCTGGAAGAACTGCAGCCAAATAATTCCCTGCGCATCTTGAAACCCGAACCACGTGGTTCGAGCAAACACCAAAAGATAGCCGCAACACCCCACCATGAGGCAAAGGGCCACCACAGCTTTACGTTGCAGTGCAGCATCGCGGCCGGAAAAAGGCGCAATGCAATACTCTTGAGGAAGCGCTGCGGCCCTGTTTCCTATTAGCGAGTTTTCGCGCATCACCCCAAGGGAAACCGCCACCACCGCTGGAAGGAATACCACAGAGGGAGCCATCGCTTGAGGGCCCGCAAGGCCACAAAGGAGAAAGAATGCCGCGCGCACCAAGAAGGCTCCGCAAAGCACAAGCACCGTGGATCGCACAGACTCTCGAAAGAGAATAGACCCCCACGATACGAAGAAATAGCACACTACGATACGCAAAAGCACCCGACAAGCCCGTGTAAGCCATTCGACCGAATGGGGACTACAGCAAGAAAGAGCCACCGCAGATAGCACCCCAATGATGGCAGCGCAAAGATCCATAGTCTGCCACGGAAGATTGCCTTGCAGCCTGCCCGCCACCGCCAGACCAAAGGCAAACAAGAATGCCATTGCCCCCACAGCGTAGGGAAGCAGATAGAGCCAATCAGTTTCTGTGACTAAGCCCAAAGAAGAATCGACCCGGTAGAAAGAATATATCGCCAAAAGCGAACCAATTCCCAAAACCGAAGATAGGAACTGGGCATCGACTCTTCCTTCACGAGGCGCAAAACTACTGTTTTTCATTGCCCTGCACCTCCCCATCGTCAGCCCGAACTCACCCCGCCGTCCCTCGGGATCTTTTCTAAATCGACAACGGCATTTGCTTTTCTTCAGCATCCCAGATGATAGCAAATCTAAGCATCCATTCAGAGCCATCTTAAGCCAACCGATCCTGCACTTGTCGTCATCTGGGCTTTTACCGCTTCGGTACTAGAAAAATGAGACCAGAGGTACCACTTCTCTCCTTCGGTTAAAAGAAGAAAGATTCACTGCTAATGAATAAGTTGCGACCCTGAGTCTGGCGCTTTTTCATTTCGCCTTTTCTATGCTGAAACTCAGTTCTCCCAAAAGCGAGCCTCTGATCAGGGGAAGCTCGCCTGGGGTAAAGCCAAGGAAGAGGAGGAGAATATGAGCGAGAGGAAACGGCAACTCACGCGGCGCAGCTTCCTAAAAGCAGTTGCGGCGGCAGGCATTGCCTCATCGGCAGCGACTACCATAGGCGCTAGTCCGGCGTTGGCCGAAAGCCAGCCAACGACTTCGCCTTCGCCGGAAGTCAAACGAGTGCGTTCAGCTTGCCGCGGCTGCGGCAAATGCGAATGCGGCGTTTGGGTAACCGTGCAAAACGGCAGGATCGTGCGTATCGAGGGAGACGAAAGCGCCCCTCAAACCAACGGAAACTGCTGCACGAAGTCACAAGCATCTATGCAGGCCGCCTATCACCCCGACCGTCTCACCTATCCCATGAAGCGGAGTAATCCAAAAGGAGAAGACCCTGGATGGGTCCGCATCTCGTGGGATGAAGCGGGCGAGCTAGTTTCGCGGGGCCTCAAGGAGATCCAGGAAAAATATGGCCCCAACTCCATCATGATCATGACCGGCACTAGCCGTGTCTGGGGCAGCTGCGGCAATGGATTCGGCAACGTATTGGGCACGCTCAACCGCTACTCAGCCGGACAGATCTGCAAAGGCCCCCGCAATCTTTCTGGAACCCTCACCGACATGTTCGGTTCTTACTGGCTGGAAAACGTAGACATTTTGCCAAATCGCGTGTATGTGCAATGGGGCACCGAGTGCGCCTATTCCAACTACGACGACTCTTGCCGAACCATGGTCGAGGTATCGCAGCGAGCTGCCAAGCGTATTCTCATCGACCCCCGCATTACCCCCATTGGCAAAGAGGCAGATATTTGGCTACCCGTCCGTCCTGGAACCGATGGCGCTATCGCCATGGCTTGGACGCGGCTGGTCATCGATCGAGAACTTTACGATAATCTGTTCGTCCGTCGCTGGACAAACGCCCCCTATCTGGTCTGTAAAGAAATCGAACCTACCGGCGCCTTTATCCTCGAAGGGGAAACTGCCTTTAATTACGAAACGCGCCTTCTAAAGGAAAGCGACCTTGTCGAGGGTGGTTCTCCCTACCGTTTCATGGTTTGGGACGAGATAAAAAATGGCCTTACTTGGTACGATACCGAGATTTGCGAGTGGGAAGACGAGCCTTACGAGCGGGTCAAACCCACCACTGGCCGCGAAATATACAATGGCTGGCTACCAGATCCTTCGCAGTTCGACCCCATGAAAAGCCCCGCGCTCTACGGGGAGTTCGACATCACCTTAAAGGACGGCCGTACGGTAAAGGCAAAGCCTGTATGGGAGTATTACGCCGAGCGGGTTGACAAGTACACCCCCGAATATGCCGCAGAAATCACCGGATGTTCAGCTGAGGCCATCGAAGAGGCAGGGCTTGCCTGGGCTACTCGCACTGATCCCACTATGCCCAACGGAGGCATCCATTTCCAGCTGGCCACCGATCAATGCGGCAATGTCATTCAGACCATTCGATGCCTAAACCTGCTTTGCGATATCTGCGGCTGCTTCGACAGCCCAGCCGGAGGCCGCGGGCCCACCGCTGGTAATGCTTCCGCCACCCCCATAATGGTGAATCCAAAAGGTCCGTCGAAGAAGCCCACTGTTCCCAATTGGGAAAAGCGCAAGACTATGGTAGGAGTCGATAAATTCCCCCTTACCCGCTATTTCAGCAACTGGACGGACGCCAATTCCCTTTGGAATGCCGCCCAAACCGGCGAACCGTATCCAGTAGTAGGATGCATGTCGTGCACCGGCAACTTCATGTCCCAGAGCAACAGCATCAAAGCTTGGGAAGCCCTCAAGGGAATGCAATTCATGGTAGTGGAGGACTTGTGGCATGTGCCTCAATCGGATTTAGCGGACGTGCTTTTCCCAAGCGCTCACTGGCTAGAAACAAGCTTCCCGCGCCTTTCCCAAGGCCCGTCTGGAGGCCAAGGGGCTACCATCGCCTGCGCCACCCCTCCGGGAGAAGCCAAAACCGAGGCGGAATTCCAGATTTGGTTTGCCAAGATAATGGGCGTACCGTGGAATAAGCGGGAAGGAGCGAATCCTTGGCCCGATCTAGATGAGTACATGAACTACCTGGTGGAGAATGTACGAGGTTATCCGGAAGAAGGCCGGAAGAAACCCTATACCTGGGAAGAATATGCTGAAAAATTTGAAAAAGACGGATGGTGGCTCGTAAAGAAGCTGACTCCCGAACGCTGGGGCACCTTCCATCGCTACGAAATGGGGCAGCTCCACACTCCTGCCGGGTTTGGCATAAAGCCTCTCACAGATAAGCTTCCCGGCATGTTCACCGTTACGCGGAAAGTAGAAATATGGTCGACCATCATGGAATACGCCATGGGCGACCAATGGGAACGGTTCACGTTGCCCGACTACGACGAGCCCTACAAGACGCCGGTCTCTGCGCCAGAACTGTTCGAAGAATATCCCTTCATTATGACCACGGGCTCCAGAAACCCCACATTCTTCCACTCCGAGCACCGGCAGTTGCCTTGGTGTCGCGAGCTTTGGCCAGCCCCTCGGGTGGAACTGCACCCAGATGATGCTCGAAGCCTTGGCGTTGAGCAGGGCGACTGGGTTTGGATCGAAAACGAGAATGGCAAGATCCGCCAAGTGGTAGATATCTATCATGGGCTAAAGAGAGGAGTGGTGAACGCCAACCATACTTGGTGGTACCCAGAAACAAAGAAATGCGGCAAGGGCTGGGATCTGAGCGCAATCAACGTGCTTGTGTACGCCGACGATCAGGATCCCACTTCGGGTATATCCACCCTTCGATCCTTCCCCGTAAAAATCTACAAAGCCACTCCCGAAAACTCGCCTTTCGGGAACCCATGTCCCTGCGATGATGACGGAACTCCCGTCATTTGCGACGCCACCGATGCTCGCCTCAAAGAATGGATGCCCGTCTATGAGGGAAGGGAGTGAGCAATGACCCAGTTTGCCATAGTTACCGATCTCAACCGTTGCGTAGGATGCCTCGCCTGCACTACTGCCTGCAAGGCAGTCAACCGGATGGAAGTGGGCGCATTCTGGATAAAGGCGCTTCGCATCGGGCCGAACCCGAAATATCCGGGAGCAGAGGCTCCTGATTTGGAAATGTACTTTCTTCCAGTGAGCTGCCAGCATTGCGAAAGCCCCGCCTGCGTGGCCGTTTGTCCCACTGAAGCCAGCCACAAGCTGGCAGATGGAACTGTTCAGGTAGACAAAGAAAAGTGTATTGGCTGCCAGTTCTGCGCCATGGCCTGCCCCTACGGAGTTCGTTACTTGAACGAAGAAGAACGCGTGGTGGAAAAGTGTACCCTCTGCGAGCAAAAGATCGCCCAAGGGGAACTGCCCCAATGTGTTTCCCAATGCAGCGCCCGCGCCCGCTTCTTCGGCGATATTGATCAGGGCATTGAAAACTTGGAAGGACCCGGCAACATAGACATGGTCGGTGCCGACAAGGACTATATCACCCTCTCGAAGATGAGGGTCAAATTGAGCGAATTTGTTGCACCTTTCACTGAAGCCGATGTGCATCGCCTGCCGGACGTCGGCAATAAACCCAGCTACGCTTTCATCCTGCGCAATAGAACTTGGCAGGGAGCAGAGTAGTTTTCGACCAACCCTCGTCTTGAAACCGTCCGCATTTTGAGCGCGGCCAAGAGTGCAAGTCCTTCCCATCTCCTTGCCTCTTGGCCGCATTGGCCTTACTCGGTCGCTTCTTGCCACCGATGCGTCATAACGTCACCAGGCAGGCGCCGGGTCAGCATCAGATCATCGCCGTCCCCGCGAGCCCGGTCTATGCGTGCCTCTGCGGCACGCCTATCCAACAGTGCACCTTCCAACGGCATACCTTCTCGGCGACTCCCTCATTCGGACATAGCCGGATCAAATACGGCATAAACCAGGTATTCCACGTTGCCGTGGGCGCCGGTAATGGGAGATTCCACCGTGCCCTCCACAGAAAAGCCAGCGGCCTGCAGGGCCTCCGTCACCTCTTGCACCGTGCGTTGGCGCACCGCCTCATCGCGCACGATGCCGCCATCGGTCTCATCGTGGCGCGATTCGAACTGCGGCTTCACCAGACCCACGAAGCGCGACCCCGGGGCGCACAACCGCGCAATTACCGGTATCAGCGGGGCCAGGCCGATGAAGCTGACATCGATCACTATCAGGTCGAACGGCGCCCCCAACTGCTCGGGCGCGGCGTCCTTGATGTTGGTGCGCTCGAACACGGCAACGCGCGTATCTTGACGCAGCTTCCAGGCCAGCTGGCTGTAGTTCACGTCCACGCAGGCCACGCTCTTCGCGCCCCCTTGCAACAGGCAGTCGGTAAAGCCGCCGGTGGAGGCGCCGATGTCCAGACAGCGCAGCCCCTCGGGTGAGATGCCGAAAGTGGCCAGAGCCCCGGCCAACTTGTAACCGCCGCGGGACACGTAGCCTTTTCGCCCCTTCACGAAAATGTCCGCGTTAGGGCTCACCGGCATCGCGGCGCTGGAAACGTATACGTCATCCACCCGCACCTCGCGAGCGATTACAGCGCGCAGCGCCTCTCCCCTGTCGGCGAACAACCCCCGTTCTACCAGCAGGTCGTCAAGACGCATTTTCTTTTGTTTTGGCATCCCTAGGGTAATAGCAGTTGGGCGATTTGCACGGCGTTCAGCGCAGCGCCCTTGCGAATCTGGTCCGCTACGTCCCAGAAAGCCAAGCCGTGGGGCACGGACGGATCCTTCCGCAAGCGTCCCACGTAGGCGCCATCGGTGCCGGCCAGAATGCCGGGCATGGGGTAGGCGCAAGCGGCAGGGTCATCCATGAGGGTGAGCCCCGGAGCCGCCTCGAACGCGGCGCGGGCCTGCTCCACCGTTACTTCTTCGCCAAATTCCACGTTGATGGCCTCGCCGTGGCAGCGCAGCACCGGCACGCGCACGCAAGTGGCAGCCACTTGAATGTTGGGATCGCCCATGATTTTCTTGGTTTCCACCACCATCTTCCATTCCTCTTTGGTGGAGCCATCATCCAGGAATTTATCGATGTGGGGAATGCAGTTGAAGGCAATGCGGTGCTGGAACGCCGAAACCGTGAGCTGGTCTTCCGGGGTGCCGTCCAGGTACTCGCGGGTCTGGTCGTAGAGCTCCGCCATGGCCGGGGCGCCGGCGCCGGATGCCGCCTGATAGGTGGACACCACCACGCGCTTGATGGGGGAAATGTCGTAGAGGGGCTTCAAGGCCACCACCATCTGGATGGTGGAGCAGTTGGGGTTGGCGATGACGCCATTGTGCCAGGCCACGTCCTGCGGATTCACCTCGGGCACCACCAGCGGCACGTCTTCTGCCATGCGGAAGGCACTGGAGTTATCAATCATCACCGCACCTGCGGCCACTACCGCCTCGCGCATCGCCTCCGACACGCCCGAACCGGCGGAGAACAGGGCGATGTCCACCCCTTCGAACGACTCCGGAGTCATCTCCTGCACCACCAAATCGCCAGCAGGCACCTGGCCGCAGCCATCGAAGGGCAAAAGCTTGCCGGCCGAACGCGCGGAAGCCAGCGCTCGCACCTCACTTGCCGGGAAGTCCAGGTCGTGCAGCACGTTCAGAAACTCGCGCCCCACAGCTCCCGTGGCTCCCGCCACCGCCACCACCGGATTAGCCGGCATCTCTTTCGTCCACATAGCAAAACCTTTCAAAACTCGCATATGTTGCAAACCCAACAGTATAGGCTGCGAACGTGGGATAAGGGCCCGCGCGCAGTTCTGCAGCGACTGAAACGCTCCAGTGGAGCGTTTCACAAAGCGAAGCATGTTTGAGCACGGCGCCCTTATCCTGCGGTCGCGGCCGAACGGCATCCGTTAGCGAGCCAAACTTGGAAGCCCCTCCGCTACCGACCCTTCGTCAGCTTTGCCGCTATCTCCTCGGCGGAGAGCTGCGTTTCCTCGAACACGCTGTCGGAATCAAGCCCGAAAGCGGTGTGCAAGCACTGCACCGCATGGGACACCTGCGCCAAATCCACCACCACCGACAAACGGATGGGAGAAGTGGAGATGGCCAAGATGTTGATGCTGTTCTCCCCCAGCGTGGAGAACGCCTTGGCCGCTACACCCGGCGACGACTTCATGCCGGTGCCCACCAGGCTCACCTTCGCGATGTCTACATCCACCTCGTACGACGGCGCCTGAATGGAGGGCAGGATGCGATCCAGCGTCTCTCTCGCCCGCTCCAGGTCGCCCTCGGGGCAGGTAAAGGAGATGTCGGTGATGCCGTCTTTCGAGATGTTTTGAATGATCATGTCCACGTTCACCATGTTGGCGGCAAGGGTGGAGAACACCTTGGCGGCAACGCCGGTGCAGTCGGGCACGCCGCGGATGGTCACCTTCACCTCGGACGTGTCGTGGGCAATGCCGGTGATGACGGCTTCTTCCATTTCCGATTCCTCCTTGATGAACGTGCCCTGCGCGTCGGAAAACGCAGAGCGCGAATGAATGACCACGTTCCACTTGCGGGCGAACTCCACCGCGCGGCTCTGCAGCACGCCGGCGCCGGCACTGGAAAGTTCCAACATGTCGTCGTAGGAGATTTCGTCCAGCTTCTTGGCGCGGGGGGCAACACGCGGATCGGCAGTGTACACGCCGTCCACATCGGAGTAGATCTCGCACACATCGGCACCGATACCCCAGGCGATGGCCACCGCCGTGGTATCTGAGCCACCGCGGCCCAGCGTGGTAACGTCGTCGTTAGCGTCGATGCCCTGGAAGCCGGCCACCACCGGGATGAACCCGCGGGAAAGCGCATCCTGGATACGGTCGTTGTCCACCTTCACGATGTGCGCCTTGTTGTGGGTACCATCGGTGAGGATGCCCGCCTGCCGGCCCGAGAAGCTCATGGACTTGTAGCCCAGCGCCTCGATGGCCATGGCCAGAAGCGTCATGGAAACGTGCTCGCCGGTGGACAGCA
>CANSTH010000008.1 GCA_947649875.1 uncultured Parvibacter sp. | reverse complement strand
TCATCTGCCCGGCGGTGGAGGAGGGGGACGGGGAGGCGTGGGCCGGCGCCCCTGCCAGCACCTCGGAGAAGTCAAGCTCTTCGGGGGCGGCATCCTCGTAGGCCAGCGCGTCTTTCGCTTCCGCCAGCGTTTTGTAGCCACCCAGCACCGTGGCCACGGCAGGGCGGGTGAGGCAGTAGTGGATGCATTGCTGCGGGGTGAGCGCCACGCCAAAGGGAGATTCGCTGGCGGAAAGCAGGCGGCCGCCGGCAAAGGGCTTCATTACCGTGAGGGCCACGCCGCCCGCAGCTGCTAGGTTGTACAGCTCGGCTCGCACCGGGTCGATGTTCTGGCCGGCTTCGGAGAAGTTGCCGAACAGGGTGTTTATGTCATCGGAAGCAGGCATCATGTCGAAGGCGGGATTGATGGAGAACATGATCACCTCCACCTTGCCGCTGCGCACCGCTTCCAACGCCACCTCGGGGTTGTGGGTGGAAAGCCCTACGTGGCGGATGGTGCCCGTTGCCAGCAGCTCTTCCACATAGGCGAAGAACTCGCCGGCCATGCAGGTGCGGAACTCCTCCACGCTGTCAATGTAGTGCATCATGCCGATTTCGGCGTAGGTGATGCCCAGCCGCTCAAGCTCGTCCTCGAAGGCGGGCTTCACGTACTTCAGCTCGCGAGAACGCAGATACTGGCCGTCCACCCAACAGGCACCAATGTGCGCCTGCACAATCCACTCGTGCGCGTGGCCGGCCATGGCAAAACCCAGGTTGCTGCGAATGTGCGGGTCGGACATCCAGCAGTCCAGGTAGTTCACCCCGGCTTCTCGCAGGGTTTCGGCAATCTCGCGGGTTCCCTCCGGCGTGCCGTTCATCCACTCGGGGCCAAAACCAATTTCCGAAACTTCCAGCCCCGTGTTCCCCAACGGCCGATACCTCATGAGCCTCTCCCTTCAAACGGCGTCCGTGCCCACTCATTCTAGCGGCCCCCATCTCCCCAAGGAAGTGCCTTGTAGGACATGGTTTATAACCTTGGGGTTAGGGGGTAACAAACACCAGATTGCCTACGCCAGAATGGCGTCAATTTGGCGGTTCTTCAGGCGGTTGACGGCGTTGAGCTTCCACACAGGGTAGTCGAAACCGGGGTCGGTGTATTCGAAGTCCTTCAGGGCAATCAATTTAGAGCGAATGGAGGGCGTGAGCATCTGCCGTGCGATATCTACGAAATCATCGCCAATCTTCGGCCCTATCATGGAGACGTAGGTTTCGAAATCGTCCATCTCCATCATCATAGGCAGACAAGCCATGTTGTGATCGAATAGCGGCGCCATGCGCAATACCTCACCGGTAGCATTGCTCACCAGGAAGCCGTAGTTGCCGGCATGGCGGTCCACGTTGCCCATAACGGCATCCATCACCACCATCTCACGGAACGATTCAGCTACCCCATGGCTTTCTGCGAATTCAAGCATGTCGGCCACCGAGAACGGCCCCTTGAAGAACCGATGGGCCGAAACGAACCCCACCTCCTCGGAGGTGAACAGCGGGCACTTGCTGGCCAGCTTCCCATGGAAGCGCATTACCTCGTAGGGCACATGGTCTACCCCCGCCGCCGAAAGCATACTGGCCGCCAATTGTTCGGAATAGGGCTCGAAGCCGGCGTTAGCGTAGCCGGTGGAGCCCCGCTTCAGCAGGGAGATGTCATCCCCTTCGCGCACCCAGCACTTGGCGAACGACCCGGAAGTGGCAAATTCCGGCGACGTGGGAGAATTCTGCCGCCCGTACATGCCGGTGCCATCAAAGGCGATGCGGGCAATCACATCGTCGAAGGGATTACGGTAAAGGGAAACGTCTTCCCACGATACGTCTTCGTCAGCCCGTTTCATCCAGAAGGTATCGGTAAGGGAGAGGCAGCGGGCCATCGCGATGAAGTCGTGCCGCGTGGTGAGTCCCAGCTCGCGCATAAGCCGCTCAATGGAGACGCGATGCTTCGCTATCTGGCGCCCATCAATCCAGTCATCAATGGACACAAAGCCATAGGGCAGATATTCATTGTTTTGCCCAAGGGCCTTATAGGTGAACTCGCCAAGCCCCCTCTGCTCTTCATAAGTGGCCACCACTACATCTTTGTTCATCAATTGGTACTGCACAGCTGTCACCTCCTATCGCCGCCTCGACAAATCAAGTAGAGCCATTATAGAACAAGCTTCGCGAGGGGTGGCCTTACTTGCACGGCTGTGACAGCGCATGTTGGCGTAGCTCTTAGAGCACTCCCTTCGTTGCTCCGCGAGTTGAAGGTCTTGAAACGCCGGATCGGCTCATGCGTCAGCCGAAGGCCTCCCCGTAGGTTTTTTGGAGGCTATCCAGGAAGGCGTCGAGCTGCTGGTTGGCGGTGCCGATGGGGAAGATGGCCGTTAGTTGCAGGGTGAAGCGCTCGTCGTCTATGGGCACGCGCACGGCATTGCCGTTTTGCATGGGAGTGGCGAAGCGAGGGGCGCGCTGCACAGGCAGGATGGCGTCTTCGGGGTCGGCGGTGATGTAGTCATAGGCGGCGGCAACCGCCAATAGCCGTGGGTTGATGGGAATTGCCGCTTGCTCCAATTGCTCTTTGAGAGAAGCCCAGGCAGTAGAGAAGCGGGCGCCTACCAGATGTATCACGGTCTGACCGCTCAAGTCTTCCAGTGTCAGACTTTTGCGGTTTGCTAGAGAATGGTTTCTTCGCACTACCGCGTCCATGGGGATGGGATACACCTTGCGGGCCTCGAACTCGCCTTCTTCTTCGATCTGGGTCAGCAGGCTTTGGGGGGTAAGGATGAGGGCGCAGTGGGCCTGCCCCTTTCGCAACAACTCCGCTTGGTCGGCAAAGGCCACCGACTCGCAAGGCAAGATGGTGGGCAACTGGCTGAAGCCGGCCTCGCGGAGGTGCTCTCCAGTTCGCGACACGATGGGGAAGTCGATGGGGCTTTCAATCACGCCGCTAATGTAGAGAGGGCCGCCCCCTTCGCTTCCGTCCTCGAAGAGGTGCACCAACGCCTCGTGGAGGTTGTCCAGTTCAACCGCCTGCTCCAAAAAGGCTACTCCCTTGGCAGTGAGGCGCACCGACGCTCGGTCGCGCTCGAGCAGCTGCGCCGAATGGTGGCGTTCCAGCTCGGCTATGTGCTTGCTCAGGGCCGATTGGGAAACATGCAGCTTTTCCGCAGCTGCATGAAAGTTCAGCTCCTGCGCCAAGACAATGAACTCATGGTAGTACTCGATGTGCATAGCCCGCCCCCCTGCGATGCTGTTCGTATCGCTGAATTATACCGTGGAACAGCCTTTCTCCGAGCTTTCTCCGAGCTTTCTTCGTTTCTGCGCCATTGCTCCTTCATTTCGAAGAACGAATCAGGGGCTTTGCAATCGAATCAGGATGCGGAAAGTTGATCAGAGCCGTTGCAATGGCCGCCTAATTCACTGCCTTCGCCCCTTAGGATGGCGCCAAGGCTCCCGGGGAGGGGCCAGGTTAGAGAAGAGGAGGCAATATGGGAATGAAAGCTATCTCTCGCCGTTCCTTCGTGAAGCTGTCGGCCGCCACAGTGGCGGCAGGGGCGGTGCTTAGCGCCCCTGTGGGCCTAGCCGCTGCCGAGCCGGCCGCATCGGACGGAGGCGCGGGGGTCAAGCGTGTGCGCACCTGCTGCCGTGGCTGCGGCAAGATGGAGTGCGGCGTGTGGGTGACGGTGGAGAACGGCCGGGCCGTTAAGGTGGAGGGCGACACCAGCTGCTTCACCTCTGGCGGCAACTGCTGCGCCAAGTCGCAGAGCTCCATCCAGGCGGCGTATCATCCCGATCGCGTGCTGTATCCCATGAAGCGCGTCAACGAGAAAACCGCCGACGTGCCCGAGTGGCAGCGCATCACATGGGACGAGGCCTACAGCACCATGGCCAGCAAGTATTCCGAGCTCATCGAGAAGTACGACGGCCCCACCATCATGATGATGTCGGGCACTTCCCGCTGCTGGTGCATGGCCTCTTACGGCGTGTTCCGCATCCTGTTTGGCAGCCCCAACTCGGTGCATCCCTACCAGGTGTGCAAGGGCCCGCGTCACTTTGGCACGCTGATGAACTCGGCCTACGCCTTCAGTTGGCAGGCCACGGTGGACCAGCCGCGCGTGATGGTGCGCTGGGGTGGCTCCACCGAGATGTCCAACTACGATGACTCCTGCCGCATGACGGTGGACACCGCCAAGAACGCCGATGCGTTCATCACGGTGGATCCGCGCCTCACCAACCTGGGCAAGGAGTCCACCATCTGGCAGCACCTCTATCCGCAGACGGATGCGGCGCTGGCGCTTTCCTGGATGAACGTGATCATCGAGAACGACCTGTACGATGTGCCCTTCGTGAAGAAGTGGACCGACGCGCCCTTCCTGGTGGTGCAGGACATGGAGCCCACCCCCGGCCCCTTCGGTGCGAAGTTCCAGATGGGCGTTTTCCAAACCATGACGCGCCTGCTCACCGAGTCCGATTTGGTGGAGGGCGGAAGCCCCTTCCGCATGATGTGCTGGGATTCAATCGAGAACCGCCTTACCTACTATGATGCCCAAACCGCCACCTGGGAGGGGCAAACATGGGCCATGAATCTGGAAGGCGCCTATGAGGGCATGCAGGAAGGCCTGTATCCCGGCGTTGCCCAGGGCCTGGTGCCGCAGCAGTCGGGCTTTACCGAGAAGGACGGCTTCGCCAAGGAGATCGACCCGGCGCTGTTCGGCAGCTACCAGGTGACGTTGGCTGACGGCAGCGTGCATGAAGCGGTGCCGGTTTGGGAGCTGTTCGCGGCCCGTTGCGCCGAGTTCGAACCCCAGAAGGCGGCCGAGATTACCGGTATTCCCGCCGATCAGATTGAGCTGGCGGCCAAGACCTACGCAACGCGCGTGAACCCTGAAACCGGTTACGGCAATGGCGGCATCGGCTATATGCTGGCCATCGAACACGGTTGCAACGCCATTCAGAATTCCCGTGCGCTGGATTGCCTGGTGGGCATTACCGGCAACTGGGATGTGCCCGGCGGCAATCGCGGCGGCACCACCAACTTCCTCACGCCGCAGCAAGTGAACTTCGGCGGCAACGTAACTATGGGTGGCGGTGCCCTGAACACTGGCGGCATGACCGAGGAAACGCTGGCGAAGACCGCCGGCTGCGACGACTTCCCGCTTCTTCATTGGTGGCAGTACTGGGCCGACGCCAACGCCTGCTACGAGCAGATTGCCACTGGGGATCCGTATCCCATCAAGGGTGGCATTGCCCAGTCGGGCGACTTCATGAACATGGCCAACTCGCTGTACAACTTTGAGGCCATGAAGAAACTGGATTTCTTCGTCATCTCCGACTTCTGGCATACGCCGCTGGCGGATATTGCCGACTTGCTGGTGCCCTGCGCCCATTGGATCGAGGCCAACGCCACCCGTCCCTCCCAGGGCTCTTCCGGCGGCATGGGGCTGAACGTGCAGTGTGTCGAGCGTCCCGGCGAGGTGAAATACGACGTGGTGTTCGACATCGAGCTGTTCAAGGCCATGGACGTGCCCTTCTCGGCCGACCCGGCCAACCCGTGGCCCACCGAAGAGGAGTACTGCGACTGGTACGTGTCCGCTACCGGCAAGACCTGGGCCCAAATTGTGGACGAATTCCAGGAGAATGGCTGGTGGGACTGCAAGGCCCAAACTTTGAAGAGCCTGGCAGGAGACCCAGACGGCTGGCTTGAAGCGGGTTGCACCTGGGGCCTGTACCGTCGCTACGAGCTGGGAATGCTGCGCCCTGACGGGCTGCCCGGGTTCCAGACACCTACCGGAAAACTGGAGCTGTGGAACACCACCATGGAGACATTCTACTGTCCGGGCTCTAGTCGCTATTACAGCGACGACGATCCCACCCGGGACATCCTGCCCGACTATCGCGAGGCGCCGCTGTCGCGCACCGCTGCCCCCGAGCTGGAGGCAGAGTACCCGCTCATCTGCAACACCGGCCGCCGCATCCCCGTGTACTTCCACAGCGAGCACCGGCAGCTGCCCTGGTGCCGCGAGCAATGGCCCGTGCCGCGCATGGAGATCCATCCCGACGATGCCGCCAAGTACGGCCTGGAGCAGGGCGACTGGGCGTGGATCGAGAACGAGAACGGCAAGATCCGCCAGGTGGTGGACATATACGCCGGCATCGAGCCGGGCGTCATCAACTGCGAGCACCAGTGGTGGTACCCCGAGCTGAACCAAACCGGCCACGGCTTCGAGCTGTCCGGCGTGAACTGCCTGGTCACCCGCGAGTTGCGCGACCGCCACTGCGCCGCCGCCTACCTGCGCGCCTATCCGGTGAAGGTGTACAAGGCAACCCCCGAGAACAGCCCGTTCAGCAATCCCGTACCCTGCGGCATCGACGGCACCGAGATCATCCACGACGCGAGCGACCCGCGCCTGAAAGAATGGGCCCAGCTCTCGTACGCGGGGAAGGAGTAGGACATGACTCAATATGCAATCGCCACCGACCTCAACCGCTGCGTGGGGTGCCTGGGCTGCGTCGTCGCCTGCAAGGTGGTCAACGGCGTGGACGTGGGCTCCTTCTGGAACAAGGTGCTGCGCATAGGCCCCTACGACCGCCCAGATAAGTCCAGCTGGGAGCAGGTGGACATGTACTTTTTGCCCATCGGGTGCCAGCACTGCGAGAATCCCGCCTGCGTGAGCGTGTGCCCCACCGAGGCGTCCCACAAGTTGGCCGACGGCACCATCCAGATCGACAAGGAGAAGTGCATCGGCTGCCAGTTCTGCGCCATGGCCTGCCCCTACGGCGTGCGCTATCTGAACGAAGAGGAGCGGGTGGTGGAGAAGTGCACCCTCTGCGAGCAGAAGACCGCCCAAGGTGAGCTGCCCCAGTGCGTTGCCCAGTGCGGCGCCCGCGCCCGCTTCTTCGGCGACCTGGACCAGGGGCTGGACTCCTTCAAGGGTGCCGGGCGCGTGGCCATCGGCGGCGATGCCGGCTACGACGCGGTGCTGTCCACCTTCTCCACCTTGGGAGAGCTGGCCGAGCCCTACACCGATGCGGACGTGCACCATCTGCCCGACGTGGGCAACAAGCCCTCTTTCGTATACATCCTGCGCAAAGCGGAATGGAAGGGCAACGAGTAGGCGCCTGAGCCCGATTTGCCTGCAGGGGCTGGTTCGCCTCGGCCCCCGCAGGCGTCCGCCGCATCGGACGGTCGAGGGCGGAAGGAGTCCCGTCCCCTTGCAATAGCTTCCTCCGCCTTCTCCCGTCGAACATGCGAGGCCGAAGCGTACCCGCTCCGGCCTCGTTGCTTTTTCAGGGATTGGTTCGCAGGGGTTTTGGACTTGCCCGAGCAGCTTCGGCGCAAAGCGCCAGATTTGCTGCGCCAGAATGACGTCGATTTCGCCTTGAGAGCTTCAGGCTAGATGACTCGCAAATCACGCTAATTTGTTAAAACGCACTCATTGAGTGCGTTTTTACCTTATAATCGCACTCAAACAGTGCGTTTTATGGGAGACGGGCATGGATAGGCTCTATGAATATATGCAGCGGCAGCTGCAAGCGGTTGATAGCAGTTACTTGCGCTACATCTATCCGAGCATAAAGTGGGAGAATCACATGCTGGGGCTGGTGGGCCCGCGGGGAGTGGGCAAAACTACCCTGTTTCTCCAGCATATCAAGAAGTATCACACCCTCGAGGACACCTTGTTCGTTTCCGCCGACCACATGTATTTCGCCGACCATACGCTCTACGATACGGCGGAGGCGCTATGGAAGAACGGGGGCCGGTACTTCTTCATCGACGAGGTGCACAAGTATCCTGCATGGTCTCGCGAGCTGAAGGCCATCTACGACACCCTGCCCGATTTGCACGTCTACTTCACTGGCTCGTCTATCCTCGACATCGAAAAGGGGGAGGCCGACCTGAGCCGACGTGCCCCGAAGTACCTCATGCAAGGGCTGTCGTTCCGCGAGTTTCTGTCCATCCGTCACGGCGTGGAAATGGAACCCCTGGATTTGGATGACATACTGGCCCATCGCTATCAAATTCCGGGGGTCACCCATCCGCTGCCCTTTTTCAAAGACTATCTCTACCTGGGCTATTATCCGTTCAGCACCGACAGCGATTTCGAAGTGGAACTGGATCAGGTAATCTCCCGAACTCTTGAGGTGGACATCCCACAGTTTGCCAACATGAGCGCCGCCACCGGTCGGAAGCTGAAGCGGCTCATGGCTATCGTCAGCACCCTGGCCCCTTTCAAGCCTAACATGACCAGTCTTGCCAGTCAGATTGGTGCCAGCCGCAACAACCTGGAAGGCTACCTTATGTATATGGAGAAAGCAGGGATGATTGCGCAGCTGCGAACCGGTGCAAGCGGGCTGGGAGCACTGGGGAAGGCCGAGAAGATCTATCTGGACAATACCAGCATCCTTTCCAACTTGAGCGATGGGCCGGAGAACATTGGAACCGTGCGCGAGACGTTCTTCTACAACCAGATGCGTGTGAACCACCTGGTGACCGCCTCGCGCACCTCAGATTTCGAGATAGAGGGAAGGACGTTCGAGATCGGTGGCCGTACCAAAGGGCGCGACCAGCTGAAGGGCAGCGCCGAGGGGTATGTTGTAAAAGACGACATAGAGTTCGGCGCCCAAAACGTCGTGCCTCTGTGGGCGTTCGGCTTGAACTACTAGCGCTTCGATTGTGTCGATAGTGCCTATGTGGCCAACGGGCTCAGAGGCATGCCTGCTCTGAGCCCAGCTTTTGATGAATCAGTCCCCTGGCCAGCGGTTACCTCTCCTGGCGCATCTTGCGGCTGGCGAGGGCGGCGGCGCTGGCGGCGGCTAGGGCCGTGGCGGCGGTGGCAAGGGCGGCCGGCAGTTTGTCGTCGGCGGTTTTGGGGAAGGAACGGCCGGAACCGGTGTTGGTGTGATAGCTGCTGCCGGTGCCGCCGCGATAAGCGCTGTAGTTGCTACCACCGTTGTGATTGGCTGAAGCGCTGGCGTCTTTGCCGGCCCCCTCGCCGGGCGCACCGTCGGCATCGGTGCCCTTGCCATCGGTTTGCCCCTGATCGTTGTCGGGGTTATCGCCTTCGGCGTGATGGGCCGGATTGCTGGGGTCGTCGGGATTGACGGGCTGGGCGCTCTTTGGGGCAACCGTGTAGGGGGCGTCCGGATCTTCGCCGCTGTTCACCGCCTCGTAGCCTTCCGGCACGTAGTCGCTCATGTTCTTATTCCAATGACCGCCGGTGACTGACACCTTGGTGGGAGAAGTGGCGGCGGTGGCATCGGGATCCTGCAGCACAGTGCCCTCCAGGTTGTAAGTTCCCTGGGCGGCGTTCACGGCATTCGGCAGGCCGCTGGAGGAGGTCAGCGAGCTGTTGGTGCCAAGGGCGTCCACCTTGGAGCCTTCTCCGAATGTCACGGTATTGTCCTTTGCCACAGATTTGGGATCGCCGGCGTCGTAGTAGTTGAACAGCACCACCGACTGCGGCGCTGCATCGTCGCCCGTACCATCGTTGGACTGCGCTTGCACGGTGGAATCGGTAACGTCTATCTTCACGTTCTGGCACCGCTCCACCACAATGGTGCCAAACGCGTTTCCGGGGCCGGGAATGCCGGTGCTCTTCAGCACTGAACCATCTTCGATGCTGATCACCGAGTTGCTGGAGCCGGCTGAGCTGCTAGGGCCCTTCAAGTACAGGGCGGCATAGCCGGAGACATCGCTGTCGGCGATGGTCATGTTCACCGGGTTGAACACTATGATGCCATAGCCGGCCTCTGGCGCCGAGATGGTGCTGGCAACGATGGTCACATCGGTGGTCTCGGGAACGTTGCTGCCGATAGTGATAGTTTGAGTGTTACCAGCTCCGGTTGTGGTCACTGTGGCGTCCGCGACGCGGACGGTCTTGTAGCCCTTATAGGTGTAGAGGGCCCGTCCGTAACTGTCTGGGTTGGTGACGGTGATGTTTTTTAGGACGAAATCCGCGGTAGCATCCTGTGTTTCTCCACCGCTGAGCGCCACGCCGTAGCTGTGGACTGTGAGGGTATGGCCGTTGCCGTTCAAAGTGACGGTTTTGTCCAGCCACAACGACACGTACATGCCATTTTGGGCAAAGGCGGGGGCATCGTAGTCGTGCAAGAGGTTGATGGTAGAACCGGTTGGTGCTGTTGTTGCAGCCTCCTGCAGGGTGGTGTACGTGGTGGTGCTGCCATCGGCGGTCACAACTTCTGCAACTGGATCCATTGTCGGGACTGCATCGGATTCGCTGGCCACATCTGCTTGAGTGGTGGTTTTCGATTCGCTGGAATTGGTGTCGGAGGCAGTTTGAGTGGCGGCTGGCGTGGAGGCGGTGTTGTCGTGAGCGCCATTCGATTGAGCTTCGGCCTTGCCGCTGATAGCGCTTTTGACGCCATCGCTGGAGTTGCCGACGCCGTTCCCGTTACCCGTTTCGGCTGGGAAATCGTTTTCCTGAATAGCCGATTGCGCTTCTGTTGATGTTTCGTCTGCCCCAGCTGTTTCCATATGAATGAGCGGAACGCCCAAGAATGCCAAGAACACCGATGCTGTTACTGCTGCTACCTTGGCTCCTACGCCCATAGCACCACGCACCTTTCGCCGAATGCTTTTTTCACATAGCAAAAGGGTAGGGGCGCGAAGGCGGTTCTGTGGGGCGGGGGCATCAAGCCTTTACGAAGCGATTCCCTCGCGAAAGGAAGCGTTTCCCCGCTGTGGCCTTACAGAAAAGTGGAGGCCTCTGTTGCTCGGGGTGGTCTCCGCTTTTGCGGGACGGACATTCTACGTCTTTCCGGGCCATGGTCGAATGGGGTGCTCCACTTGGGCGGAGGGACTTTAAGTCCTACAGAAAAGTGGTGCCGATGCAGCCCGCCATCGCGGTGCAGAAAGCCGACAGGACAAAAACTCCCAACATGACTTCCAACATGGCTTTCTCCCTTCCGTGCGGGGCTCTTTGCTTGATGAGAACACTATGGCACGTTGGTCTTACTGCCATGCTGCGCTGGCCTTACAAAGCCGTAAGCTTGTAAAGTTGCATGCAATGGGGCTGTTCTGCGTCCTTGAGACACCAAAAAGGTCGCTTCATTTGAATTTTTCGAGCTACTTAGCATTGCAACAGGTCATGGTGGAGGAGGGACAATGGAGGGGTTTGCATCGTACCTGGTCAGAAATTAGAGGTAAATGAATCAGCATTCTGCTTGCACCAAAATCGGTCATTTCTATGCTAAGTAGCTCGATTTTTTCTGATCAGGAGGGCGAAATCGCGCCTGGGGTATGTCCCGATGCTAAGTAGCTCGATTTTTTCTGATGAGAGCCTGAGAACTTGACCGCAACGTGCGGCTACTCCGCGACGGGGAGGTTCTTGGCGGTCCAGTCGTTCATGCTGCCGGAATACAGCTCGATGTGGGAGAACCCTTCCTTCTCCAGCGTCTTGGCGGCCAGCCCGGCATGCAGCCCGGTTTGGCAGTACAGCACCACATCGTCGTCGGGCGCCACGCCGGCGGCCTCAACGGCGGCCACGATGGCGTCGTCGGGGATCATGGAGCCGTCTTCCGGCACCACCAGCGGAACGCTTACGGCACCGGGAATGTGCCCTTCCTCATACATCGAGACGGGACGCACATCAATCAGGGTGATACCCGCCGCCTTGTCGTCCTGCAGCTGGTCGCTATCGATTATGGTGATGGTCTCGGTTTCCTCAGCCATGGTTTCTCCTAACGTTGGATGCCGCGTTTTTTGGGCGCAAGGGCATTGGGACTGATGCAAGTACATGAGAACAGTGTGGGCGCATTTGCCAGATGCGGCGATGCAGCTCAAAGACCGTTGCGCGGCGGAATGTGTTTCGTAACTCGTCCGTTCCGACGGGGCGGGTTGGGTCAAGTCTGGTGAGGGGGTGCCGTGGAAGCCCATATGAACAGGGTTCTCTATCGCCTTTTATCACGTTTTGTCATTTTTTTCATAGGATACAAGCTGTAGATTAAGAAGGTGTTTCCGGGGCATTGAAATGTGGGTTGGTGTGGCTACAGCGCCAGCTCGAACATGTCCAGCTGCACGGTGCCCAGATCGGCATGGGTGATGGGATAGGTGCCCACGTTGGTGAAGCCCATTTTCTCATAAAGGCCATGGGAGCGTACATTGTCGACGAATGTGTCCAGCCGCAGCGCCATCAGCCCCTCGGCACGGCTGCTGTCGATGACAAATTGCAGCAGTTGACGGGCGAATCCCTTTCCGTGGTAGGCGGGCAGGGTGGCCACAACATGTAGCACTCCCGCTTCGCTTGCCGCCGCCCCAGTGGGCCAGGGCACGTTCTCGTATCCCGGTGCAGGCTTCTTGTCCACTATCATCGCGCAGGCAATACGCCCGTCTTCCACTATGCCGATATAGGCGCCGCCCCCTTCGACGGCATCACGCAGGAAGGCGTGGCTGGGGTGTACATCGTGCTTCCACAGCACATCGAAGTCGGTGCCTTCCATCTCGTCTATCATTTGGGTGTAAAAATCGATGACGACTGGCGTGTCTTCTGCGGTGGCTTTGCGGGGAATAAGGGTGGTCATAGGGGCCTCCTCCGTTTCTCTTTTTCTTTATGATAGTGCATGACGCCTTGGATTGGGCCGTTGGGGTGGATGCGCCGCGCTGTAACGGCTCCAGTGGTTTTTAATAGGCTGCACTCAGGAAACAATGGGCCGTACCAGAACCTCCCGATTGCCGCTCGCCTCGCGCGCTCCTCCCATGAACTGCATGAGGTAAGTGTGGTGATGGCGCAGAAACGGGGGAACGCAGAAGAAAGGATCTCCTGTGACCATTACAAAAGAAGACCTGGCCGCCATTAGCCCCGATGAGCTGACCCCGCTTGCCACCGAGGTGAAGGCGGAGAAGCTGGCAGAGACGAAAGCGGCCATGCCCTTTGCCCGCTGTTTCGTATCGGCCATGCTGGCCGGTGCCTTCATTGGCTTCGGCGCCACATACTTCTGCGTATTTCTGGGCGACCCCACGCTGCCGTTTGGTGTGCAACGGGTAGTTGGGGGTTTGTGCTTTTGTTTGGGACTGGTGCTGGTGCTGTGTTGCGGCGCCGAGCTGTTTACCGGGAACATCCTCATGTTGTGCGGCAAGGCCTCCGGCAAGATTTCCTGGAAAGGGCTTGGTCGCAGCTGGGCCATTGTGTGGCTGGGCAACTTGGCAGGCTCGCTCGTGGCGGTGGCGCTCATGTACTTCGCCAACGTGCAGGGCATGAACAGCGGCGAAGTAGCCCAGGCGTTTGTGTCGGTGGCTGCTGGCAAAGTGGCGCTGGATCCGTTGACGCTGTTGTTCAAGGGCATCATGTGTAACGTGCTGGTGTGCCTGGCGGTATGGATTGGCTATTCGGCGAAGACGGTTGCTGACAAGGTTTTGGGCATCCTGCTTCCCATCTCGGCTTTTGTGGCCTGCGGTTTCGAGCACTGCGTGGCCAACATGTTCTTCTTGCCCATGGGGCTGCTGCTGAACGGCGCCGGCATCGGCGCAGCGGGTTCCGTCACCTTTGCCGGCCTTGCCTACAACATCGTCCTGGCTACGGTAGGCAACATTATCGGCGGCGCTCTCGTGGCGCTCGCCTACTGGTACGCCTACCGCACCCGCGCATAGCGCAGACGGTGCAGCTGTAGGCGGCTGAAGATGGCCGCAGCAGCTGCCAGCGCTATGATGACAGTCAGGGCGGGAAGTGCCGGGCCATCGCCGGTGCGAGGCAAGGATTTGCCGAGCGGGTTTTCCTTCGCACTATCGGCACTGCCGCTCCCTCTGGTCTCTCCGCTGTCGTCAATACCTGGTACGGGGCTATCCGGCGCTGGGGGCGTGCGGGTGTTTATGAAGTTTGCCTCTTGCAAAGCACCATGGACAATGGTTCCTTTCTGGATCACGTTGGGCACAGCGTGGAATCCGCTGCTGTTGCCGTCCAGCTCGGTGATGGAATAGGTGCTTCCTTCCGGGATCCCCAAAATGATCAGGGCCTCATTGTGGTGAAGGGGCATAACCTGCCCACTGCTCACCGCACCGGCCCGATCTGTGCCGAAGAAGCGGTAAGAGCCCGGCAATGGCTTTCCGCTTGAGTCGAATAGCTCTAGCTTGAAGTGGAACAGTCTTTCGTAATCTGTTGGTTCCAAGTTATTTCCCTCTACGGTTTTGCTAATTTGCAGGCTACCGGCTGCTGGGGCATTGGCGTCAGTATCAGTTACCACCACGGTGTTTATGAGGCTAAACAAGCCGGTAATGTCGGCGTCCAGCAGATCATCGGCGTTGGCGTCGGAATAATAGGGATCGTTTGGGTCGTCGTGCTCATGGAGGTTTTGCTGCACCCGCGTGCGGATAAACCCGGTATCGGTGACAAAGAATGGCTCGTATAGCTTGCCCCCGTCAGCGTCGGAGAGCCCATAGTCCACAGTGGCGTTCTGGCCGTAATGGAGATTCATGGAGCGGGGCACTTCCATGCCATTGGTGCCGGCCAGCAGGTCGTCTTGCCAGCCTGTGATGGAGAAGTTATCGGAGGGCTGTTTTTGGGCGAAAGCGGTGATGTCGCGTAGGGTTACGTCCACATCGCCCTCTGCGGCGAATTTAATCATCGTTTGGGTGAGTTTTCCCACGCCGGCCATCACGCTTACCCCATCGCCGGCGGTGCCTGCATCGGCATAGATGGAATAGACGCCCACTTTCACGGGAATGATGGTTTCGTTGAGAGCGAAGCCGTCAGGTGCCTTCGTTTCCTTCAGGAAATAGGTGCGTACGGTTTTGTCGCTGGCGCTGGCAGCAGGCCAGGGCATGTCAGCATAGCCGTTATCGGTGGCTTCGCCTTCGACGGAGTGGCTCTCGATGGGTTTGAATATGAGCATGCCGTCTTGGCCCTCGACGGTGGCGGTGGTACCGCTGGCTACGCTCCCGATTCCCGTTTGCGCTGCCTCTCTGGTTTCGAACAGGGCAAACTCTACCCCATTTACCCTGTTGCCGTTCTGGTCTATCTTCACCACACGCAGCTGTCGTTGTTCGTTGGGAATGTAGAGTACCGAGCGGAAGTTGCGGATGAACTCGCGTGAGTCGAGGGGGGTATAGCCCCGCTGGTTGTAGCTGGAATCAGCCGAGCCCGGATCCACCGTGCTTATGAGCGCCTGAAATTCGGGGGAGGCGGTGGACTGGGTGCGAATAAGGATATCGTAGGCTGCTTTGCCCAGAGCGTTGTACTTCTCAGCAGCGGTCATGGCGTTGATTTCCGCTTGTGTCTTCCCCAGAGTGCGCGCCAGGGCCTCTGGCGTGATGATGGCGTAGAACATGCGCATGTCGCCATCAGGGTTTGTGTGAAGGTAGCGGTCGGCGCGGCCCGGCAGGTTTTCCAGGGTGCCAACCAGGCGACGCGATTCGCTGTCCCAGCTCAGATGCCATGCTTCGCCATTGCCGCTATAGGCCATGGCCGCCTGCATAAGAGCCGTCTGCAGCGTTATCTCCCGTGCTGCCAGACGATATTCTGACGGATTGTTCAAGTTGACGCCTGCGGGGTAGGGCACGGTGTTGAAGCCGGAGAGGTTGTCGCCGTACAGTGGCAACCATGTTCTATCTTCTGTGTGCTTCTTCATCATGGGAATAGCCACAACCAGGCCGTCTTGCTGTACCGCTTCTGGTACGGCATTGGTGTTGGGAATGCGCGAAACCACGCCACCGTCTTCACCGATTTGTCCATAGAAGGTCGAACCAGTGATGCCGGTAACATAGCTGTTAAAGCTGGCATAGGCGCCAGTTTGGTAGCGGTTGTTCACCACCAAGATGGTGCGCTCGGGGTCGAATCGTATTAGCATGTCGGTGGGGAGGGGCTTATACCCGGTCGGGGCCTTTCGCTCCCTTAAAATGTAAAGGAGCCCCTGGTTGGTGTCGGCGTTGTAGCGATCAGCGAAGTTAAAGGGCTCTTCCTTGCCCGCGCGGGAGGCATTCTGGTCTACGAACTTCGCCATGCCCTTTGAATCGGTTACCACCGAGCAAACGGGAGTATTGCTTGCGGGTTCTACATCGCCTAGCTCTACTGTGTCGGCGTTCTTGGCGTCGATGCCTTCGGGCGTGTGCACCTCGTACAGATCGAACTCGGCGCCGGGCAAGGGGCTGCCGTCTTGGTCCACTTTTTTGATATGTTGATAGAGTGCCTGCTGCAGATTGAATCGCACGGCAAGGGAAGAGTCGTAGTTACCTCGCTCTAGGTAGAACATCTTCAAGGTGTGAGAGGTGCTGGAGGCAAAGGTGCTGCCATTCCATTGGGTGTCCTCGGCGCGCCCGGCCCTCTCGAACATAGCCTTGATGTTGGTCTTGATTACCGGCTCGGTAATGTAATTGCCTTCGTCGTCGAATATTTCGCCATTGGAATTGAAGGCGGTTCCCAAGTTAACATCCCCGGTGGAGAAATTGATAGTGCCGTAAATTTCAGAGTGGATGCCTCCCAGATCCAAGACCAGTACATCGTCGATGAACACCCACACATCATCATCGCCAACGAATTCAAAGGTCATGGGCTTGCCTCCTGCCACGCCCTTAACCGGTTGGCGAAAATCGGTTTCGAGGGTCATTCCCAGATGATGATCGGCATACGGGGCTGTGGTGTTGTCGGCCCGCAGCACGTTTTCCAGCTGGCCGTCGGGGCCTTCGCGAAACGCATCAGCCGCTTTGTTGAAGGGGAAGAAGTTGCCGATGCTGTTGGTGCCGTCGGTGCGCACACCGGCCGGCTTGTTGTACAGCACGAAGTGGCCGCTGCTGGCCTGGCCGTCAGCATCCACAGTTGGCGCATTTACGTATTCAGCGAAGTTTTTGCGCATGTTGTAGTAGTAATAGCCCTCCTCGTCGATTTGGAATAGGCCCGTGACGTTTGTGTAGGATTGTTTGCCGCCGTGGGCTACATCGGGGTCGAAGAGGTAGCGCAGCGAGAGAACGCTAGGGTCAAGCTGGTAGCCATCCCAGTTCACGCCATAGTTGGTACCGGTAAACGAGCCTTTGAGCAGTGTCCGTGCATCGGTTGGGGCGGTGGGGAATTGGGAATAGTCGAAAGCGTCCCCCTGTACCACGGCGCTGGCCTGGGCTTGTACCACAGGGTCGATATTCCAGCCCAGTACAGGATCGAACTGCCAGTTGCCAACAGTGCCGTTCCCGTTTGTGCCGCTGTTGTTGGGGCCTACGAAGTATAGAGGGCCGGCGTTGAAGTACACCATTTCGTCGTAGAGCTTCGCCCCTGCAGCATTCTTTACTTCTCGCTGCGCCCTAGAGAACAACTCGGGGTTGTAGTTGTAACCGCCCAGTTGAGCGCCATTGGGGCCAATGGAGGTTTCGTCTCCATTGATGCTAGGGTAGCCCTCGGTGAGCAATGGGGCAACGATGTTTTGCATACCGGGCCGACTGCGGGCTATTTCTCCATAGGCGGCTACGATGCCCTGGTTCCAGTAGCCTAAATGACGCATGCCATCGCCGAAGGTGAGCAGGTGACCGTAATTAATGCCCGTGCGATTGTTGAGCCAAGTTTGATAGTTGACGATGGGCGTGGCGCCTCCAGTGGTGCCCACTGTGTCGCTGCCGTTGGCTCCAAATTGTCCCGTGGAGTAATTGAACAGGTTGACCACGGTATTTTCGGGATTCAGGCCTGCCACTGTGTTGGCCTCCAGCACTGCAGGGTTTGCTGCGCGCGCGATGGGCGCTCTGGAGACGGAGGAGGTCTCGGGCTCTACGCCGATTGCCGTAGGGGAGGCCTGGGTTTTTGGGGCGCCGTCATCCGTTCCGCTGGTTTCGGTGACGCCTAACTTCTCTTCGTTGGAATCGGGTTGCTCGTCAAGATTTAGCGCATGGGGGGGGGGTGCTAATTCACTGCCGAAATTATCCGGCTGTTCGGCGGCTGCGCTGTCGTTGATTGGCTCTAAAAAGGTATTGCTGTCTGGGTTGGCAAAGGCCGGAAGCCCGGTTGCGCCGAACAGTGAGAGCGCCAAAGTTAGGGAAAGGATAATGGAGAGGGGTTTTCTGGTGTGCTTTCGCTGGGTTGGCTTTCCCACGAAGGACTTGCGGAACATAAACATTGTGGGCCTCCGACGTGCTATAGTGCTTGCGCTTCGCCGCTTTGCAGCAAGACGGCGAAGCAATTGGCACGATGGTAGCGCAAAACCCAGTGCAGCAGAACCCCTCTCTTCGCAAATGAGCTTATAAGAGCCTTGTGAGGCTTATGAAGTTGTTGACTGTATGCCTTTACGCAAAGGTCTTCAGTTGCGGCTTTATCAGCTTGTCGACGGGGGCTCCGGCGGCGTCTGCCAGGCTGGCGCAGCGTACGGCCGGGTTGTCGTAGGTGTTGAAGTAGTAGGTGCCGGTGTTGGCGCTAAAGCAGTCGCTGAACAGAGTAAGCTCGTAGCTGCCATCGGCCATGGCGGCCATGCCGTCAACGAATCCCACGCAGCCTAGCGTATGCAGGCAGCGCATCACATTGTCGGCCTCGGTTTCCTTCTGGGGATGGAAGCTGTTGGTGAAGGCTGCTTTCACGAAACGGGAAGTGGAGTAGGTGTCGCCGGGGATGCCGCGCATGGTGGCGCCGGTGCCGAAGGGCGTAAGGTCAGCCTTTCCCCAGGTGACATCTCCCGGCCACGAGCCGTTGCAGCACATATAGTTGCGCAGGTTCTCCATGTGCCAGGGGAAGGGGGGCTGGTTGGTGAGCGTGTCCACTGGGTTGTCGTAGACGTGCATGCCGTCTGACTGACATTCCACCACAATGCTGCGATTCGCGTCGGCGATCATCCAGTGCAGCGTGGCCACTCCCATCTGCTCGGTAGGGGCCTTCGCTATGATGGCCACATTCTCGAGCGCCGCCTGCGCCTCATCGACGGTGGCGAAGTTGGCGCCGATCCAAGCGGGCACCTCGAAGGCGGCGATGTTAGTCTTGCCCTCGATGGGCGCCGGCTCGAACTGGGCATATTGGGCGAAGTTCAGGCCGCCCACTGCAAGCCCCGCCTCGTTTCCACAATTGAAGTAAAGCGGGTATCCGTCATTGATCACCGCCATGCCAATGGTGGCGTATTTGGTGGGTTGGGTGGGGCCGAACTCCTGCTTCAGCGGGAATCCTTTGGGCATGATGACAGGGGCTTCGCCGTAGGTGATGTTCCAGTCGTAGTTGCGGCCCCAGAACAGGTGGCCTTGGGTGTCGGTGAATCTAACTGCGGTGCACATGCGTCCTCCTCGTTGCGGTGATTCGCGGCGCGCTTGCCCTGCGAATTGCGGGCGGTGATGAGCGCGCAAAGGTAACGGATTCAACGTAACCCCGATGTTGCAGCAGTACGTGGGGAGGCGCTGACTGTTTCCGAATGGAAGCGAAGAAGTTGTGTGGAGGTATCGGGCTGTGGCGTTCCTGGCGGCAGAGTGGGGCGCCGACAGGGGTGCGCCGCTATGGCGCAGGCCAATCGAGCGCTGGTGCCAAGGAATGGGTGAGGGGCATCCGTGGTGGATGGCGGTTCGGGTGCGGGCGGGGGAAGGGCGTTAGCTTCCTGCCAGATAGCGCTCCAGCCATTCTTCGAAGCACAGGCCGCTATTGGTTATGGCCGACGCGAATTTGACGCCCACGAAGCGGTAGTGCCAAGGCTCGTACCCGATACCGGTAATGGCGCTTTTGGAGGTGGGATAGCGCAATATGAAACCGTACTCAGCGCAATGCTCCATCAGCCATTTCTGGGTGGGGGTTGACTCTTGAGCCTTATCCAGCTCGGTGTAGTTTTGGTCGATCAGATCCACTGCCAGGCCTGCTTGATGCTCGCTTGTTCCTGGGCGAGCAACCCAGAAGGCGGCCTCGTTCTCGGCCCCTTCGCCTTCCAGGCCCTTTTCGCGCTTGCAGCGCTCCACGCGGCTCTCGAACAGCTGTCGCTGATAATCGTAGGTGCGGTAGGCTGAACACACTGCGGGAGGCGTTCCGGCCTTGTCGGCGGCATCGAGCATCGCCATCAGGTGGTCGTATACGCGGGAGTCGATGGTGTGGCTTCCGCCGGGAATGTCTACCAACTCTGGCGGGACGAAGTCGCTCGGCAGAGGATGCGAGCCATTGATCAGTTGCAGGTTCCAGGGCAGCTCCTCCAGTGCGTGTGGGACGTTGGAGGAGGTACCGGGCTGGTCGTTTTTCGACGCCCCGTGCTCTTCTGGGGCTGTATTCTGGTGTTCGCCTTGCGGCTGGTTTTGCCCTTCGCTTCTGCCATCGCTCGTGTCGTATCCCACGGATGCGCCTTGCATGGGCAGCGCAAAGCCGCGCCAGGCGGCAACGCCTGCAGCGGCGACAGTTACGGTTCCGATGCCAAGGGTCAGAAACTCGCGACGAGTAAGGGGTTGTTGTTGCCGCCTATCCAGGGCCTGGCCTCCTTTGCTGGTTTTTGGGCGAGTGCCGCGGAGCGCTGGAGGCGTCCGTTTGCCTCAATTGTACATAATAATATCGCTGGGTTTTCCAAACGGGCCCGTGGCTCCCAAAATGGCGCACACCTGACGCGTTCCTTAAGCGGGGAGCGGTGAGCGTTCTTTGGTGAGGTGGGTGCGGCTTCCTCTATAATGCGAGCATGGTTGAATCAGGCGAAGAAATAGAGCCCACGGAGGCAGAGCCCACTGAAGCGAAGCCCACGGCTGTGCCCTCCACCACGAAGTCTCGCTACGATTTCGGGGTGGTGAGCCTGGCCACCCACAAATCCATGCAGGGAAACAAGCGCCGCGATACCAAGCCCGAAGTTGCAGTGCGACGCATGCTGCGGGAGATGGGCTACACCGGCTACCGAGTGGACTGGGGCAAGGCGCCGGGGAGGCCGGACGTGGCTTTTGTGGGGCGTAAGCTGGCCATCTTCGTGATGGGGTGCTTCTGGCATCGTTGCCCGGAGTGTCAAATGGCAGTGCCTAAGAAGAACGTGGAGTATTGGGAGGCGAAGTTCGCCCGCAATGTGGAGCGCGACAAACGCAACCTTGAGGCGCTTGAGGCCATGGGCTGGAAGGTGCTGGTGCTTTGGGAGCATCAACTGAAAAAGAAGAACCTTGAGGAAGCCCGCCGCCTCCTGTATCAGTTCGTACGCCGCCCTGAAGACCCGCTCGAACCGCCCGAATTGCCGGCGTAAGCCGCTTGGCTGGCCCACTTCTGGGAGAACGCCATCCGGACGAACCCCAGGCTTTCGCGTTCATTGTGGAGGGCGTGCGCAAGAACGTACCTGCAGTCGTGGGATGGTTGCCAGCTCGCATTTTTTGGTGCGGTTACCCTTGAGGTTTGTGGGTGCGAATAAGACGTAATGGGGTAAACTTTTCCGATGCAGAACTCGGCGATGTGTCCATGATGCGCTCGTATCTAAGCTGCGTGTGGCGCCGTCATCCAGCGGCGCGGCGAATGATCGAACGGAAAGGTGCGGGCATGGATTCGTCGCTGCGGGCATTGCTCTTCGTGTTGTATGGCTGTGCGTTCATTGCCGGCTTCAACGAGAACCTCATGAACATGGCACTGGTGTCCATTATGCATCAGTTTCGCATCGATGCCGTTGCGGCGCAGTGGCTGGTAACTGCTTACATGATAACGGTGACGGTGGTGGTGGCCTGCATGGCTTACCTGTACCGGCGCTTCACGTTGCGCTCGCTGTTCTTTGCGGCGGCGGCTCTCAACATTGCGGGTTCGGTGATGGGCATGGCGGCGGGCAATTTCTTGGTGCTGCTGCTCGCTCGCATCGTACAGGCGCTGGGGGCAGGGGTGTTTATCCCGCTGATGATGAACGTTATCGTGGATCGCGTTCCGCATGAGCGGTTGGGCGGCTGTTTTGCGCTGGGATCCTCCATGATCACCATAGGCCCCGCCACGGCGCCCATTGTTACAGGGTTTTTAGTGTCGGAACTGGGTTGGTCCAGCGTGTTCGTAGTTCCGCTGGGCTTCGGTGTGCTGTTTGCCGTTGTGGGTTGGTTTGCGGTGCGCGATGCGCGCCGCCCCTCGGCCGAAGTGCGCTTCGATGCGCTCTCAGCGCTGCTCATGGCACTGGGGGTCACTGCGCTTTCGGTGGGTTTGGCGGAGGTATCATCACGGCCTCTTGCGGGTGTGATTGCGCTTGCGACGGCGGTGCTCGTGCTGGCTGGCTTCGCCTATCGCCAAGCGCGTCTGCCCCAGCCGCTGGTATCGCTTGAGCCGTTGCGGTCTCGGGCCTTCTGGCCGGCGGCCATCTTGGTGATGGTCACCATGATGACCTACTTCTCGCTTTCGGTGGTAACCCCGCTCTACTTCGAGCAGGCGGCGGGTATGAGCGCGTCCATGGCGGGGCTGATGCTGCTTCTACCGGTGTGTGCCCACGCCGGGGCCGCCATCGTGTCCGGCCGGCAGTTGGACAGGCGGGGGGAGTGGCCGCTTCTGCCGCTGGGGCTGGCGATAACGCTGGTGGGTGTGGCCGTAATGGTGGCTGGCGCTTTTTTGCCCTCGGTGCCTCTGGTCGTGGGCGGTGTTTTCCTGGGGTACCTGGGCACGGGTATGCTGCTCTCGCCATCGCAGACGGCGGGCCTGCGCCGCCTTCCGTTGCAGCTGCATTCCCACGGGGTGTCGCTGATGGGCATGGCGCTGCAGCTGGCGGCTTGCCTCGGGCCCGCCACCTATGTGGGCATCATGAGCACGGTGGTTGCCTCGGCCCAGGCGGCAGGAGAGGGCGCCGTGCAGGCCAGCTCCCAAGGCTTCGGCGCTGCCATGGCTGTAGCGGCCGTCATCTGCCTTTGCGGCTTGTGCGTGGCAATCGTCTATGCCCGCCGCATGCGCGAGACCCCCTACGGGGAGTAGCCTTCCGGTGGTGGTTTGCGCCTGGGCGTATCCGCCGCATGCGCATAATTCCTCACGAGGCAGGCTTTGATCCCCTTTTCCAATTTCCTTAGGCGCTCCACCGTTGTTAGGTGGTATCATACTGTGCCGCTGAACAGGCTATTTGCCTGACTGTACGAATGGCTGACTGATGGCAAGGGCAGGGGAGCGTAGTGACCGTTTTTCATCGAATCACCGAGGGCAAGCTGGGGGCTGGAGACGGCTGTGTTATCGAAGACGAGGTGTCCCAGGAGTTTCTCGACCGCATCCCCGGTGGGTTGTTTCGCTACCGGGCCGAGGGCGATGGGTTGATCGACTACGTGAGCCGAGACGTTCTGGACATGTTCGGCTGTGCCACTTACGAGCAGTTCCGCATTGCGACGGGCAATACGTTCATTGGGATGGTGTACCCCGATGATCGCGATCGGGTGGCGAAGGAGATAACCGAGCAGATATCCCACGGCGACACTGATGTGGTGGATTATCGGCTGAACCGCCCCGACGGGCAGGAGCTGTGGGTGCGGGACAAGGGCCGCTACGTGGTGGACGATGCCGGCGCCGCCTGGTTCTATGTTGCCCTTACCGACATCACCGAGCTGCTTCTCTATGCGCAGAAGCTGCAGCGGGCAAACCAGCGGGTGGAGCTGCTGTCGGTGCTCTCGCGCGATGTGGTGTTCGATATCCAGTGCCAAGAGCAGACGGGCGAGTTGTTCGGTGACTTTGCCGCCCGATTTGGTCGCGAGCCCAAGTCCGCCGACCTCATCGTGAAAAAGCGCTGCGACAAGGAATGCAACGTGGACTTGGATATTCACGATTACGGTGCCTACCGGGAAGTGGCGGAACGCGGCGATTTCATCGATGACGAGATTGCGCTGGCGGGTGGCAACGGCGAACCGGTGTGGTGCCGTTATCAGTCTTTCGTCATCTTCAATGAGGATGGCTGCCCGGTGCGCCATGTGGGGCGTTTGCTGGACACCCATGAGACCATGATGCGCGAGGTGATGCTGCGGCGCCAGGCAGAACTGGATGGCCTCACGGGGCTCTTCAACCGTAATGCCGCAATGGTTCGCATCGATGCCGCGCTATCGGCTGGCGATGTGGACAGCCCATGCACCCTGTTCCTCATTGACGTGGACGATTTCAAGCAGGTGAACGACAACTTCGGTCACCCTGAAGGCGATCGCGTGCTGCAAGAGATTGGCAAGTTCCTTAAGGGCGCGGTGCGTCGCGATGACCTGGTGGCTCGTTTGGGAGGCGACGAGTTCGCCATCTTCGCCAATGGGCTGGGGCCGGGACCGGCGCTTCAGAACGTGCTGGAGCGCTTGTCTGGTGGCATCTACGCTAAGGGCGGCCGCCCTGAAGACATGCCAGAAGAGCTGCAGCCTTCCATTTCGGTGGGCGCCGTGGCCTGCACCCGTGCGCCCGTGACCTTCGATGGCCTGTATCAAGTGGCCGATGAGGCCCTGTACGTGGCCAAGCGCGCCGGCAAAGGCCGTCACGCCCTGCGCACATTGGAGTAGCTGGCCGTGCGCACGCGGGAGGACAAGAACTGGGAGCTGATCGGCGATGTGCTGGCAGCGGAGAGCAGCGGGAAGGCCCCGCGAATGTTCAGTTCGCGACGTACGCTGTTCGGCATTCCCTCGGCGCTCGACCAGGAGCTTGAGGCGCTCTCCAACGAGGCAGCCCAAAAGGCGCAGGCGCGGTTGCAACAAGAACAGGGCCCGCTAAAGGCCAAAGGCCCCGATGCTCCCGAACCGCAGCCAGAAGACGGCTGGAAGCAACCGGAGATGGCGCATCGAGTGGTGCATCCGCTGGAGCCGGTATTCGACGAGCATTCCTCGGTGCTCATCTTGGGCACTATGCCCTCGCCAAAGTCCCGCGAGACTGGTTTCTATTACAACCATCCGCAAAACCGTTTTTGGAAGGTGATGGCCTCGCTGTTCGGCGAACCGTTGCCTGCCACTAATGAAGACAAGCGCGCGCTGGTGTTGCGCCATGGCGTTGCCCTTTGGGACGTGCTGGCGGAGTGTACCATCAAAGGCGCTTCCGACGGCTCCATTGCCGATTGCGTTCCCAACGACATCGGCTGGCTTTTGGGGAGGGCTCCCATCAAAGCGGTGTTCTGCACCGGCGCGAAAGCTGCCGAGCTGTACGCCAAGCGCTGTCAAGCCGCAACGCAGATGCCTGCCACGCGTCTGCCCTCTACCAGCCCCGCCAATGCCGCCGTTTCCCTTGGCCAGCTAGTGGAGGCCTACCGGGCCATTCTTCCCTTCTGTCGCTGAAGCCCCACGCCAGGCGGGGGCGTCATGTCAGGGGACGGGGATAATGGCATATTCCTGATGCGCTTCCCGTTCGCGCCATTTCTCCTGGGCGCTATTGCAGGCGCACTTACAATGGCGGTATGAGCGAGTCGAGAAAGTCCCTTCCCAACAAGCTGCCCTACTTGCTTATGGGCGGCCATATTTGCGTGGACGCCTCCCAAGCGGGACTGGCGGCGGTGCTCCCTTATCTTGTGCTGGACGGTGGGCTTACCTATGCTGCCGCCACGCTTTTGGTGCTGGCCTCCAACATAGCCTCTGCCGTCATACAGCCGCTGTTCGGCTGGCTGGGCGACAAGAAGGCGCGGCCGTGGCTGATGGCCGTGGGCGTGGCGCTGGCTGGGGCGGGTCTTGCCGCTATCGGCCTGCTGAAAAGCTACTGGCTTATTGTGGCCGCCGCCATGGTGAGCGGCATCGGCAACGCCATGCTGCATCCCGAAGGGGGTCGGCTGGCCAATTTGGTTGGAGGCAACGACAAGGCGGTCAGCATGTCGGTGTTCTCGGTTGGGGGCCAAGTGGGCTTTTGTGTGGGGCCCATCATAAGCGTTGCCGCCATCAACGCTTTCGGGCTGGCGGGCACTTTGGTTTACCTGGTAATTTGCCTGCCCTATGCCGCGTTGCTGCTGGTCTTCAACCGCCGCTTCCTCTCCTTTGGCTTGCGAGAGCAGGTGGCCGAAGGGGTGCAGGCGGCTCATGATCGCTGGGGCGCGTTCTGGGTGGTGATGGGGGCGCTTTCCGTGCGCTCCATCGTGTTCTATGGCGTTACCAGCTTTGTGCCGCTGTTTATGGTGGCCACCTTCGGAATGGAGCAGGGGAGTGCCTCTGCCCTTATCACCGTATTCTCGCTGGCGGGGGCTGCGGCTACGGCCATGAGCGGCCTCGCTTCCCATAAGGTGAGCATCCCCGCACTCATGGTCGGGGGATTCTGCCTCATCGGAAGCGCCATGCTGGTGTTCGTGTTCTGTCATAACCTCGCGCTGTGCGTAGCTATGTTGATGCTCATTGCCGTGGGCACCAACATCTTCAACCCGCCGGCGGTGGCTCTCAGCCAAAGCTATCTGCCAGCCCATTTGGGGATGGCCTCGGGGCTCTCCTTCGGCGTGGCTGTGGCAGTGGGCGGCGTGGTGTCACCGCTTTTGGGAACGGTGGGCGATGCGGTTGGCCTTGCCCCTGTGCTGTTGCTGCTGGCAGCGTTTTCCTTTGTGGGGCTGATCTGCTCGCTTGCCACCATGCGCATCGAGAAGAAGCGGCAGTAGGCCTTTCGCAGCGGTTGCCCCAGGAGTCGATGACGTCGCGGTTGCGGTACACGCAAATCACTTCGCAGTGGTTCGCGCACTTCTGGCACTCTATCTCGCGGGTTTTGAAGTCGAAATCTTGCACCGCTTCGAAGTCGAAGCTGCCGTTGGCGAACGGCCCCGATGCGGCGTTTCGCACAGGTCCCGCATCCGCCGCCAGAAGCGCCGCGCCGTAAGCGCCCATGAGGTGGCCGTCCGGGTCCACCGTCACCGGCATTCCCAATTGCTTCTCGAAGGCGTCCACCACACCGGCGTTCTTCGACACGCCGCCCTGGAACACCACGGGCGCCAAGATCTTTTTGCCCTTGCCCACATTGTTCAGGTAGTTTGAGGCCACCGCATGGCACAGCCCGGCGATGATGTCCTCGCGGGCATAGCCCACCTGAATCTTGTGCACCAGATCGCTCTCGGCAAATACGGTGCAGCGGGCGGCAATGTTGGCGGGCTTTGTGGACGTGAGGGCAATCTCGCCGAAGTCTTCCACTTCCACCCCCAGCCGATGGGCTTGGCTGGAGAGGAACGAGCCAGTGCCGGCGGCGCACAAGGTGTTCATGGCGTAGTCCACCGCAATGCCATCGGCCACGCAGATGATCTTGGAGTCTTGACCGCCGATTTCCAGGATGGTGCGCACGTCTGGATGCAAGTGAGTAGTGCCCACCGCATGGGCGGTAATCTCGTTCTTGATCACCGATGCCCCAAGCATGGCCCCTACCAGCCGTCGGGCGCTGCCGGTGGTGCCGGCACCCACAATGGCCAGCTGCTCGGCAGGGTCTTCCGCCTCAAGCGCATCCAGCTGCTCTTTCAGCTGGCGAGCCACCCGCTTGCTGGCCTCCACCGGATTGCCTTCCGTCCACAGGTAGCTGCGGGCCACGATGGTGCGATCCTGGTCTATCACCACGCCTTTGGTGGAGATGGATCCGATGTCTATGCCAAGATAGGCTTCCTTCATCGCAGGGTTCCTTTCTGCTTCTTCATGGCCAGCATGTCGTAGAATGCCTCCAGCCGGGTGTCCAGGCCGGTGTCGCTGGTTTGGGCGTCGTAGGTGAGGTATAGCACCGGGATGGAGTAGTCCTCGGCGATGCGCATCAGTGCCGGTTCGCAGTCAATCTCCGGCGTGCAGCCGGCCGACTTCGCGTGCACCAGCCCATCAAAGCCTTCGGCGGCGAACTTCTTGGCGGCCGCAATGGTGATGGTGGAAGTGGGGCCCATGTCGTAGGTGATATATTCGCGGGCCGATTGACGCAGGTTGGGCTCGTTGTAGTGAACAAAGCGGTTGGTGAGGTTCATCATGCGGTGCATCTCCACCCCCATGGCCAGCAGCTTCTTGTCCAGATTGAGGTTCGAGCGCGGGTCAAAGGCGGTGAACATTTCGCCCACGATACCGATGCGAATGGGGTTCTCCGGCTTGTTCAGGGGTATGGCCCGCATCCGCTCCATGCCGTGGGCGTGGGCCTCCTGGATGGTTTTCTCGTCAGAGGCGGCGGCCATGGCGTCCATATAGGCGGCCCAGGCCAAGTCAAAGCTTCCCGATTCTTGCTCGAAACCGGCGTTGGCCAGGTAGAAGTCGTAGGCGCTGTCCATGTGGGCCACCATATGGGTAAGAGGTATCAGCTTCAATGCCGCCTTCGGCACATTGATGTCGGGGTTCACCTGCTTCAGGCATTCTCGTGTCCATCCCACGGCAGAATTGGTGTCCAGCCCATTGGCGAAGTTGAGCATGCGGAAATTGTCGTAGCCCATGTCCCGCAAGATGGATTCCTGCAGCTCGCCGTAGTAGCCCAGCCGACAAGGACCGCAAAATTGCACTACTACGTTGGCCCCCAGCTCCAGCGCGTCCACGAAGTCGCCCAGGATGTGCTTGAAGGGGGTGCACACGTAGTCGGTGGAGTTTTGGGTGCCCACCTCTTCGGTGCGGCGGGTGGCCGGCGGAAGCGGCAGGAACTCGGCGTTGAGCACTTGCTCGGTGAAGTATTTGAAACAGGGGTCGTAGTAGCCGTACCGGAAGAATGCCACGCGGGTGGCGGTATGCCGCTTGTCTTTCTTGGGCTTGGCGGGCTTGGGCGGCAGCAGCGGACGTGGGCGCTTCTCGTGGCTCACGGCGATGCGCCATTGCAGCGATTCCGGTGCCTTGCTGTCTATCAGCTGCTCTCCCTTCCGTTTTCGTGGCAAGCTGCTCAAGAACGAGGAGGGGGCGGCCTGTTTGGCCGTTTGCGCGGTGTCCTGCTTGCGGGATCTTTTGCCAGACTGCCTGCCAACTGCCTTGTCCGCTTGTTTGCCGGTGCATTCGGCAGCCTGCCCGTCGGCTTTGGCGTTGGCCTGCTTGCCAGCTTCCTTACTCATGCAGGTAGCCTCCCTTCTTGTGGAACTGCAAGATGTCCATGAAGCTCTCCACGCGGGTTTGGATGCCGGCAGTGCCGCTTTGGGCGTCTATCAGCAGGTTCAGGATAGGGGTGCCCTCGATGCAGCGCATGATGGCGTCATCTGTCATGGAGTCGGGGCCGCAGGGGAAGGCGCTTATCAGCACAATGCCGTCCACTTGGCCTTGCAACATGAGGATAGAGCCTATCAGCTCGCGGTTTATCACCCAGGGCATGGTGCGGGTGAACTCAAAGCTCTTCTTGTAGGTGTGGCCATGGTCGGCCTCATCGGCGAACAGCACGATGGCGCCGGCTTCTTTAAGGGCGTCCAACACGGGCCCTGCCATGAAGGGATCGTGGGCAATGTAGGGATGGGCCGCCACCAAGATGGTGATGGGGGCATCGCCCGTGCTGTGGCGCAGCCGCTTGATGTCCTTAAGCGCCGCCTCTTGGTTCTTGGCCCATAGCTCGTTGGCAGTCTTCTGCGCTTTAGCGGCGGCATGGTAGGCGCGCTTAGCCTCTTTGGCCGAGGCTCCCAGTCGCTTTCCCAAGTCCACAAAGGCCTCTTCCACCTCGCGCTGGCTGTCCAGGTGCTCAATCAGCAGGCTCAAGATCTTCGGGTTTTGCTCGCGGAAGGTGTTGGCCGCCATGTCGGTGGCGCTTTGGTATTTGGTGCAGAAGCCCATGCGCGGAGAGGCGCTGGCGTAGTTGGGGATGAAAATGGCATCGCAGCGGCCGATGAGGCTGGCCACGGCCCCCATGAACACCTTCGAGGCCAGGCAGCTCTCATCGGACGACACCTCTTCGCCCGCCTGCAGCACGGCGCGATCGGTTGGCGGGCTTACCACCACGTGCCGCCCCAAGTTGCGGAAAAACATCTCCCACAGCGTGCCGTAGCGGTAGTAGAGAAGTGCGCGGGGGATGCCGATGGTTTTCACATCGGCCCCGTCGGAGATCACGGCCATGTATCACCCCTTTACGTTTTACCTGGTTGCGCTAGAGCTCAGGAGGCGCCATTGGCGTCTGATAGCGCCTAGGTATGATAGATGTTGAGAGAACAACATCTTTTATGTATTCTCTCAAGGTGAACGATACCCGTGCCAGCGGCGTCCGGCGCACAGCACCCTACAGCTGAAACCAAAGCGAGAATAAACCGGCTCAAGAGAAGGTATACCTTTCCGATTTGATACCATCCCGGAGGTGGGCCGGTTCGGCAGGCCTGCGCTCGACGCTTCGCTAGTCGTAGCCGAACTCGGGCTTCGCCCGAGTGGGTCTCCTCGTCGCTCCGCTTGGCCGGACCTCGCTCCGACCCGCCGAACCGGCCCATCCACGATGTGTCTGCGGTCAAACGACTGGAGCAGTGTCTTTGTTCTTACTCCAAACCCCGCAGATTCTTTGACAGGAGGTTGCGCGAAAGGGAGGCGGCGGGTATGATAGATGTTGTTTCGTCAACATCTTTGAAAGGGCGGCGATGGACAATCGCTTCGACACGTTTACGAGCTCTATTCTGGAGCTGAGCCGCATTGTGCAGAAAGTTAAAGACTACGAGATGAAGAAGCTGGGGCTGAAGGGCGCCCATGCCATGGTGCTCTACCAGCTGGGCAAGGCTCCGGAGGGGTTGAGCGCTGTGCAGCTTACCGACCGCTGTCGCGAGGACAAGGCGGCCATCTCCCGCGCCCTTTCGCAGTTGATCACCAAAGGGCTGGTACGCAAGACAGCGCCGGCTTCGGGGCGTTCGTATCGCACGCCGTTCTTTCTCACCGAAGCCGGGGCAAAGGTGGTGGAGCAGCTGAACGGGCGCATCGAGGCTATTTTTGCCAAGGGCGGAAGTCTGCTGGATGCTCATCAGCGCGCTGCCTTCTATGAGGGGCTGGACCTGGTAGTGCGTGGTGCCGAGCAGTGCATGGCCGAAAGCTGCGCAGAGGGTACTTGCTAGCCCCTCAGTTGGCGGTCGACGGGACGGCTCCGCTCCGATGCGTTGTCGGCCGGAGCTAACTCGCGCTGTGCGCGAGTGGATCTCCTCCCTCCTTATGTCTAGACCTCCGCTCCGCCGTCCCGCCGACCGCCTATGCCGGCGAAAACCCGGCTGGTGATTTCTGCTCATGTCTGCTTAGGGAAAAGGAAATTTCATGATCAAAACGCTTGTAATTACCGACTCCGCTTCCGACATTCCCCAAGGCACGCCGGGGGTTGCGGTGGTGCCTTTGGAGGTGACCTTCGGGGAAGAGTCGTTTCTCGATGGCGTGAATCTGAGTCATCAGCAGTTCTACGAGCGCCTCATCGAGTCGGACCAGCTGCCCAAAACCAGCATGGTGACCCCTGCGAAGTTTGTCGAGGCCTTCCGCGAAGGGCTGGCCCATGCCGATGAGCTGCTGGTGATCACCTTGTCGGGCAAACTGTCCGGCACCCATGACAGTGCGCTGGCGGCAGCCGAGCAGTTCCCGGGGAAGGTGTTTGTGGTGGACAGCCTGAACGCCTCCATCGGCGAAGCAGTGGTGGTGCAACGGGGCCTGCAACTGCTGGGCCAGGGCCTATCTGCGGAAGAGGCGGCGCGACAGCTGGAAGAAGAACGGCACCAGGTGCGGCTTGTAGCGCTGCTGGGCACGCTGGAGTACCTGCGCAAAGGGGGCCGCCTGAACGCAGCCGCCGCCGTAATGGGGGAGATGCTGGCCATCAAGCCGGTAATTGCCATCGAAGAGGGGGAGGTGGCGGTGCTGGGGAAGGCCCGCGGATCGAAGAACGGCACCAACCTGTTGAAGCGACAGATTCAAAGCGCCGGCGGCGTGGATTTCTCGCGGCCTTACCTGGTGGGCTACACTGGACTTTCCGACGGTCTTCTGCAGAAGTACATCGTCGACAGTGCCGATCTGTGGCAGGAGACGGGTGTGCCGCTGCCGCAAAGTTGCGTGGGCGCAGCTATCGGCACCCACGCTGGCCCCGATGCCATTGCCGTGGCCTTCTTCGCGAGGGAGTGAGTTCGCCCTGTTTCGTGAGTTCGCCGAAGGCGCAGGGTGGGTTGCCCGAAAGGGTGCCCGTTGTAGTGCCGCTAGCTGTTACCATTGGATGGTCCTGGTTTTTCGTAGGGCAGAGATTCTATCTCTGCCTAGGTGGACGGCTCGCATGTAGTTGCGGCCCAGGCAGACAAAGAATGTCTGCCCTACGAATAATCGCCTGACATCTGGTTCTCTATCAATTCCAGTCTCGCGTAGAGAATGGTCTTGAAAAGCACTCCAAGGAGCCCCATGGAATACAACGAAGAACGTTACCTGCGCCAATTGGCCAGGCTGTTCCCCACCCAGGCCAGCGCCGCCGCCGAGCTGATGAACCTCAGCGCCATCCTCAACTTGCCCAAGGGCACCGAGTTCTTCTGTTCTGACATCCACGGCGAGTACGAGGCCTTTTCCCACATCATCCGCAACGGTTCCGGCTCCATTCGGCTGAAAATCGAGGACGTGTTCGGCGATCAGCTGGCCGAACAAGAAAAACGGGAATTGGCCACCCTTGTCTACTACCCGCGCGAGAAGGCGGCCATCGCTTTAGCGCACGTGTCCGATGAGATGGCCTGGTACGAGCAGATGGTGCCGCGACTGGTGGCGGTGGCGAAGCGGGCAGCCCAGAAGTACACTCGATCCCATGTGCGCCGGGCGCTGCCGCCGGAGTTCGCCTATGTGATTGAAGAGCTGATGGCCGAGGACGGCCTGGGGGTGGACAAGCAGGCTTACCGTGCCGCGCTGGTGCGCACGGCAGTGGAGAGCGGCCAGGGCATCGCGCTCGTGGAGGCGCTGGGTCATTTGGTGCAACGCCTTGCCATCGATCAGCTGCATATCTTGGGCGACATCTACGACCGTGGTCCTGCCCCGCACACCATCATGGATGCGTTGGCCGCCTATCCCAACTTGGATATTCAGTGGGGCAATCACGATATCGTGTGGATGGGGGCATCGCTGGGGCAGCGGGGCTGCATCGCCCATGTGGTGCGCAATTGCGCCCGCTATGGCAACCTTTCAATCTTGGAGGACGCCTACGGCATCAACATTCTGCCACTGGCCCGCTTCGCCATGAGCGCCTATGCATCCGACCCTTGTGTGGCCTTCGGGCTGAAGGGCAACCCGGACATCTCCAGTGCCGAGGCAGAGATGTGCGTGAAAATCCAAAAGGCCATGGCCGTCATCCAGTTCAAGGTGGAGGGCCAGCTCATTGATGCCTACCCGCAGTTTGCCATGGAAGACCGCAAGCTGCTGCATAGGGTGAACCCGGAAGCGGGCACGGTGGTGGTGGACGGAGTGGAATATCCGCTACTGGACACCAGCTTCCCCACGGTAGACTGGGCCGACCCCTACCGGCTGACCCCCGAGGAAGAAGGCATCATGCAGCGACTGGAGGCCGCTTTCACCCAGTGCGAGAAGCTGCAGCGCCACGTGCGATTCTTGCTGGACCACGGCAGCCTGTACAAGGTGCATAACGGAAACTTGCTGTTCCATGCCTGCGTGCCCTTGAACGAAGACGGATCGCTCAAGGTGGTGGACGTGTTCGGCCAAAAGGTGGCGGGTCGCGCCTTGTACGATTGCCTGGACGCCCACGTGCGCAATGCCTTCTTCTCCGATGACGAAGAGGCGCGCCGCCGGGGCCGCGACCTGCTGTGGTACCTGTGGCTGGGGGAGGGGTCGCCGCTGTTCGCCAAGAGCAAGATGGCCACGTTCGAGCTGTACCTCATTGCCGACAAAGCCGCTCGCAAAGAGGTGAAGAACCCCTTCTACAGCCTCCTGGAGGATCCGCAAGTTATCGATGGCATCTTCCGCGACTTTGGGCTGGACCCGGCCAGCGCTCGCATTATCTGCGGCCACGTGCCCGTGAAGGCGAAAGACGGCGAGGATCCCGTGAAGTGCGGCGGGAAGGTGCTGATGATAGACGGCGGATTCTCGAAGGCCTACCAGCCCACCACCGGCATTGCCGGTTATACCCTCATCTCCAATTCCTACGGCTTTATCTTGGCTGCTCACGAGCCGCTGGTTTCCCGCGAGGCGGCGGTGGCACAGGAGCGCGATATTCACTCCAGCCGCCGCGTGGTAGAGCGAGTGGATCAGCGGACGCTGGTGGCCCATACCGATTTGGGTGAGAAGCTGCAAGCCCAGGTGGATGACTTGAAGCTGCTGCTGGAAGCCTATCGCACCGGCCTTATTAAGGAAGGGGCTTAGGCGGTTGCTCCCTGGCTGCAGGGCAACCGCTGTGGAGCTTGCGGGGCCTAGCCGAACTGGGCGAGGAAGGCCCCGCCGGCGCGGACGGGCGGGTGCTCTTGCGAATAGGCCACCAGGTTTGCGAGCTCTCCCACAGTGGTGGGGAAATGTACGCGGTCCATGTCCTCACGGTCGAAGAAACCGTGGGCTATCATCTCTTCTAAAAGCGCGATGAGCGGGTTGTAGAAGCCGTCCACGTTCAGGAAGAAGCACTCATGGGGGCCCATGTCCAACCGTACGCGGGTGAGTATCTCGCTGATCTCTTCCAGGGTGCCGACCCCTCCCGGCAGCGCCACGAACACATCCCCCAGGCCGATCATCATGGTCTTGCGCTCGGCCATGGTCTCCACTACGTAGAGGTTGGTCAGGTCGTGCTGCTCCACGCCGGCATCGATGAAGAACTGCGGCTCTACGCCGTCTACTTCCGCGCCTGCTTCAAGGGCGGCACGGGATACAACCCCCATCAGTCCCACCGAGCTGCCGCCGTACACCAGCCGGTTGCCGCTTTCGCCAATCCAGCGCCCCAGCTGGGCGGCTGCCTCCACGATGGCCGGGCTGTCGCCCGTGGCCGAGCCGCAGTAAACCGTTATGTTCATAATGCCTCCTTGGCAAGGAACTCAAGTCACAGCGCCCAAGCATAGCACACCGCTGCAAGCTCCTTGCGAGTAGGGCGGGCTCGGGCGTCGCTAGGCTTGCTGCCCTTCTGCCAGCAGGCGGCCCAGGGTGGCGAAATCGTCTTCCAGCGCAATGCGTTTGCTGCTGTCGTAAAGGGCGGCAGCGGGGTGGTACACGGGGAGCACCTTGAACTTGCCCGCCATCGCCAGTTTTCCATGCAGGCGGGTGATGCCGGTGTCGGTCTTCAGGATGAACTTCGTGGAGAAGTTGCCTAGCGTGACGATGAATTCCGGCGAGATGGTGCGGGTTTGCTCGCGAAGAAACGGCGTGCAGGTTTGTATCTCCTCGGGGCGTGGGTCGCGGTTTCCAGGCGGGCGACACTTCAGCACGTTGGCGATGAACACCTCTTCGCGCTTCAGCCCCGCAATGGCTAAAAGCTCGCTCAGGTACTTGCCTGCGGCGCCCACGAACGGGCTTCCCTGCAAATCCTCGTTCTTGCCCGGCGCCTCGCCGATAATCATCACGCGTGCGTTCGAGTTGCCGTCGCCGAACACCACGTTGGTACGGGTTTCTGCCAGTGGGCAGCGGCGGCAGCCTTCCACCTGGGCTTTTATCTGATCGAGGGGGATATGGGGCTTTGTGGGCATGGATGGCCTTTCTGCTGGCGGGGCTGGCTGCGCGTCTGCTGCTATGGTGGGGCGGCGTGCCTACTGGCGGTACAGCCGCGGCATGCGGGAGGTGCCGAAATCGATGCACACTTCGTGGGGAATGGTGTTCAGCAGCTCGCACATGCCCTCCACGGTGCACACGTTGTCGCCATCGCCGCCGATGATGGTCACCAAGTCTCCGATGGCAGGTTCGTGGCGGTCGCGCAGCCCGTGGGCGTAGGGATCCACTTCGAACATGCACTGATCCATGCAGATGTTTCCTACCTGATTCATGAGTGCACCGTTGTACAAAAAGCGCACACGACTGGAGAGGCTGCGGCGAAGCCCGTCGGCATAGCCAATGGGAATGGTGCAGATCTTCGTTTGAGGGCCGCGGCTGCGATAGTGCAGCCCGTAGCTCACTCCGTCGCTCAGGGGCACGGTACGCACATCGCTGATGCGGGCATACACTGCCATGGCCGGTTTCAGGTCGATCATGGTAAGCGTCTCGTTGCAGGGGTAGAAGCCGTACAGGCTGATGCCCAGCCGCACCATGTCGAAGTGCACATCGGGGAAGCGGATGGCGGCGGCAGAGTTGGCGGCATGCACGATTCCCGGGTCCACGCCAGCCATGCGCAGCGCCGAGAGCGCTTCCAGGAAGCGCTTCGTTTGGATTTGGAAGTCAAGGGTTTGGGTGCAGTCGGCGGTGGCAAAATGAGTGAAGGTGCCCACCAGCTCCAAAGCCCGATGGAAGTCGATTTGGCGCATGAACTCTGTCACTTGGTCCCAACGCACTCCGATGCGGTTCATGCCGGTGTTCACCGCCAGATGGAACGGTGCCGAAATGCCGAAGGCGTCGGCTGCCTCGGCGTAGGCGATGGCGAAGTCGGCGGTGTAGATGGCCGGCATCACCTTGTAGCCTAAAAGCAGGGGGATGGCCTCGGCCGGCGGTTGCGACAATACCAGGATGGGGGCGCCTATCAGTGCTTCCCTCAGCTGGATGGCCTCGTCTACGGTGGCAACGCCCAGGTAGTCAGCGCCGGAATTCAACGCCATCTTGGCCACCGGCACGGCTCCGTGGCCGTAGGCATCAGCCTTCACCACCGCCATGAGGCGCACCCCGTGGGCGAGCCGGCTGCGCACCGCTTGGGTGTTGTGGCGGATGGCGGACAGGTCCACCTCCACCCACGACCAGCGCCTGTCCTGCTCGGGGATGCGCGCCAGCTTGTCGGGGTCGAAGGCAAGCCCGGTGTCTTTCGAGGAGACGGGAGCGGCGAACTTCAGGGCGGGGGAGCGGTGGGCGCCCCCGCGGGCGGCTTGTTCGCGGTCTTCGCCCGCGCTGCTGCCCAGCCCGGAGCTGAACGCCTGCGCTTGGGCGAGGGTTTGGCGCGCCTGCTGCACGGGGTTGTTCTTAGCTGCCTGAGCGGCAATCTCCGCCTTGCGGATAGCGTCCTTCGCCGACACGAATCCGGGGTTGTGGTGCCCGAATCCGGTGAAGCCGTTTATCTGAGAGTCCATGAACCGTCCAATCCTGTATCGCTAATGGAAGAAGTATAGCGCGAACGGCCCCGTGCGCCTCGGCTTTGCGGCCAAACTTCAAGCAAATGGAACGGTGCGTCCCTAGCGCAACGCCAGCTGCACATAGGAGGCGGTGCAGCAAGCAGCGAACCCCGCCACTATGAGTACCAGGGCTATGTTGGCCCGGCGCGGCCCCAGCTTTTCCAACCCCAGGCAAATGAGCGGCCACATTACCCATATATAGAACATGGCCACCAGCCCGATGACGAAATCGTTGACCAGCCAGGCTTGGCCGAACACATTCAAGAACAGCTTGGAGTTGTCCCAATAGGGGTAGTTGCCAAAATGGTCCGGTTGGTTC
>CANSTH010000007.1 GCA_947649875.1 uncultured Parvibacter sp. | reverse complement strand
AGCATTTTCCAAACTACTTATCGAGGGCGTCCACCGGGCGCCCTCGATGTTTAATGAGCCAGGATCCCATGTCAGGGGACGGGGATGATGGCATGGCCCATGCATGTCACGGGTTGGGAATGATGGCATGGCCTCATGTCAGGCGACGGGCTTGGCGGTGGCTTTCTAAAATGCCCCCTTGTGAAACCGCGAAGATTTGTTACAATATTTAGCTACTGTGCAGCTGCACAAGCCATATACGCGGAGAGATGTCCGAGCTGGCCGAAGGAGCACGATTGGAAATCGTGTATGCGCCAAAAGCGTATCTGGGGTTCGAATCCCCATCTCTCCGCCACGAATAATCCGCCCTCGACTGCGAGGGCTTTTTTGAACGAGGACGGAATGTAACGTCCACACCCCAAGCGGAGGGGTGGCAGAGTGGTTGAATGCGGCGGTCTCGAAAACCGTTTTACGCGTAACCCGCGTAACGAGGGTTCGAATCCCTCCTCCTCCGCCAGTGAACAAGGCCCCGGCAACGGGGCTTTTTCATTTCCAGCGGAGTTTCAACTGCAAGGGAGGGATTCGAACCGATGAGGTCGAATTCCGAAAAGGCGGGGCGCCAGTGGCGCGCCGCCCGGGATTCGGGCCGAGGGCACCGCCCCGAGGCCGTGATTTTCGCGCCAGCGAAAATCGGAATCCCTCCTCCTCCGCCAGCGAACAAGGCCCCGGCAACGGGGCTTTTCTGTTTTCAGGCGTGAATTGGCTGTCGAACCATTACTATGGGGATAGTCGGCTAAGCGTGAGGTTTGCGCTTGGTTGCGTGGAGGTTCGGGCGGCTATGCGCCCGCATATGTTGGGAGTTTCCACAACAAGAGGGGAGAGGCCATGACGCCATCCGAAGAGCACCCCTATTCGCCATCGGAAGATCGAGCTGCCAATCAAGGACCGTCTGCAAGCGCACAGGCAGCCAGCCAAGCGCAAATGCAATCGGTGAGCCCCGATGAGCCGCTTTCCGATGCCGTCACCCCGCAGTCGTTCGACCCTGAGGTGGTAACCAGTGGAGCGCCGGACGCCATTCCCGATGTGGGCATGGCGGAGGTATGCGATTGCGACTGCTGTAATGCGCCCGAGGAGGGCCAACCGCAAATTTATACGCGACTGGTGGGTTACAGCCCTCGCATCAACCAGCAGCTGGCCCGTTATGGTGTGAAGTTCGGGCTGTACAAAAATGGCCAGTTCGAAGAGCGCCTGTTCCCCTTCGATGCTATTCCGCGCGTAATATCCGCCGCCGATTGGGCGGTGCTGGAACGAGGCCTCATTCAGCGGGTGGACGCCCTGAATGCTTATCTGCTGGACCTATATAACGAGGCGCAAATCATCAAAGATGGCGTGATTCCGCAGCATTTCGCCTATGCCTCGTCGGGCTTCTTGCCGCAAGTGGAGGGCATTGTTCCGCCGAAGGGCATCTACTCGCATATTTCGGGCATCGACCTGGTGGAAGGCGATGACGGCGTGTGGTACGTGCTGGAGGACAACCTGCGTATTCCGTCGGGGGCGTCCTATCCGTTGGTGGCGCGCACGCTGTGTCGCCGTTGCGATGCCCACACGTTCAAGAACACGCCGCTGGTGGATAACCGCGACTACTCCGACCGCCTGCGGGCAGTGATGGACAATGTGAACTGCGGCGGCATCAACGTGGTGCTCACCCCCGGTCGCTACAACGCTGCCTATTTCGAGCATTCTTACCTGGCCGAACGCATTGGGGCGGTGCTGGCCGAGCCGTCCGAGCTGTTCGTGGAGAACGAAGTGCTGTACTATCGCGACAGTACGCGCAATACCCGGGTGGGGGCGGTGTATCGCCGCCTGTCGGACGAGTATCTGGACCCCCTGTGCTTCCTGCCGGAAAGCCTCATTGGCGTGCCCAACATCATGACCGCTTATCGCGCCGGCAACCTGGCCATTATCAACGCTCCTGGCAACGGGGCTGCCGATGATAAGGGCATCTACTACTTCGTTCCCAAAATGGTGGAGTACTACCTGGACGAAACTCCCATTTTGCACAACGCGCCCACCTACCTGCCCTATTACGAGGACGACCTGGCCTATGTGCTGGACAACGCCCAGAACTTGGTGATCAAAGACGTGGCTGAAGCGGGCGGCTATGGCGTGGTGTTCGGATGCGAGTTGGCGCCCGATGCCCTGGCCGAGCTGCTGGCCAAGGTGAAAGCGGAGCCGCGCCGGTTTATCGCCCAGGAAGTGATTGACTTCAAGTGCCTTCCCACCTGGATAAATGGTGAAGAGGTGCCGCGTAAGGCAGATCTTCGCGCTTTTGTGCTGTCTGGCGAGAAAACCACCGTGTGGCCCAGTGGCCTTACCCGCTATGCCCGCGAGGCCGGCTCCAGCGTGGTGAACTCTTCCCAGGGCGGCGGGTTCAAAGACACGTGGGTGTTGGCTCGTTAGGCACCGGACCGAGCGGAGCGGATGACGATACGTCGGCGTTTCGTTTAAGCGGTGCAGGGCCATGACCGGTACGGCGGGGTTTTGTTGGCGGTGTCCGAGGGGGCGCTGCTGTTCAGACGGATGTTGCTTTCTGCGAAGGAAGGTTTGGCATATGGGATCTCTCTCGATAGAGCGCGTTGACCGACTGCTGTGGCTGGGACGTTACGTTGAGCGCAGCTACACCACGCTGCATTTCGTGCTTTCCGCCTACGATGCAGCGTTGGACTCGGTGGAGGGAAACTGGAAGGGCCAGCTGGAAGAGCTGGGCTTCAACCAGGAAACCGACGACCCCGAGCAGTTCTTCCGCGATTGCCTGTTCAGCGCCGAGCTGCCGGCATCCATCGCCTACTCGCTGAACGCGGCTTACGACAACGCAGTGGTGCTGCGCGATGTGATTGGCAGCGAGTCGGCCGCCTATGTGCAGATGGCGCTGAACGATTCGCAGGCCGCCGCCGCTTCCGACACGCCGCTGCTGGACTTGCAGGCGGTAACCGACTGCATCATGGCCTTCAAGGGCAGCTGCGATGACTACATCGCCAACGATGCCGCCCGCAACATCATCAAATGCGGCTTCTCGGTGGAGCGGCTGGATTTGTACACGCGCCTGGGCTATCGGCTGGGCGACTTGCGCCGCGAGGTGCAGAAGCTGGCCAGCCGCATCGACCGCACCGGCATGCCGTACGACCGCGATGCGTTGAAGCAGTTGATAGGCGCCGTGTTCGCCCCCAGCTTCCCCGCAGAAGTAACCTATGAGCAGCTCGGCCACATGCTAACCCTCATCGCCCGATTGTTCTAGGGAATGGTTGATGGCCTGCAACCGGTTTTCGTAGGGCAGACATTCTATGTCTGCCTAAGCTGCAAGGAGAAGCCAGCTGTCTGTTAGGCAGAGATAGAATCTCTGTCCTATGAATTGGGGATGGACGGAAATTCGAAGGGACCAAATATGCGCATTCTCACGTATGTGTTTGAGACGTCGCTGACGTTCAGCAAACCGGTAAGCGACCACAGCTTCGTGCTGCGCTGCCTGCCGAAAAGCACCAACACCCAAACAGTGATGGATGCGCAGATATTCACGTTCCCGCGGGTGGTGCTCACCGAGCAGCAAGACGGTTTTGGCAACCGCATAGTGGTGGGCTACATGCCAGAAGAGCACGACAGCTTCAACTTCTACACTACTGGTCAGGTTATGGTGGCCTGCGATCTTGCGGGCGAGACCCCCTGTCACCCTATGTTCCTGCAGCCTACGCGCCTTACCGCTTGCACCGAGGAGATGGCGCGCTTCGCCAAAGAGGTTGTGGCGGGCGCTGGTCTTTCGCCTTCCGATGGGAAGACCCCGACCGTGCTGGCACAGGCGAGAGCGCTGTGCGGGGCGGTGCACGCGCGGTTCAGCTACGTGCCTGGCGCTACGTCCGTTTCCACTACCGCTGCCGAGGCCTTCTGCTGCGAAACTGGCGTATGCCAAGACTATGCGCAAGTGATGATTGCCCTGTGTCGCAGCGTTGGTATCCCCGCCCGTTACGTGACGGGGCTGATGGTAGGGCATGGAGCCACTCACGCATGGGTGGAGGTGCACGATGGTCGCCGTTGGCACGGCTTTGACCCCACCAACAATACGGAGGTGGACGACCGCTACATGCTGTTTGCCACGGGGCGCGATTTCGAGGATTGCCCCATCGAGCGCGGCATCTTCCGCGGCGCCGCCGAACAAACCCAAGAGATAAGCGCCTCCCTGGGCGATGCGACCTCCCAAAACGAGCCGGACCAACTTCTCACGTTCTAGCGATTGCCGCTGCTCACCTGCCGGAAATGGCTTGCTGCCCCGTCTGTCGTAGGGCAGAGATTCTATCTCTGCCTGGGCAATAATCGCAGTTGTAGCCTTCAGCAGACATAGAATGTCTGCCCTACGAAGTGGCCTTGCGGTTCAGCCGGGCGGCTCTGCTTCATTACTCCTTCAACACGCGGGCCAGCAGCGAGCCAGGGTAGACGACGGGGTATTCGCGCAGGGTGAACAGCAGGCCGGAAGCGGGGCATACCACCTCTTGCATTACGACGCCCTGCAGCGGGTCCACAATCTGGCCGATTGTTTCCCCTTCGCCGATGCGCAGCCCATGGCGCGCCTTCGCCAAAAAGATGCCGGCCACCTCGGCGTTCAGGAAGCTCACCGCTTTGTCGCCACTGATCACCGGCATGCCGTGTGCCTCGAACGGACCGCTCCACAGCCCGAAGTGGGCGGCCAGTCGCAGCAGCCCTTCCGCCAACTTGCGGTCATCGTCGGGGGTGATGCGCATGCCCACGCCGGTTTCCACCACCAACGTGGGGGTGTTGCGGGCGTTCAGCGAATAGGCCAGCGTGGACTGCAGCACGGTGGCGGAGGCGTGCACCCATACGAAGTCGACGTTCAGCAGCGGTGCCAGCGGCAGCAGCTGCGCGGCGGAGTTCTCGTTGATGCGCACCTGGGGCATTTCCCGCAAGAATATGTTGGAGGCGTGGATGTCCACGCAGGCCACGGCGCCCTCGATGTCGTCCATCACGGCCGCCGCTAGCGCTTCGGTAAGGGGGCCGTTCGCATCGCCGGGGAAGATGCGGTTCAAGTCCAAGTCGAAGCCCGGCACGCCGCGCTCCACCGCGTTGATGCCCAGCGGGTTGATGGCGGGGTATATGTCCACAATGCCGTGCAACTGGTCCAGGTGGGCATTCAGAGTTTGGGCCAGGTGAAACGCCACGTATTGGCCCTCCAGCTCATCGCCGTGGATGCCGGTAACCACGGCTAGGCGCGGCGCAGTTTCCAGCAGCTGCGGATCGTTGGCCGCCGCCTTCGCCAGCTGTGCGCCCACAATGCGGTTTTTTTGGACGCGCAGATGTTCGCGCACGGGCAGTTCAACGCTGAAGACGGTTTCTATCATGAGGGCTCCTGTAACTCCTATAGAACTTCCGAGGAATGCAGCACTTTAAAAGCGATAGTTTCGCCGTTGATCAGCTCGGACTCGTGGATGAAAAACACCGTGCCGGAAACGGGGCTGGTAAGCACTTCTCGCACTGTGCAGTCATCGGTGTCGAGGATTTCCGCCAGCACATCCCCTCGCTGAACCGTTTGCGCCACCCGTACTACCGGGCGGAAGAACCCGGCGCGGCGTGTACGCACGTTCACCAGGTCTTCTTCGCGGGCCCATTGGGTGACGAAGGCTGGAGTTGAACCCGTAGGGCCGGCAGCATTTTTCAAGTCGGGCGCGATGGCCCCGATGCCCTCCATGAACTGCAGGATGCGCGCCAAAACGAAGTCGGCGGCCGGCTCGTTGATGTGGCTCGTGGCCGATGCGTAAACGCTGCAGGCGTAGGTGTTCCAAACCTGCCAGTTGTAGTTGAGGGTGGTGGTGTCGAAGGGGGAGGGTTCTTTCACCAGGGCGTAGCGGAAGCCAAACATGCGCGCCAGATCGCGCAAGCGCTCGGGGTCGAGCGCCTTGGCGTTGGTAACTCGCACATGAGGTTCGAAATTGCCGGGCAGGTAGTAGCTGGCCATTTGGATGCCATAGGTGGCGTGTTGGATGCGCTCGAACAGCCCGGCTGCGATGCGCTGGGTTGTTTCCCCTTGGTCGTATCCAGGGAACATGCGGTTGATGTCGGTGGAGTCCATGGGCCAAAAGCGATGGGCGATGTTCATGGAAAACGAGTTCACCACGGGAATGACCAGTATCTTCACCTGCCCGGTGACCAGGCCGCTTTCCTCCAGCTGCTTGAGGCGCTGAACCAACCGAGCGCAGATGTATGCCTGCTGAATCTCGTTTCCGCGTAGCGCACCCACAACCGCAAGGCTTTCCGGTGCATCTTCTGGGCCAAACGCGGTGCCTTTGATGGCAAGGGTTTCGCGATAGGGGGTTTCCAGTTCGAACAGTTTTACTTGGTGCATGCGCCTCGCCAATCTGCCGGGATAGCGTCACGTGGGTGTCGTGGGCCGGGGTGCCGGAGGAGTCGAAGGTCGGGCCATTTGTCGTCTCGCTATTGCGCCGAAGATGCAACCGTAGCGTTTCAAAATGACATGACAAATAACCCAACCTTCGACATCCTGCCGGGATGGTGCCATATTCATAACCGTGAATGATACTCCCTGCCTTTGCAAATGAGCCGCGAGGCGCAAAGGAGCGATGGCAAGCGGCAGGGCAGGGGTAAACTTATGGAAAGCTTGAACTGAAAGGAGGCCGCAATGGCCGATCGCGTTTTGGAAACCATGCCCGAAGAGGTACCCGAGCTGCCCGACCTTCTGGAGAAGGTGCTCATCTTCGCCTTAGAGGAAATGAAGGAGAAGCTGGAGCAGGGACAGGACATCATCCCCTTTAGCTGCTTGGTGGTGAAGGACAACCTGTTTATGGAGTCGCATCCCGGCGACACCCCCGAGCAGTGCTTTGCCGATGCCCGTCATACGGTGGAGGGCGCTCGTGGGGCCGAGGCTTATGCCATGGGCTACGACGGCTATATCGAGACGGACGAAGGCGTGAAGGATGCGCTTATTGCCGAAGGTGGTTTGCCCGGTGAAGACGCTGGCCATGCCATTGGTTACTTGTATACGATAGACGATGAGGGCAACGTGACGTTTGCCGACGAGGCGGCCTATATCGGCGAGGCCCCCAATTTCATGGAAGGCCTGAAGGCTGCTGACGAATATGCGGAAGACGAGATGGATCAGCGTTTCGTGGAGCTGGAAGATGATGGCGAGGGCCTCTACGATTCGGACGCCGAAGAGGCTCCTGGCTACGTTGAAGTTGTGGATGATGGGGAATAGCCGAGAATACGCATAGGGCACCAAGCGGGGCGGCAGCAATGCCGCCCTTTTTATGTCGGGGGACGGGGGTGATGGCATATGTCGGGGGACGGGGGTGATGGCATGGGTCCGACGTGGGCCAAACGGATTTTGCCGTAGGGTGGAGATTCCATCTCTGCATGGGCGCCGAGCATGGGTGGGCTTTTGGCAAACATAGAATGTCTGCCCTACGAATCTCGGTAGAAAGGCCTCCAGGAACGTCGCGGATTTTTGCTGGATGGGGGAGGAAAAGTTGTGGCGGGGGAAGAGGCTTGGGGCGATGATTCGCCTTGCTTCTGATGGGGGCGGGTGGCTTTTGTGCGAGCGGATGACGGTGGGCTGGCGAAACCCTGCAAGCCTGTTGATGGCCGGTTGCAGCCGCGCTGGCGATTGGGGCCCCTATGATGGCACTAGAGTCGCAAAGGGGCTTTGAGGACGCGAAAACGGAGACCCACGATTTTTTCTCGCCAACTAGGGCGACACGTTTTTAACTCGGCCGTGCGCCCCTTTGCCCTTTGCGACCCTGGAAAACTGGAGGCAATGGCGGCCGCGGGCATGTCAGACTGCTTGCAATAACAAGGCGTCTCACTGCTGGGTGCATGCGCAGGTGCCTACGGGGAGCGCCTTGGGGCCGCTGCCAGAATAGTGTCGTTGTCGGTTTGTGGGTTTAGCGTGCCGTTGGGAAGGAAAGGGCTTGCACCGTGGAAAGACTTTCTCTAAGATAGTTGGGCTAATCCTGCCCCGGAATGAGCCTTCTCACCGAACCGGGGCCGTATATGTCCAGAGGAGGTGAACTAATGAAGGCTTATGAACTGCTGTTTTTTGTTGCCCCTACCATTAACGACGAAACTCGTGCTGGCGTTATGAAGCGCATTGAAACCACTATCGTTTCTGCCGAGGGCCAAATCGACAATGTTGACAACTGGGGCAAACGCAAGCTGGCCTATGAGATCAACGGTCTTACCGATGGTGATTACACCCTCATTGATTTCCACGCCGATCCCCAGAGCATTGCCGAGCTGGATCGTGTTCTGCGCATCACCGATGCCGTGGAGCGCCACATGATCGTGCAGCGCACCGATCGCGACTAAGGAATCAATGGACGGCGATGCCGTCCGCTAGAGAAGAGGAATCATGAGCATCAACAGAGTCATCATCAGCGGAAACCTTACCCGCGATCCGGAAATGCGCGCCACCGCCAGCCAGATGCCCGTCATGGGCTTTGGCATCGCGGTGAACGATCGTCGCCGCAACGCCTCCACGGGCGAGTGGGAGGACGTGCCCAACTTCATCGACTGCACCATGTTCGGCAGCCGTGCGGAAAGCCTCAGCCGCTTTCTGCACAAGGGCTCCAAGGTGTGCGTGGAGGGCAAGCTTCGCTACAGCCAATGGGAGCGTGAGGGCCAGAAGCGCAGCAAGATTGAAGTGATTGTGGATGAGATCGAGCTCATGTCGCAGCGCAGCGACGGTGGCCAGGGTGGCTACGGTCAGCAGGGCGGTTATGGCAATTACGGCCAGGCTCCCGCGCCGGTATACCAGCCGACTCAGCCTCCGGTGTATCAGCAGCCCGCGCCTGTTGCTCCCGTGTATGATGGCAGTGCCCCTGTGGCGCCTGCTCCTGCGGCTCCGGTGTATTCCGAGGGCAGCATGATCGACACCTCTTCTTCGGCGTATGACGAAGAAATCCCATTTTAAGACGAAAGATTGAGGTTAATGCACATGTCTGACTATGCAAAGCAGCCTCGTCGTAAGTACTGCCAGTTCTGCAAAGAGGAAACTGAGTACATCGACTACAAAGACACCCAGATGCTGCGCAAATTCGTCACCGACCGTGGCAAGATCAAGCCCCGTCGCGTGACCGGCGCCTGCACTCAGCACCAGCGCGACATTGCCACTGCCGTGAAGCGTGCCCGTGTTATGGCGCTCATGCCCTACTCCGTCCCTGCGGTAAGCGGTCGTGGCGATCGCCGCAATCGCTAGGAGGTGAAGGACATGAAGGTTATTCTGCTCAAGGAGCTTCGTGGCAAGGGCGGCGAGGGCGACATCATTGATGTGGCTCCCGGCTTTGCCAACAACTTCCTGCTTACCGAGGGTTACGCCATCAAGGCCACTCCGGGCAACATCAAGCAGCTGGAAGCCAAGCGCAAGAACATCGCCAAGCGCGAGGAAACCCGCATTGCCGATGCCGAGGCGCTGAAGGCCCAGCTGGATGCCGCCCGTATTCCCGTGGAGGCCCAGATTGGCGAGGAGGGTCAGCTGTTCGGCTCTGTTACCTCCGCCATGGTGGCCGATGCCATCAAGGCAGCCTTGGGGATCGATGTCGACAAGCGTCGTGTTGAGCTGAACAAGCCCATCAAGACGGCCGGCGTGCATCCCGTTACCGTTTCCATCTATCGTGAGATCAAGGGCACGGTTACCGTTGTCATTGGCGATGATCCCGAGGCCGAGGAGACTGAGGAGGCCATCGAAGAAGCCATTGCCGATGCCGAGATTCCCGCTGAAGAGGTTATCGACGTGGAGGTTGTGGAGGACTAGCCTCCAAACCGGTTTGCCTCAACGGCCTTTCTGAAGGCCTTGAATTCTATCCGCCCGTGCAAGCTTGTGCGGGCGGATGTGTTTTAAGGGCACAAACGCCCAAATAACAGGTGCTGCGCTAAAATGGTTGACCCACAGGTAGCGGGATAAAAGCTTTTCTTCGGGAGTGTTTCATGGCGAACAATAGTGGCGGACAAGGTAGGCGCGACGGGCAGGGTTGGCGAGACGGCCAATCGCGCGGGGGCGAGTTCGATCCTGCGAAGCAGGTTCAACTGCCTCAGAACATCGAAGCGGAAGAGGCCGTGCTGGCTGCTTGCATGCTGAACAGCGAAGCCACCGAAGAGATTGTGCTGAAACTGAAGCCCGAGAACTTCTTTCGGCCGGCTCACCGCATCATTTTCGAGTCCATCGTAGACCTCACGCTGCGGCGCATTCCCGTTGACCCGCTGGTGCTGGCCGACACCCTGAAGTCCAAAAACCAGCTGGAAGCCGTGGGCGGTGCCGATTACCTCATCGGCCTCACTATGGACACCTACTCACTGAACAACTGGCAGCGCCACGCCGACATTGTGAAGCGCAATGCCATCCTGCGCGAGCTGGTGTTTGCCGCCGCCGAGATAAACGCTCTGGCCTACGATGCCCCTGACGACCTGAACTCGGTGGTGGAAGAGGCAGAAAAGACCCTCTTCAACGTGACGGAAAAACGGGTGAGCTCGTCCTTCGTGAAGATGGACGCGCTGATCAACGATGTGTACGAAGAGCTGACGGCGCTCTCTGCCCAACGGGGCGCTATCGCCGGCGTGCCCACTGGGTTCCGCGATGTGGATCAGCTCATCCACGGCCTGCGCGGCGGCGACCTGGTTATCCTTGCCGCCCGCCCTGGTGTGGGCAAAACCTCGTTTGCCCTCAACTTGGCAGTGAATGCCGCGAAAGCGGGTACTTCGGTGGCCTTCTTCTCTTTGGAAATGAGTGCCGCTCAGCTGGTGCAGAGGATGCTGTGTTCGGAGGCTTGTCTTAGCCTGTCGAAAATCCGCGCCGGCAGCATCCAGGATTCCGACTGGGCCGCCCTGGCCGATGCCTCGGGCATTTTATCGCAGCTGGACCTGTTCATCGACGACAGCCCCGGCCTGTCCATCTTGGAGGCGCGTGCCAAGGCCCGTCGCGAGCTTCGCCATGCGGTAGGGGAGAAGAAGGGCCTGATCATCGTGGACTATCTGCAGCTTATGCAGCCGCCGGCAGCCCGGCGCGACGGCAACCGCGCTGTAGAGGTGGGCGAGATTTCCCGAGGCCTCAAGGTGCTGGCCAAAGAAATGGACATGCCAGTTATTGCCCTTTCGCAGCTGTCTCGTGCGGTGGAAATGCGCGGAAAGAAGCGTCCGCAGCTTTCCGACCTGCGTGAATCCGGCTCTATCGAACAGGACGCCGACATTGTCATGTTCATCGACCGCTCGATGGACGAGACGGAAGCCGATGATGACGACCGTCCCGATTTGGGTCAGGCCATGCTGATTGTGGCGAAGCACCGCAACGGCGCAACGCGCGATATTCCGCTGGCCTTCCAGCCAGAGTTCACCAAATTCATGGACTTCTACGATGAATCGAACCCCCGCGGGTACTAGGTGCTGATGGGGCAGAAGCTCACATTCCTGCATGCCGCCGACCTCCACCTGGGGGCGCCTTTTCGCGGCCTGCGCGGTTTGTCTCCCCAATGGGCCGACCGGCTGACCGACTCTATCGGACGCGCCTATGACCGCATGATTGAAGTGGCGGTGCAGCGGCAGGTGGATTTTGTGGTTATCGCTGGCGATATTTTCGACCAGGCCCGGGCCTCCTACCGCGATTACACCCACTTCTTCGAGGGGTGTCGGCGGCTGGACGAGGCGGGCATCCCGCTGTACCTGTGCACCGGCAACCACGACCCCTACACCGCTTGGCGCCGCGATTTCGGCGAACTGCCGACATCCAGCTACCTGTTCAGCCCCGAGAAACCCGATTTCACCCTGTTTTGCCGCGACGGACAGCCGTTGTGCGTGCTAGGGGGTCGCAGCTATTACAACCGCGTGTGGTCGGGGGACGAGGACATCGCTTGGGGTCTCACCCGCCGCGCTGCGAACGAGGCGTTGGGGCCGAAGGCGGTCCAAGCGCCGTTCGGCGTGGGCGTGCTTCACAGCGGGCTGCACCTGGACCCAGTGAAGGCGCCGGCTAATCCGCTGGAGCTTCTGCATGCCGGCTTCGATTACTGGGCGCTGGGGCACATCCACCAGCCGTGGCGCGACAGCGAAACCGATCCTAAGCTGGTTTTTCCCGGCTGCATCCAGGGGCGCGATATCCGTGAGACCGGCAAGCGCGGCGTGTGCGTGGTAACGCTGGAGGAGGGCATGCCCAACGTGGCGGAATTTGTGCCAACCGCCAGCGTGGATTGGGAACAGCTGCGGGTGGACATCTCCGATTGCCGTGCGCTGCCTGATGTAGTGCAGCTGGTACTGCGCCAGCTGTTCGCCGTGAACGGCCGTGCCCTGTGCGAGCAGATGGTCACCCGCATAACCCTAGAAGGAACCACACCCCTCCACGAAGTGTTGAAGCGCCCTGGAGTGTTGGAAGACCTGCGGCTGCAGCTGAATGATTCCTACCGCGACTTTTTCTGCGACGCGCTTATCGATGCCACGTCGCTTCCCTTGCAAAAGGATTTGTTGCGGGAAGAGGGGCTGTTCCCGGCGGCGTTGCTGGCAGCTTCCGAAAGCCTGCAGGCAGATCGGGCCGGTCAAATCGCCTATCTGCAGGAGGAATTTCTGCGCAGCAACCTGCCCATGCCGGTAGAGGCCATCGACCACATTGACGAGCTGGCGCAACAGGCGGAAAACATCGTGCTGGATCTGCTGGTGGCGGAGGAGAGCCGATGAGCACGCCGCTTCTCTCCGATGCCCTTTCCCGCGCTCCTTACCTGAAGTACGCATCCATGGTGCGCTTTGGCGCCGTGGCCCGCAAAGTGGTAGGGCCGTTCGGGCCCGGCCTCAACATTGTGTTTGGCCCCAACGAGGCCGGTAAAAGTACTCTTTCCGCCTTTGTGGGGGGCGTGCTGTTCGGCTGGGAGGAAGCGCGCGGCCGCAGGAACACCTACAAGCCGGAAGATGGCGAACGAACCGGCAGCTTGCTGTTTGCCGCCCGGGTAGCGCCGGGCGAAGAGGAACCCCCGCTGGTAGAGCTGTCCCGCAAGCGCAACGCGGACGGACTGCAAGGGGATGAGGCTCTGGTTGCCGATATCGACAAGGAAACCTTCCGCACGATATTTGCCCTGAACAGCGATGAGCTGAGATCCCTGCGAAGCACGCCAGACATTACTGCCAAGCTGCTCACTGCCGGCTCTGGCACGGGGGCTAGCCCCGCAGTGGCGTTGCGCCAGGTAAACGAGCGCATTGCGGAATATACCTCTCGCAGCGCCGCCTGCGATCATTCGCTGGTACGGTTAGGCGAGCAGCGGGCGCAGCTGCGGGCGCAGGTGCAGCAAGCGTCTGAAGAGGCGGAACGGTTATGCGACCAAGAGCGACAGCTACGCGAACTTCAGCCTCAGCGTCAGGACTTGGCTGCGCGGCTAGCCGATTTAAACCAGCAGGTGGATTCGCTTACCGCAGCCGTGGCGTCGCTTGAACGGGTGGAGGCCCAGCAGGAAGCCATTGTCAGCGAACGGGCCCAGCTAGAGGTCGAACGGATGGCAGCGGTGTGCGCCTATCAGGAGAAAGAGGCTTCGATTGGGTGTACGCTGGCCCATATTTCCGCAACCGAGGAACGGCAGATGAGGGAAATGGTGGCACGGCTGCAGTCGAAACGGCAGCGGCTGGCCCAGTCTACCGATATGGCCCGCGACCATCTTTCTGCCTCGAAGGCCGCCTACGATGCGTTGGCGGAATCGCTGGGTGTAGACGCAGCGAGGGGAGGCAGCCAGGGGGGCGAGCGAACGGCCGCAGGCTTTGGCGTTGCAGCGACCCCTCATGCCACGCCCTTTGGCTCCAGGGCGGACGAGGGTGCAGGCAATGGTGCTTTCGGGGGCTCCAAAGCTGGTTCTCAATCGGGGGCGTTTGCGGACACGGCCTCCAACAGTGACTCAGGCCGCTTTCGCCGGGCCGAGCGCCAAAAGCTGCTGCGCAGCGTTTTGACCGTTGCCCTTCCGGCTCTTATTTTGCTTTGCGGCGTTGCGCTGCTGATGAGGGGTTATTCCGCCCACGGCCTCACACTTATGGCGTTAGGGGTGGCTTTGGTGGCATTTGCCCTCATTATGTCGGTGGCTGCCTTCGTCCTCATTTTGCGTCCCAGTCCGGGGGTGGATTTGGCCGCGAAACTGGAGGATGCTCGCTGGGTGATGGTACAGGACCAGAAGAAGCTGGAATCGTGTCGTGCCGCAGAGCGGGATGTAGAAGAGGAGATTGTCCTTCAGCTGGACGAGGCGGGGCTGGCCGAGGCGGGAGGCAGCCTGAGTGGGGCCCTTTCGCTTCTGGATGAGGCGCGGCAGGTGCGCTCGGAGATGTCGTTGGATATGCAAACCCGTAAGGCGGCAGTGGCACGCATTTCCGATTTGGACCGGCGTGCCATTCAACTGGCGCGGGAGGCAGCCGATTTGCGGAAGCGGTCTGATGTGGCGCCGGGCATGCCGCTGGAGGAGATGCGGGAAGAGCTGGCCCGGCGGTTAGCCAATCGCGAGGGGCTGCAGGAAACCGCCAATTCGCTGAACGCCCAGTACGGTTCGTTGAAGGAAGTGTTGGCCCAAGGGCGTCGTGCTCATGATTTCGACCAGTTGAAGTTGCAGCTGCAAGAGGTGGAGACGCGCATCAAAGACTCCAACCGCGAGTTTGCCCGACTTCTGCTAGCGCGTCGTTTGCTGGAAGGGGCCATTACCCGCTGGGAATCGAAGAGCCAGCCGGAGGTGTACCGCATGGCCGGCCGCTTCCTTGCGCTTATGACCGATGGCCGGTGGACGTCGGTAAGCCCTACGTCGGAAGGCGATTTGCAGGTGACGAATGATCTTCTGCAAACCTGCAGCGTGCTGCAGCTTTCGCTGGGCACCTGTCAGCAGTTGTACCTGGCCATGCGCATCGCGCTATTGATTGTGGCCGACAATGTGGGGGCATCGATGCCGGTGCTGGCGGACGATATCCTGGTGAATTTCGATGCGAAGCGTCGCGATGGTGCGGCGAAGGCGCTGGCCGAGCTGGCCCGCCATCGCCAGGTGATCGTGATGACTTGCCACCAAGAAGTAGTGGCCGCCCTCCAATCCGCCGACCCCACCGCCACCTACTTGCAACTATGAAAGCACTTACGCCACTGCGATTACGAGGACGGAGCGGATTTCCTCTAGGGCGGGGTCGTCGGGGCAGAAGGGCATAGGGTGGTTGACGCCCCAGCCGGCGGAGGGGTGGACAAGCTCGCCTTCGTCGATGGCCCAAGATGCGAATCCTGCAGCTTCAAGCCAGCCTTCCAGCGTTTGGCGCGAAGGCGCCGCCTGTACAACGTTGCCCAGCTTCAGCCCCTCGGCCCGGGCCACATCCCGCGAAACGTTGGGGGCTGCAAGCGTGTCCAGTATCAGCTTTCCGCCGGGAACGAGGACATCGTGGCACTGGCGCAATGCCAGCTCAGGGCACGGGGAAAGGTTCACCACGCTGTTGAGGAACACGTAGTTGAATCGTCCATACTTCTCAACCACCGTCTGCAGCGCTTCCGGATAAGCAAGCTCGAAGGCCAGGTTGCTCTCCGAAAGTCCACTGCGTTCCAGCGCTTTCACAATGCCGTCCCGTGCCTTTTCCAAGTGCGCGACCTCCCAGTCCACGCCCACCACCAGGCCTTTGGCGCCCACTACGTCGCTCAGCTTGAAGCAGCCCTTCCCGTTGCGGCACCTCACGTCCAAAATGCGTGCGCCTGTCAGACTCTCGCCCGGCAGCACCAACCGGCACCGCGCCTCAAACCCCCCAGGCGCCGCCTGCCGCTCCCAAGCGGCCGCGATTTGCGCTATATCGATGTTTTGGAAGCTGGACGTTTCTCCTGAATGCACGCTTTGGCCTCTTTCGCTTCAATCTGTCACAGATAATTACAGATTCTGGCACAAACTGTAACAAATAATTGCAGTTTGCGGGTACTCCTGTCGGAGAGAGAGGGTGGCGCCTGCCATCATCCCCGTCCCCCGACAGGGGCGCGAATGGCGGGGCAATGCGGGCCGTTTACCTTGGCTTCTGTACTATAATTCTGCGGTCTAATGCATCTGCAGGGCGGGGCTGCGCGCCTCGCAAACGAAAGGACAAGCACCTATGACCAGCACAGTTCTGGTAGGCGCCCAATGGGGCGATGAAGGCAAGGGGAAGATAACCGACCTCATTGCCCGCGACTACGATTTCGTGGTGCGCTTCCAAGGGGGCAACAACGCCGGCCACACCGTAATCCATGGCGACAAAAAGCTGGCACTACACCTTATGCCATCAGGGGTTATGTATCCGGATTGCACTCCGGTTATCGGCAATGGCGTGGTGGTGGACCCCGGTGTGCTGGTGAAGGAAATGGCCATGCTGCAAGCAGAGGGCATTTCCTGCGACAAGCTGAAAATCAGCTGCGATGCCCACGTGATCATGCCCTACCACAAAGATCTCGACGGCGCCGATGAGAAGCGCTTGGGTAGCAATCAGATTGGCACCACCAAGCGCGGCATCGGCCCCTGCTATCAAGACAAGATGGGGCGCAAGGGCATCCGCATTCAAGACCTCATGGACGAGCGCGTGTTTCGCATGAAGCTTGAGGCAGTGCTTGCCCAAAAAAATCCCATTCTGGAGAAGATCTACGGGCTGCACACCTACACGGTGGCGGAAATTTGCGACGAGTACCTGCCTTATGCCCGCATCCTGAAGCCCTTTATGGCTGAGACCGCCCAGCTACTGAACCAGGCGCGCCGCGAGGGCAAGTCAATCCTGTTTGAGGGAGCGCAGGGAACGCTGCTGGACATCGATCACGGCACCTACCCCTACGTTACCTCCTCTTCCTGCTGCGCCGGCGGTGCTTGTACCGGCACCGGTGTGGGCCCCAAGGCCATGGACCGCGTGTTGGGCATCGAGAAGGCTTACGTCACCCGCGTGGGCGGCGGTCCTTTCCCCACCGAGCTGAAGTTCCCCGAAGATGGCGGCGTGGGCCAGGATGCTATCGATGGCGAAACCTTGTGCTCGGTAGGCCACGAGTATGGCGTGACCACCGGCCGCAAGCGTCGCTGCGGATGGTTCGACGCCGTGATCGGCCGTTACGCCGCCGAGGTGAACGGACTCACCGATGTGGCCCTCACCAAGCTGGACGTACTTTCCGCCTTCGACACGGTGAAGGTGTGCGTGGCCTACGAATGCGACGGCGAGCGCTATGACTATTTCCCCATGCAGCAGAGTGTGCTGTTCCATGCCAAACCGGTGTATGTGGAGATGCCCGGCTGGAAGGGCGTAGACATCACCGGCTGCACCGAGTACAGCCAGCTGCCGGAAAACGCTCAGAAATACGTGGAGTTTTTGGAAGAGATCACCGGCGTGCCCATGTCCATCATCGCTGTGGGCCCCGACCGCGATCAAACCATCTTCCGTGGCTGGGGCGAGTAAGACTCACCCATGTCCCTTCGTAGGGCAGAGATTCTATGTCTGCCGGGGCAACAGCCGCAGTTGCGGCTTAGGCAGAGATAGAATCTCTGCCCTACGAGACCCTCTTGCAGCGGCGCGTGGCTGGGGAGCAATCTCCACGGGAGGCGGCAAGAAGGCTACGATTGAGCAAGTAGTGGTTCACTGAAGGAAGGAACGATAGTGAACGTACTGGTATTGGGAAGTGGCGGCCGCGAGCATGCCATAACGTGGGCGCTGCGGAAGTCGCCGCTGGTGGACGTGCTGTATGCGGCGCCTGGCAACGGGGGCACCGGAGACATTGCCGAGAACGTGCCCGGCCTGGACATCATGGACGCGGCGGCGGTGCTGGCCTTTGTGTGCGAGCGCAACATCGGGCTGGTGGTCATCGGCCCCGAGGCGCCGCTGGTGGCGGGCGTGGCCGATGCGCTGCGCGAGGCTGGCGTGGCGGTGTTCGGTCCCAACGCCGACGGCGCCCAGCTGGAGGGCTCGAAGGCCTACTCCAAGCAGTTCATGCTGGACAACAACATCCCTACCGCCGCTTACGCGGTGTTCGACAACGAAGCGGATGCCCTGGCTTACGTGCGCCAGCAGGGGGCGCCTATCGTGATCAAAGCTGATGGCCTGGCCGCCGGTAAAGGCGTTGTGGTTGCGGAAACCCTGGAAGACGCCGAAGAGGCGGTGCGCGATTGCTTCGCCGGCGCATTCGGTGCAGCCGGCAGCACCGTGGTTGTCGAGGAGTGCATGACGGGGCCGGAGTGTTCGCTGCTCTCCTTCGTCACCGCCGGCACGTCGCATCCCATGGTGGCAGCGCAAGACCACAAGCGTGCCTTCGATGGCGATGCCGGCCCCAACACCGGTGGCATGGGCGTGTACTCGCCGGTGCCCATTGTGTCCGAAGAGGAAATGGCTGCCATGGAAGACATCATGGCCCGTGCGGCGGCCGCTACCGCCCGCGAGCCCTTTGGGCTAGACTACCGCGGCACGTTGTACGGCGGTTTCATGCTCACTCCCGAGGGCCCAAAGATTGTGGAATTTAACGCCCGTTTCGGCGATCCGGAAACTCAGGTGGTGCTTCCGCAGCTAGAATCCGACCTCGCGGAAATCATGCTAGCGGTTGCCGAGGGGCGCCCCCAGGACATCGACCTGCGCTGGACCGACGACTGGGTTGTGTGCGTGGTGCTTGCCAGCGAGGGTTACCCGGGCTCTTACGAGAAGGGCAAGGTGATCCTGGGCATCGAAGAGGCCGAGGATTTGGATGGCGTAGTGGTGTTCCATGCCGGCACTGTGCGCAACGCCGATGGCGAGCTGCTTACCGCCGGCGGTCGCGTGCTGAACGTGGTGGCCCACGGTAAAACCTTCGAAGAGGCCCGCAATTTGGCCTATGAGGCTTGCGACCTCATCAACTTCGAGGGCAAGCAGTATCGCCACGACATCGGCCGCCGCGCCGCCGAATACCTGGGCTGCGCCGACTAGTCAAAACGAAAGGAAACGAAACATGTTGAGCGAGCGCTTGCTCTCGACGGTGGTACGCGAAACCACGAAGCAGTACCTGAAGCTTTCCCCGTGTACCGACAGCCGCATGCCGGCGCCGCAGCCGGGGCAACACTACATGCTCTACATGCACGTTCCCTTCTGTGAGCGGTTGTGCCCATACTGCTCGTTCAACCGCTTTCCCTTCAGCGAGGATCGCGCTCGCCCCTACTTCGCCAACATGCGCAAAGAGATGATGATGCTCAAAGAGCTGGGCTACGACTTCGACAGCGTGTACATCGGCGGCGGCACTCCCACCATCCTGCTGGACGAGCTGTGCGAGACCATCGACCTGGCGCGTGAGAACTTCTCCATCAAAGAGGTGTCCAGCGAAACCAACCCCAATCACTTGATTCCCAGCTATCTGGAGAAGCTGAAGGGCCGCGTGCAGCGGTTGTCGGTGGGGGTGCAGAGTTTCGATGACGACCTGCTGAAGCAGATGGACCGCTACGACAAGTACGGCTGTGGACAGGAGATTCTTGAGCGCATCGGCGAGGCCAGCCCGTATTTCGTGTCCATGAACGCCGACATGATATTCAACTTCCCGGCGCAGACAGAAGATTCCCTGGTGCGTGACATCGAGATGGTGATTAAATCCGGCGCCAGTCAAACTACCTTCTATCCCCTGATGGCCTCGCCATCGGTGGAGCGCTCGCTGGCGCGCACGGTGGGCAAGGTGGACTACGAGCGCGAAGGCCGTTTCTACAACATCATCACCTCGCTGCTTACCGAGGAGGTGCCGGGGGTGTACACCGGCCCCGAAGGCGAGCAAGGGGAAAAGGGGCTGTTCAATTTCGGCAGTGCCTGGACGTTCAATCGCCGGCCGGTGCTGGCTCGCGACTTGCAGGTGCGCGATGCTGGTCAGCGGCGGGAATACGTGAAGGTAACCGAATCGGGCGTGCAGCAGGAAGTGCTGCCGCTGGTGGAGCCCGGTGCGCCGGTTGCCATGCAGCCCGAAATGCCTGTTGTCGCAAGCCAGCCGATGATCGACGAGTACGTGGTGGATTACGAGGAGTATCCGGCCATTGGCTCCGGCGGCATCACCTATCTGGGCAGCCAGCTGTTCGTGAACACCTTCTCGGTGAAAGACTACAACGCTGCTATCGAGAGCGGCCGCATGTCCATGATGGGGAAGACCACTTTTGGTTTGCGGGAACGTATGCGCTACCGTTTCATGATGCAGCTGTTCGGGTTGCGACTGGATAAAAAGGCTTTCGAACGCGATTTCGGTGTGACCATCGAGCGCGGACTGCCGGCCGAGATGGCCTTCATGCGCGCCTGCGGCGCCTTCGCCACCGACAACGAGTACGAACTGACGCTCACCGCCAAGGGCCGCTACCTGATGGTGGTCATGATGCGCCAGTTCTTCATTGGCGTGAACAACCTGCGCGATCAGGCCCGCGCCGCCCTCACCGGCGAAGAGCGCGAACTCCTCTTCGGCTAAACGCTAAGAGGGGCAGGGAAAATTTGATGCTTTGACAGGTATGGCGCCGGGGTCCGCCGCATGTGCGGGCTCCGGCGCTTTTCCGACGGGCGTGCCGCCGGATGGCAGCTGGCGGAACTGTTACAATCCCCAGAAACATTCAAAGGGGGAAGTATGAACATCCAGTCCTTTCGGGAATTTCTGCACGTTGCCCAAACGCTGAATATTTCGGAATCGGCCCGGCAGTTGCACCTGTCGCAACCGGCGCTGAGCCATCATGTTGCCCTGCTCGAAAACGACCTGGGGGTACAGCTGTTTGTGCGGTCCACCCCTTTGGCGCTTACTTCGGGCGGCCGCGAATTGGCAAAGCGGGCGGGCGCGTTTTTGGACGATTTCGAAGAGCTGGTGGAGGGGGTGCGCCAGGCTCAAGAGGGCTACAACGAGCTGCGCATCGCGTATCAGTACGATATGTCCGCCTGCCATCAAAACGCTTACGGCTTCTTGGGGAAGTTCGTGCGCACGTGTTATTCGAAAGGGACGGTTAACCGCATTCCCTGCGAGCACACCACGGCTTTTGATGCCATTACCTCCCATGATCTGGATTGCGTGGTGGAGGCCTATGCGCCTATTCCTTCCGACATCGAGAAAGGAGTGGTGTTTGAGCGACTGCCGCGCTTGGTGTCGAATCGGGTAATGCTTTGGGTGCCGAAAAACAGCCCGCTATCCAACAGCGCCGCCGTTACCTGGGAGGACATTCGCCAAATGACGATCGGCGAGGCCCCGGGCGGCCCGCTGAAGCTTTTGTGTGACGAAGGGCTCAACCGCTTGTTCGATCAGCATGGCATAGAAAGCGCCCCAAACAGCGATGCGGCCATGCAGGGGTTGAGCATGTTCGACGCCAACAGCGATGTGGTGTTCGCGATCGATGAGACGTTTTCCAAGTATCCCATCTTCTTCACGAACTCGGACCGCGTGTTCGTGCCCATCGATGAGGACGATGCGCGCAACGAGGCATACCTGGCGTACCTTCCCGACCGCGTGCGCCCTATCCTGCAGCGAGTTTTGGACTTTCTCCATGAGCAGGAACAATAGCTATCAGGCGTGATTTGCCTTCGAAATACGCCTATCACGAAACGCGATAGGTGCTCCAAAAACATACGATAAGCGGGGCTAATATCGCGATAGCTTATAGCCTTGTGGCGGGTAGGCGCCCTTTTAGAATCTGCTCCAATTCCGGCGAAAGCCAGAGAGAAAAGGAGGAGAGTATGAAAGAAGATGTTCAATCGCCCAAGCTTACGCGTCGCAGTTTTTTGGGGACAACTGCCCTTGCGTGTGCTGCGGCGGCAGGGGCGGGAGCTGGGACCATGTTGGTCGCCGCAGCTGCCGATGCCGCCGAGGACGTGGTGGACGAGCGCTGGGTGCATGGTAACTGCCGCGGAAACTGCGGTGGCGCCTGCGCGCTGAAGTTTCGCGTTCGCCAGGGTCGCCTGGTGCAAGCGCGCCCCGAAGATGTGCCGCTTGAAAACATCGGCACGCGCGAAGGTTGCGTGCGCGGCATAACTGCCCCGCAGCGGGCCTACACTCCCAGCCGGTTGCTGCACCCCATGAAGCGCGTGGAGGGCAGCCCCCGCGGCGCCAATCAATGGGAGGTAATTTCCTGGGACGAGGCGCTGAAGCAGGTGGCGGACAAAATCACGAGCGTGCAGCAAGAATTTGGCAATCCCGCCGTGGCGTTCTGCACGGGCTTTGGGTCGAAGACCTGGCTTACCGGCACGTCCCACGTCTACACGACGCTCACCCAGGGGCGTTCGGTGGGCACGTACGGCGTGGGGTTCGAGCGGGCAAGCCAGGCGCTGGGAGCCACGGTATTCGAGACCGGCTCGGACGTGGGCCAGTTGTACATGCAAAACGGAAGTGGCCTCTCTCAAACGTGGCACACCGCCAACGACTTCGTTAATTCTGACCTCATTTTGATTTGGGGCTGCAATCCCACCGACGCATGCCGGAGTTATTGGCCCTACATTGTGCAATGCAAAGAGCAAGGGGGCAAGATTTACTGCCTGGACCCGCGCTACAGCCGCTCTGCGTCGTTTGCCGACGTGTGGATTCCCATGCGCCCCGGCACTGACGGCGCCCTTATGCTGGCTATTGCCAACTACGCATGGGAAAACGGCCTGGTGGACGAAGACTACTTCGCCCACACGTCAAGTGCCCCGCTGCTGGTGAAGGAGGACGGCACGTACCTCACCCATTCCGAGATGGGCATGGAGCCCTACATGATTTTCTACGAGGCGTATGGCATAGAGGTGCCCAGCGATCCGGCGTGCGTTTGGGACCCCGAGGCCGGTACGGTGGGGTCGAGCTACTACGTTGCCAACCCGGCAGTCGATTGGGAAGGCGAGGTCACCAACGCTGCGGGCCAGGTGGTGAAGGTGCACACGGTTTGGAACCTTACGCGTGAGAATATTTCCCAGTGGACCCTTGAGAAGGCAGCCGAAGAGTGCGATGTGGATCTTGAGCTGATAACCCAGCTGGCCCAAGACTACTGCTCGGCCAACGCCGCGACGGTGTGCACCTACGAGGGGCTGGCCCATCACGGTAACTCGTGGCACAACTTCAAGAACCTGGCACTGATGGCCTCCATTACCGGCAACATCAACAAGCCTGGCGCTTCTATCAACCAGTACACCTTGGGTGCCATGAACGTTACAGGCGTCAATGCCACGGTGAACAGTGAGGATCTTGCCTACGAGAATGCGCTGCCGATTGAGGCCATAGGCACTCAGCACCTGCCGGAGATTGTGGAGAGCGGCACGTGGAAGGGCGGCGATTGGCCGATAAAGATGCTGTACGTGGTGAACAGTAACCCCTTGGCAAGCGACTCTGGCCGCACCGCCATGATTGAGGCCTTCGACAAGATTGGATTTGTGGTTACGGCCGACTGGATGTTCACCGATACCTGCCTGTATTCCGACATTGTTTTGCCGGCGGCTAGCACCTACGAAACGCTGGACTTGCTCACCGGGTGCTCGTCGGGCACGCTGGTGCAGGAGCCTTGCATGGAGCCGCTGGGCGAGGCGCGGAACGACCTGGAAATTTACCGGGGCATTTTTGAGGCGATGGGCCGCACCGACGTGTACACGAAGACGGCCGAGGAGTACATTCGCACAGCGCTGGACACCGACGAGAACAAGGAAAAACAGCGCGACTTCGATTCCATCGTGGCCAATGGTGGCATTTTCCACAACGGCGGCGGTAACTTCACCTTCACGCTGGCAGAGTACAACCCCACGGGTCGCACCCAGTTCTACATGCCCGTGGTGATTCCTCGTTGCAATCATGGGCAGGAAATTCCCACAGAGTACAAGCTTCCCACCTACGAAAAGTGCTTCGAATCCTACGAGGAAAATCCCATTAAGGCGGACTACCCGTTCTATTCGGTCAGCTGGCATGACAACTACGCTGGCCACACTATGTTCAACGATATCAAGTGGCTGGACGAATTGCGCGAGCCTTATGTGTGGCTGCACGAGGAGGCGGCGGCGGAGCGCGGCATTGCCCAGGGCGATTTGGTGAAGGTGTACAACGAGCGCGGTCATGTGGTGCTGAAGTGCGTAACCACCCGTGGCGTTCGCAAGGACACGGTGCTCATGCCCCATGGTTTCCAGGCCAAAGACTATGTGTCCGGCCACCATCAGTCGCTCACCTCGGCGCGCACCGACTTGGTTACCGCCAACAATTGCTTCTACGACTATTTGTGCCAGGTGGAGAAGTGGGACGGGCAAGACGCGCCCAATGCCGCCCTGGTCATCGAAGGGGGTGAGCAGTAATGGCTCGCTATGGATTTGCCATCGACACGGTGCGCTGCGTTGGCTGCAACAACTGCTCGCTGACGTGCAAAGTGGAGAACAACCTGCCCAACGAGGTTTGGTGGAGCCGCGCCATGACCGTGGGCGGCGAGGAGGAGTTCACTCCCGGCGTGGACGGTGCGGGGAACCTGTACCTGGATTACTACACGCTGGGGTGCCAGCATTGCGACAACCCCGCCTGTGTGAAGGTGTGCCCGGCGGGGGCCACATGGAAGGACGAGGAAACGGGCATTGTTCGCCAGGATTACGAGAAGTGCCTGGGGTGCCGCATGTGCATGGCCGCCTGCCCGTACACTGGCGTGCGCTCTTTTAATTGGGAAGAGCCCAGCTACGAGTTGGATTTCGCCACGGGCGACGGCGCGGTGCCGGCCCACCAGAAGCATACGGTGGAGAAGTGCACCATGTGCTATCACCGCGTCAACGACGGGTAGCGCCCCGCTTGTGTGGACATTTGCCGTGCGGGGGCGCGCTTTTGGGGCGACCTGGACGATCCGAACTCGGAGGTTTCCCAGGTGGTCGCCGCGCGCAGCCACAAGCAGCTGCTGCCCGAAATGGGCACGCAGCCGTCCGTCTACTATCTGGTTTAAGGGGAGATTCCAATGACTGAAAACGCTGCCCGTTCCGTCAAATGGGGCGGAAGAGGACTGAATGTTGGGATAGGGATTTGCGCCGTGATTGCGGCAGTGGGCGTGGCCTTCTGGGTGATGCAACTGAACGGCGGCCTGATTCAAACCGGCATGCGGAACCTGAACAACTGGGGTCTCTACATCGTAAGCTTCATGTGGTTCGTGGGCCTTTCCGCCGGCGGCCTGATTATTTCCTCGGTGCCGCGGGTGTTGGGCATTAAGGGCTTCGGCGGCATCTCGAAAATTGCCATCATGACGTCGCTGGCCTGCACCTGCTGCGCGGTGGCGATGATCATCATCGACCTGGGCAACCCGCTGCGCATTTGGGAGTTGGTGGCGTACTCGAACCTCAGCTCGCCGCTGATGTGGGATGTGCTGGTGATAAGCACCTACTTCGTGCTGTCCATAGTGTATCTGGTGCTCACGATTCGCCACGAAAACGGCAAGGCGTCTGATGCGGCCCTGCGCGTCGTGTCGGCCATATGTCTGGTGGTTGCGGTTTTGGTGCACACTGTCACTGCGTGGATCATCGGCCTCCAGGTGAGTCACGAGCTGTGGAACACCGCCGTTATGGGACCGTGGTTCGTGTGCTCGGCGCTGGTGAGCGGCACCGCCCTGGTTATGTTCGCCTGCATTGTTCTTCGCAAGCTGGGCTACCTGAAGCTTCAGCAGGTGAACCTGAACAACATGGGGAAGATGCTGGGCGCCTTCTGCCTGGTGGACCTTTACTTCTTTGGATGCGAGCTGCTTACCGAGGCCTTCCCGGCTGCGGGCGGCATGGCCGTGGTGGAGATGCTGGTAAGTGGTCCGTTGGCTCCGTTTTTCTGGACTCAAATTGTGCTGTTGGCCCTGTGCGCCATCGTGTGCTTCGTGCCCCGGCTGCGCGCCGACGGGCCCATGATCGTTGCGGCTATTGCGGCGATGGTGGCTATCTTCTGCAAGCGCGTTCAGCTGATTGTGGGAGGATTCCAGGTTCCCAACATCGCCGATGCCTTCTCGCTCACTCCGCACTCCATTTCCCAGGCGTCCGGTACGGTGGCCCAGGCTTATTCCGAGCTGGTCTACTTTCCCACGACGATGGAGTTTGTGATCTTCGCCGGAGTCATGGCCTTGGGCGCTCTCATCTTCCTGCTGGGCATTAAGCTCATCGACCTGGCCCCGAACAAGAACTCCCACTAACGGCATAGCGGAGCCCGCGGGCGCATGGAAAGCGCGCGCTGCTTCCGCCGTTGCTGCCCCTCCCGTGAGCCCACCCGGTGTCCGCCCTTGCGGCCCGGGTGGGCCACAACGTTAAAGGGGAACAGGGGCGATTTAACGTTTTGATTGGCGTGGCCGGGGTCCTCTGTGCGTGCGGGCCCCGGCGCTTTTTGGCGCGGGACGGTGCGATGGGTCTGGCGGGTTTCTTGCCCGGCAGCGCGCGGTGCTTGTTAGAAGGCGCTTACCTGAAGCCGGCTCTAAGCAACTGATGGGCAACCTTTGCGGATTATTCGTGCTCGTTGGGTATCATGTCGGTAAAGGTGCCCACGGGCGCCCTCCCTTACTTGCTTCGATGGCGCTAGTTGGCGCCTTTAAGGATGATATGTTCACAACGGTTGTGGCATATATTGCTTTTGGATGCGTGATGGTGGCCGTTGCGGTGTATGACGTGCGCACGCTTACTATTCCCAACCGATCTGTGTTTCTGCTGGTAGGGCTTTGGGTACTGTGGCGGCTGGCGCTGGGGGTGGAAGCGGCGGTTGGCGGCTTCGATTTCCTTTTGGCGGTGGTGGAAGCGGCGCCGCTCACCAATGTGTCGCTGTCCGACGGAGTGGTGGGGGCCATCGTCCTTGGCGGAGGGCTGCTGGTGCTTACCGCTGCATGGGAGGCGTTCACGAAAAAGGCCGCCATGGGTGGGGGAGACATCAAGCTGCTTGCCGCTATGGGGTTGTACCTGGGCCTATCTGGCGGTTTGGTGGCGTTGGCAGTGGGCTGCCTTTTGTTCGTAGGCATTAGCCTGGTGAAACAGCATCCAGTGCCCGACGTTAAGATACGCCCCTATCAGGCCATACTTCACCATAGCGCCGCTTTTGCCCCCGCGTTGGCGACGGGGGCATGGGTGGCCATGGCTTTTTTGGTCGCCGTTTCGCTGTAGCGCGTCTACGCTGCCCCATCGGACGTCCTCCAGAAGGCGATGCCGTGGAAGTTGGTGTGCCGTCAGCCAGGCCTCACGGAGAACGACGCTTCGGGGGTGGGAGCCGGCGGAGGAGACGATGGCGCACCTCCAGGAGATCCCTTAAAGAATGACACCTCGAAGGAGGCGACACCGCAGAGGGCGAAACGTCGGGATGTGGTGCCCCGGAAGACGGCACCCCGGAAGGTAACGCTCTGGGGGTCCCGAAGGGCTACAAGCCGGGAGCCCTAAGGGTGGCCCTTATCGCGGCGACTGCTGCCGCAGCGCCTCCAGCTTCATCTGCAAGAACTTCAGGTGCCCGGTTTCCTCGGTTGACCATGGGCCGAACAGCTTTTCCCGCAGTGCCTCGCTGGCGCTGCCGTCGAAGCCTTCGCGGGGGTAGATGCAAACTTGGGACCGCGTGTACAGGTAGGTCTCATCGAAGAGGCCGCATTCCTCCAAGGTGGCCAGGTTGCTGGCGATTTCCTGGATGATATTGTTGTGGTGTGCTGGGTCGGTGGCGCGGGGAGTGGTGCCGGCAATGCGCATCTGCTCGTAGCGTAGCTGGCAGCTGACCAGCGATATTTCCGGCTTCACCGCCATGAGGGCGAGGGAGACCGCATAACCGCGCTCCCGCAGTAGTGCGGCGGTTTTCATGGGCACCTCCGCCGTGCGCAGCGTGCCCTCAATTATGAGGTTGTAGCCGATGGCAGAAAGAGCCTCTATCAACGCCTCCGTCATGCGCCCCGCCCAGGGCGCCGTATAGTCCACCGCCTTGTCGCCATGCAGCCTTTGCAGCTCATGAAACCGTGGGTGAAGCTTCCTATAGTCATCGCCGATGATACTGATGGGATGGCCGGGTAGCCTGTCGCGCAATACATCATGTAGGGTGGTTTTGCCCGCACCGCTTTGGCCTCCCAGCAGAAACGCCTGGGCTTTATCGCATTTCATGGGCTGATAGGCGCTAAGAAGCACTTTGGTGATTTCAGCCTGTTTGGTGCGGAACTCGTAGTCCGTAAAATCCTCGGCACCCATTAGGCAGCCTTAGAGGCCCGATGGTCAACGAGGCGCTGGAGCCCATCGATGCGGCCGCGCAGCTCCCCCAGTGCCACAGGACTTAAACTGTCGTTTGAAAGCACCTGTGGGATGACTTTTGCCACCTGCAACTCGATATCCTCGTACACCATGGCCAGGCCTTGATCGCCTCGGTCGAGCGCCTCCGCCCGAAGCCTCGAAGCTTCCGCGATGACCCCCCATGCCTTCTCGTTCAGCACTTCCTGCTGCAGGGTGAGGGTGTAGATCTCATTAACGTCCATAAGGGCTCCTTCGTCATCGAACGTCACTTCCGCATAGACCACCTTTTCCACCGACTCCCGTTGCCGAGCGGATAGTTTGTCTCCCTCTCGCTCAAGGCAACCGGCCATGAATTCCGGAATCATGGCGGCTCGCAGCAGGTTCGCGTTGGCCTTTGTGGGGGTAACGCCGTTCTCGTAGCGATTTATGCTGGCTGCCCCTATACCTAGCAGCTGCGCAAACGCCTGCTGCGAAAGCCCGTATTTTTTTCGCAACGCAATAATGCTTTGCGACGTGATATCCGAGTTCATTAGCTTCCCTTTCTATTGATTGTATTACGAACACAATACACCTCAAATGATGTTAAAGCTACTATCATTTGATGATTTTTAGAAAGCGAGAGACTTCTTCTGGCTTATATGTGGGCTAAATGAGGGGATGTTGCTTTATTGGTGAGATTCTGTTGACCTTGCCCCTACGGCAGCTAATACTGTGGGAAAAGCCCCATAGCCATGTTGGACCTATAAAGGTAAGGAAGCCCATGAATCCGATTCTTCGCATCGTGCTGCTAGCGTTCGCGTGGCTGTGTTTCGCGCTGGGAATTGTTGGCGTGTTTGTGCCCGTGCTGCCCACAACGCCGCTGGTGCTGCTGGCAACATTTATTTGCGCCCGCTGTTCGCCGCGCTGTCACCGCATCATCACCTCAAGCAAGGTGTATCGCCGCTACGTGCAGCCGTTCAAAGAGGCCGGCGGTATGACGGGCAAGGCGAAGGCCCGCATGCTGGCCATATCCTACGCGGTGTTGCTGGTATCGGCCGTGCTGGTACAACGGCCGCTCGTCTGGATAATCCTGGCGGCCGTGGCGGTGTTTCTGCTGTACCTGGTGTGCGTGCGCATCCCCACCGTGGGCACGTTGGAAGTGGCTGCTCGTCGCGAAGAAAGCGCTCCGGTCGAATAGGGCCGCATGAGACAAGGGACAATTCCGCACGAGACAGAGGGAGACTCCAATGGCCCGTGCGGTAGGGTGCATCGTTCTGGGGCTCAAAATGAGACATTGACTTTGCCCCGTTGCCCCATTCTTGTCTCATCGGATGGCGCGTGCCGCAAAAAGTAGGGTTTTGGCAAAAACTGAGGGACAGAATTGCCAGAACCCTATGAAAAAACCCCGAATCCCGTCAAAAGGGTGGGGTTTTGGCAATTTCGGGGAGCCAAAATTGCCAAAACCCTGCAAATCGTGGCACGCGGCACTGAAGGGGAATCGTCGGACGTGAGCCGAACGTCGGAAGGCGAGCCGAGCGAGGACGCGAGCCGAAGACGGGGGACGCGAGCCGGCGTGGCGCGAGAGCGGCGTTGCCCCGGCATCGGACGTGCGCCGAACATCGGAAGGCGAGCCCAAGAAAGGCGGGGGGAGGCCGCCGTGGGCTCCTCTCGCGTGGTGATTACCGGTGCGCGAGCCAAAATTGGAGGGCCTGCTCCATCCATCCTTTGCCGGCGCATTCACGCTCCGATGGGGTCTCGTGTTCCAGCCTCATGCCGGGGGGAGGGAGACAGGGGGACAACCCTGAGGGCTGAGAGAACAGAGGGGCAACCCTGATGTCTCATTTTGTGAGGAACGAGGCGCCAGGGCTGCCTTTCCGTCTCTCCGTCTCACATAGGGACGATTGCAGCCGTAGGGTTTCCGCCTAGGCGCTGTAGCGATTGGCGGCTTCGTCTATGGCAGCTTGATTCATGGCCACAAACTGCGGTTTCACGCAGGCCCCAACGGCCGCTTTCAGCTCGTCCAGGCTGATGGGGATGCGGTTTTGCGCCACGGCCACCGCCAGCAGCATCATATTCAGCGCCTTGCGGTTGCCGGTGGCCTTCACCAGGGCCCCATCGTCCACAGGCACAAAAAGGACGGAAGAGCCCGCCAGCGCCCTTCCGAGAGCGCCTGTCACCGCATCCCCGCTGTAGGGGGCGGAGGCCAGCGCCGCCGTTACCGGTTGGATGGCGCTGGTGGCGCTAACCAGTACGCCGCCCTCTGCCAAAAAGGGCAGCGCCCGGGCCGCCTCGCCCGGCTCGAAGGCAATCACCACATCGGCGGTGCCCTTCGTCACCAGCGGCGCCAGCACCTCCTCGCCGCACGACCCCATGCGCACGTGCGAGGTTACGCTGCCGCCTCGCTGCGCCATGCCGATGGTTTCGGCGGTGCGCACCTGCCAGCCCTTCGCTTCGGCCGCTTTCGCCAGCACCTTCGCTGCCAGCACGGTGCCCTGGCCGCCCACACCCGCAAGAAGCACGTTAATCATCTATGTCCTCCTCGGTCTCGGCGGGGGTTTCTCCATCAAGGCTGATTGGCGCGAGCGGCCCTGTGTTGCTGCCGGGGCTATCCGCCGTTGAGCGCGCTCCGCCGTAGGGCTGCGCAACCGCCCCTTCGATAGCGCCAAAGGGGCACACCTGCACGCACAGGCCGCAGCCATCGCACAGGCTTGCGTCCACAAACGCCTGGCCGCGTTTGCCCGAACGCGGCCCTTCGGCGGCGGCGCTGAACCCGATGGCAGGACAGCCGATGCTGGTGATGCACTTCTTGCAGCCGGTGCAGGTATCTTGGCTGATAACCACGGGGGCATCCGGCCGCTTCAGCTGGATGCACGGCGCCCGGAAAATGATAGCCGATGGCCCGTCGAACTGGATGGCCTCCTGCGCGGCCGCCACCGACTCTTCCAGGTTGTGAGGGTTGGCGAAGGTAATGCACTGCACCCCTAACGCCTGCAGCACCTCTTCGATCACCAGCGGTTTGCGCTTCTCTCCCATAAGGGTGACGCCGGTGCCCGGGTGCGGTTGGCTACCGGTCATGGCGGTGGTGGAGTTGTCCAGCACCGCCACAGTGATGTTGTGGCCGTTGTACACCGCGTTGGCTACGCCGGTCATGCCGCTGGCGAAAAACGTGGAGTCGCCCACGAACGCCACTGCCTTGCTGCCCGGCTGCGCCACCGAGAAGCCCTGGGCCGTGGTGATGCCGGCGCCCATGCACAGGCAGGTGTCCACCGCGTCCAGCGGCTTGGCGTTGCCCAGCGTGTAGCAGCCGATGTCGCCGCAGAACACAGCTGGCGTTTTCCCCAGCGCCTGCTTGATGGCGAAGAAGCTGCCGCGGTGGGGGCACCCGGCGCACAGCACCGGCGGCCGCACTGGCAGCGGCCCATCGTAGGGCTCGGTGGCCGAGGAGGCCAAGCGTTGCTCCACCAAGGCAGAGAAGTTTTGGTCTCCGGTGGTGCGGTCGAAGAAGCGGGCCAGTCGCTGCGCCAGCACCTCGGTGCTGTTCTCGCCGCGGTCGGGGGCCTCGCCGGTTAGCTTGCCGGAAACCCGCAGCGGCAAATGCCGCTGCCCCGCCAGCCTCAGCAGTTCTTCCTCCAGGACGCTGTCCAGCTCTTCGAACACAACTGCATCGCACAGCCCTTCGGCGAAGGCAGCAGCGGTCTCTGCGGGGAAGGGGTAGGGGGTGCCCACGGCCAGGAAGCGATAGGGAGGCAGCACCATGCCTGCCTCGGCCGCCCACTGGGCCAGCAGCGTCAGCGCCTCGCGGGCATACTGGGTGGAAACCCCGCCGGCCACGATGCCCACGAGGGGTTTGGCGTTTTCAAACCGATGGTTGAACTGCGAGAACTCCGGGTCGAAGGCGTAGTCCCAGGCGATGCGGGCCAGGCGGCGGTTCACTTCGCCATGGCCTTCGAAGGCGCGTTTGGGGAAGATCACCCATTTCGGGTCCTTCTGGAACCCCTCTTCTGGGATGGGTCGCGCCTCGGTGAATTCCGGTAGTTCAAAGAAGGTGGAGGCATGACAGATGCGGGTGGTGGGACGCACGATGACGGGGGCGTGGTAACGCTCCGACAGCTCGAAGGCCTGCTGCATCATGGCGAAGCCTTCTTCTGGCGTGGAGGGGTCCAGTACCGGCACTTTGGCGAAGGCGGCGAAGCGGCGGGTATCCTGTTCCGTCTGGGATGAGATGGGGCCGGGGTCATCGGCTACGAACAGCACCAGGCCGCCGTTTACGCCCACGTAGTTCAGGCTCATGAGGGCATCGCTGGCCACGTTCAGCCCCACCTGCTTGCAGGTGAACAGGGCTCGCGCGCCGCAATAGGAAGCGGCGGCGGCCACTTCCAGGGCGGCTTTCTCGTTGGTGGACCACTCCACGTGCACGCCGCGGGCGGTGCCCTGCGCGTGCAGCCGCGCCACTGTTTCCACCAGCTCGGAAGAGGGGGTGCCGGGGTATCCCGCCACCACGTTCACCCCTGCCTTAAGGGCAGCCCAGGCAAACGCCTCGTTTCCCATCAACAATTTCGTGCTCATGCCGTTCCTTTGGTTTGTCTCTCGCCGGAGATGCGCTGACTCTTGTGGGTTTCGCCCTGCTTACGCCTCGGCCATTGCCTGTTTGAAGTCGATGATCTTCTGCTGTACTTCCGCATCGGAGGCACCGATAATCTGGGCTGCTTCAATGGCCGCGTTCTTCGCGCCGTTGATGGCCACGCAGGCCACCGGCACGCCAGAGGGCATCTGCACCATGGACAGCAGCGAGTCCATGCCGCCCAAGTCGCTGGTTTTCATGGGCACGCCAATCACCGGCAGCGGCGTGTAGGCAGCCACCACTCCTCCCAGGTGGGCGGCCTTTCCGGCGGCAGCAACAATCACCTTTATGCCGCGCTCGTGGGCGGTTTCGGCCCAAATGTGCACTTCGGCCGGCTTGCGATGGGCGCTGGCCACCTTCACTTCATAGGGAATGCCGAACTCGTCCAGCTGCTTCATGCAGGGTTCCATGGCCGGCATGTCCGAAGCCGACCCCATGATGATCCCCACCAAAGGCGTATTCTCCTCCACAACGGTTCCTTTCTCCGCTTGCGTGCGCAGCTTGCCCCTTCGCTTTCCAAGTCACCCAATTTCTCAAGGGCTCAAGCTCGGCTCGATTGCCATTTCGGGCCGTAACCGGGCGCAAGTTGCTTGGGGGTTGCTGTCATGCGCATTTTCGTTCAGCTATCTTATCACGGCGAATCGGCAGTGCCCGCCACGTCCCCCGCTCCGGCCCATTCATCCTCACAAGGGTGCGGGGCTGGGCGTAGCGTTGCCCGTGGGACTTGTGGTAGTGGGCACATCGTTGCCTGTGGAGGCGCCGTCACAACTCGGATTCGCGAGCGGCCATTTCTCCTGGATTGAGGTACCATTGCCCCCATGAACCAGATAGACAACATACAGGAAGAGTCCCACGCCACCGTGTCCGCTTGGCGGGTGTGGACACGCTTCATCAGCTATTACGGCCCCTACAAAGGGCTCTTTTTTGCCGATTTGGCCTGCGCCACGGTGCTCGCCGTTATCGACCTCGCTTTCCCGCAGTTTCTCAACTTCTTCACGAAGGAGTTTTTCCTCGAAGCCCCTGAGCGCATTCTTGCCAGCCTGGGGCTGATACTGCTGCTGTTCGTGGCGCTGTATTTGCTGCGCACCGGCTGCCAGTTCTTCATCACCTGCTGGGGGCACATCATGGGCGCTTACATGGAGGCGGACATGCGGCGCGACCTGTTTGCCCAGTACCAGCGCCTGTCGTTCAACTACTTCGACCGCCATAACACCGGCGCTATGATGGCGAAGGTGACCTCCGACCTTTTCGACATTTCCGAGCTGGCCCATCACGGCCCCGAGAACCTGTTCATCTGCACCCTGAAGATCATCGGCTCGTTCGCGCTGCTGTTCTTCATCAACGTGCCCTTGACGGCCATCATGTTGGCGGCCACGATGATGATGGCGGCGCTGTCGTTTCTGCTGAACTACCGCCGCCGCACCGTGTTCCGCGAGAACCGCGAGCGCATGGCCGGCATAAATGCCACGGTGCAGGACTCGCTGGGCGGCATCCGCGTGGTGAAGTCGTTTGGCGGCGAGGCGGCCGAGAAGGAGAAGTTCCGCCGCGCTAACGAGGCGTTCTTGGACACCAAGAAGCGCTCGTACCGGTTCCTGGGGGCCTTCCACGCCATGAATTCCCTGTTCATGGGCGTGTTGTACACGGTGACCATCGTGGGTGGCGGCTACTTCGTGGCCCAAGGCACGCTGGCCGTCACCGACCTCGCCATCTATGCGCTCTACATTGGCATTTTCATCTCGCCGGTGGAGCAGCTGATCAATTTCACCGAGACGCTGCAGAAGGGCTACGCAGGGTTTCGCCGATTCATGGAAGTGTTGGACGAGCACCCCGATGTGGCCAACCGCCCCGGCGCTCCCACGCTGGAGCAGGCAGAGCAGCAGCGAGCGGAGGCTTGCGGGGCTAGCACAGCTGAGGGCGCGGTGGCCGCGAAAGACGGGGAAGTGGCGATTGCTGCCGCGGAAGGTAACGCGGCTGCAGGAGCCATCATGCCTTCCCCCGGTGCTGCGGCCTCTGGTGCGGCCGATGTGCGCGGCCACGTGGAGTATCGCGACGTCACCTTCGCTTACGACAAGGAAGAGCCGGTGCTTCGGGGGCTCTCGCTGGACATCCCGGCCGGTTCGACGGTGGCCCTGGTGGGGCCCTCTGGCGGCGGCAAAACCACCACGTGCTCGCTGTTGCCGCGTTTCTACGACGTTGATGGCGGTGCGGTGCTGGTGGACGGCATCGACGTGCGCGACGTTACAGTGGAGTCGCTGCGGGCGGCCATTGGCATCGTGCAGCAAGACGTGTACCTGTTCGGCGGCACGGTGCGCGATAACATCGCTTACGGTCGCGCCGGCGCCACCGACGAGGAGATTGTGGAGGCGGCCCGCAAGGCCAACGCGCTGGAGTTCATCAAGGGGCTTCCCTACGGTTTCGACACGCTGGTGGGGGAGCGGGGCGCGCGTCTCTCCGGCGGTCAAAAGCAGCGCATCGCCATTGCCCGTGTGTTCTTGCGCAACCCTCGCATCCTCATTTTGGACGAAGCCACCAGCGCCCTAGACAACGAGAGCGAGCGGGCTATTCAGGCATCGCTGGCGCAGCTGTCCGAAGGGCGTACTACGGTCATCATCGCCCACCGCCTGTCCACCATCCGCGGGGCCGATTTGATTGCCGTGGTGGAAGAAGGCCGCGTGGTGGAGCAGGGCACCCACGATCAGCTGCTGGCAGCCGGCGGCACCTACGCCCGCTACTACCGCATGCAGTTCGGGGAATAGTTACCCCTGAAAAAGCCCCCATCGCGCTATATTGCGATGGGGGCCGGGCGGCAAGCTGCCGATGCGAGGGGAGGGTGAAAGCTGTCACAAACCGTCGATGCGAGAACGTTAAGGCAAGCCGCCGTTACGAAGAAGGTTAATTCTTTCGGCTAGAACAGGGGAACCGCTACCGGAAGGGGAAGCGCTGCCACAACTATGAGATAGCGCAGCAGGAAGCCGCCCACCATGACGCCCGCGTCCGAAAGAAAGCTCAGCCAATGGGCCAGGCGGCTCTCCTCAAATTCTTTTGCCGAGAAGAAGAGCAGCCAGACTTCCAGGATGGTGGGCCCCACCAGGCCAACGAATACCAGCCCCAACCAGAATGCCAACGCATATTTGCCGCTGACGAGCGCCATCACCGAAGCCCAGCCCGCCTCCGAGTTAGATTGCGTGATGAACAGCAGAGACATGACAAGCAGAAGCTCGATGATGGGCAGGCAGAAATGGAACTTCTTCAGCACGCCCACGCGGTTGAATTCCTCGCCATGGCGAATAATTGAAGTGGCCAGAACGCTGGCGGCACCTGTCGAGAGCGCCGAAACCAGGAACAGGATGGGCAGCAGTGCGTTGTTCCACAGCGGAAACGTTTGGCAAACTCCCAGAAGGGCGCCGGTGTACACGGCAACGCAGAGGGCCAGCACGGCACCAGCGTTTTCCAGCCAGCCGGGCACCGGACGCTTGAGAAAGTCAAGCACCAGTGCCGCAAGGGCTACCACCATGAACACGCTCAGGAACACAACGCCCCAGCTCATGACCGATCCGAAGTTGCCCAGCAGCAGGAAGAAACGTTGCGGGTTGGCAAACCCCGCTTCGGCATCCACCATGAGGAGCACCAATCCGATGCCAACGGCAATAGGGGCAATGAGGTGGCCTATTTTGCGCATGGTCACCGCTTCGGGGTGCCTCCAGCTCAAGAATGCCGAGGTGGCAAAGGCTCCGGCCCCCAAGCCGGCGAGGAACAGATACCAAGCAATGATAGAGCCCCAGATAGGTTCGTAAGTCATATTCTCACCTCACGTAGAAGATTTTTGCTTTGGTGCGGTCTCCGGCAATGGGCAGTGCATTGCGCTCGGCAATGGCTTTGTTCAGATCGCTGTCTGGGTCATCCAGGTCGCCGAAGATGCGGCATCCGGTCACGCAGGCCTCCACGCAGCTGCACGTTTCCCCGCGGCCTTCGAAAGACTCCGCAGCGCAGAACTTGCACTTTTCCACAGCGCCCGTTTCCGGATTGTGCACGCGTACCAGATAAGGGCATGCGGCCATGCAATATTTGCAGCCGATGCATTTCTGCTCGTCAACGCGCACGGTGCCCGTTTCGTCGATATAGGATGCGCCCGTTGGGCACACGCTCACGCAAGGGGCGTCTTCGCAATGCATGCACTGGATGGGGATGACTTCAAACCCCACGTTGGGAAAGGTGCCCGTTTCGCGGTCTTCGTAGCGAATGTAGTCGATGTTGGCCGCTAGCCCGTTTTGCCGTTGGCATGCCGTGCGGCAGGCAAAGCAGCCAATGCAGTTCGTTGTGTCGATGAGCATGCCGTAGCGGGTCATCATGCACCTACTTTCTTAATCGTCACAATGACTTCCTGTGCCATCGTTCCCCCATAGCCCGGCTCGATGTGGAAGGGCACGAAGTCCATTTGGCTGAGGCCCACGTTGTAGGAAACGTGCTGTTCGGGAATCATGCGTCCGTAATGGCTGGGCAAGTAAAGTGAAGTGGGCTCGATGCGCTCGGTTACCTTCACGCGGGTACGGCCGGTAAACATCTCCGAGCTGATCTCAATCTCGTCGCCATCCTCGATGCCCATCTGCTTGGCAACGCCGGCATTCAGCCAAGGACGCTCAAGGCTGTACTGCTTCGAGATCTCCATGAGCGGCGCGATGTTTGCCGTTTGGGTGTGAGTGTGGATGGTCTGCTTGCCGCCCACCAGGCGGAACTGACCCTCTTTCGGCATGACAAGCGGCTCCACCCAGGTGGGGGAAGGGGTGAACCCGGCTTTCTCGCAGGCTTCGCTGGTGAATTCCACTTTGCCGGATTTGGTTTTCCACTCCGTTTTCAGCTGCGGCTTCCAAGCCTTTTCGGAGAAGGCGTGAATGCCCTCTTCTTGCAGCTGCGCCAAAGACAGCCCCACGGTTTTCAGCTGGGCGTCTGCCAGCTCGTCCACGGTGAAGTCGAAGTACTGGCCCACGCCGCAGGCCTTGGCAAGGCCGGTGAAAATCTCGTCCACGGGGCGCGTTTCCGGATGTATCTTCTCCAGCACGCGGTCGCGCAGGGCCACCACCGGAATCTTGCCGCCCACGAACTCGGGCACCTCGAGGCGCTCAAGGTAGCTTGTGTCGGGCAGGACGTACTGGCAAGCCTTGCACGTCTCGGTCATCTGCACGTCGATGGCCACCGATAAATCGGCGGCTTTCGTCCACTCGGCCAGCTGCGCGGGATTCGAGTAGCCGCCCACACAATTGGACTGGTAGAAGATGAGGCCTTTGATGTTGCCCTCTCCCGCCTGCTGAACCGCATGCGTTGCCACCCCCATGCTGCCGACAGCCAACGGGTATTCCTTCGATCCGGCAATTTTCGCCTCCACCTTGGGCGGAGCGGCGAAGCGGGGGTCTTCCAGCTTGCCCACGCTCACGCTGGGAGGGAAGTAGGCGCCGCCTTCAACGCCCCAGCAGCCCAGAAGCGTGTTGAACAGACAGATGGCGCGAGCGGTCTCGCCGGAGTTCTGGTGAGAGCATCCGGTGGCTGCCCGCCATCCCTGCTCGATAGATGCTTGCGGGGCGGCTGCGGCCATCTCGCGGGCAAGGCGAACGATGGTGTCGGCGGGAATGCCTGTCTTCTCTTCGGCCCACTCGGGCGTGTATTCGGGCAGGCGGGACGCCCAGTCCTCAAATCCAACTGTGTAGTTGTCAACGTAATCGTGGTCGTAGAGGTCTTCTGCAACCAGCACGTTTGCCATGGCAAGGATGAGGGCCAGGTCGGTGGCGGGGCGGATGGGAATCCACTCGGTGGCATACGTGCAGCTGTTGTTCATGCGGGGGTCTATCATCACAATATGCGAGCCGTTTTGGTATCCCTTCTGCAGTGAATGCAGAGAACCGGGGCGAAGGCCATCGGCATAACTGCGCCCGATGAAGATGACCATTTTGCTATTGGCTACATCGCTGGTGAAGTCGCCAGCGCCCAGCGCCTGGGTCATGCCCGACGTTTTTGCGAGATTGCAGGCCACGCCATGGGTGTAGGTGTTGGGGCTGCCGAGCGCCGCCATGAAGCGCTTGGTGTAATAGCTGCCGGATGGGCGCGGGTCCATGATGAGGGCAAGGGCCTCCGGGCCGTCCTGGGCCACTATCGCCTTTATCTTGTCGCCGATTTCGGTAAGGGCGTCGTCCCAGCTAATAGCCTCGAACTCCCCTTCGCCGATGCGCTTCAGCGGATGGGTCAGCCGATCTTCCGAATACGCTACGGCCGCATAGCCATATCCGCGGGCGCACAACGTGCCCTCGCAGTAGGGATGCTCGTCATCGCCTGTCATAGTTCCCACACGGCCATTTTTTACGTGGGCGGTGAACCCGCACTTTGACGAGCACGAGTTGCACAGCGAGTGAACTTTTTTCACCTCCTGCTGGCTGTCTGCTGCGGCGTAGGCCTTGCTCCAGGCATCGTAACTTATGAGGCCGCCCACGGTTCCGGCAGCAGCGGCAGCTACGGCGCCCTGTTTGAGAAAGCCTCGCCTTGTGATGGTGCTTTCTGACATCTCTTCTCCTCTCGTCTCCTGATATCTCCCCTTAGATTTCCTTTGCGAAGCCGAAGGCAAGCGCCGATGCGCCCCTCAGCACTCGCGAGCGCGCTGAGCCCGGATTGCCAACACGGCATCCACGAGGGCCAAGTGAAAACGGCCCTCTTTGCCCAGCGCGACCAAGCGCCCCCGATACTCCGAAAGCCAGCCGAACCGTTTTTGCAAGAAGTCATCGGCCTCTCGGCAGAGCCGCTGCTCCGCTAAATAGGCCAGCACTTCCAGCTGGATCGACAGGTGATCCGGATATGAAGCAAGCGCCGCAGGAGGCTCCAGCCCCAATCCGGCGAGCAGGTCGCGCATAATGAGAGAACTGGTGGACTGATAATGGCCTTTCCCGTGGATAAGGGAGGGGCTTCCTTGCGGCGCCCAGGGGACATACAGCGATTCCACTGGCACGGCGGAACAGGGCAGGCCACCCACAAAATGGCGTTGCGCGAACTCCTTCATAGCGCACGGGCCAGGTGGGGCGAACAGCGCTTGCAGCTCGGCTTCCGCCAGCACCTCTTGCAAGGGGGTTTTGGGGCGGTTGTTATAGGGGATGATTTCAGAGCCTAGAGGACGGCTGTCTCCCACAAGCCTCCGAAGGCCATCGATGAACGGCGTCCAATGTCCTGGCGCCTGCACGCGTTCCCATGCCTCGCTTGTGTCGGGCATGAACCCAAGAGCCAGCGTGCGCAGTACGGTAGCGTCGTCCATAGACTTCTCTCCCCCTCCCTTGGTTCCCCTTGGCTCGGCAATTTGCTTCATGCCTTCGCCAGTGTGTTTTCTATCTTGGGGGATGAAAAAGCGTGCTTGTAGTCTGCTTCAGATGAGTTTTTCAAATATTTCCGCAGGTAAAAATCGGGAATGTAATTCCACCAAAACAGATGACACAGGGTTTTGCGCTTGTGGTAGAGTCATTCGGGTTTGTATTCAAAGGGGTTGGGGGGTGACTTTGGGCGTCGGCGAAAAAACAATGGGCTCGCATATTGGGCATGTATTTGATCGTTGGCTTGCACTGGGCAAAAATTCCCTTGGCTTGGCTATTGCCTACATAGGATGGCCCATTGCGACGAATGGCGATATTTGCGGGCCGCGAAGCACGTTGCTGGCGGACGGCACCTCCCTGGTTACCTTGTTGCCCTTGCTCATTCTTCTTTTGGCCCTGCATCGCGGTCGCTTCCACTTCTCCGAAAAGGTGCACGGGCGAATTGCTGTTGCCGCAGTCTTGTTTGAGGCTGCTTCTCTTTTCTCTATGGGAACACTGGGAAGTTTGGGGCTTTGTACCGAGGAGGTACGTTTTTGGCTTTGCATACCCTTGGCCGTTGCCACGGTGGTTGTTGTCTCTTGCTGGCTACAACGGGCGCGGGGCGCTTCGATGCAAACTGCGATTGTGTTCGTGTTTGCTGCGCTGCTTGTCAATGCCATTTTGCAGTTTGGCCTAAGGCTCATTCCCGGTGCCGCTGAGGCGCTTGTGGCGGGAGCGGTCACGTTGCTCCAGCTTTTGGACATCCGCAAAAACAAGCCACTGC